>JAZROZ010000001.1:0-10206 GCA_045648985.1 Clostridia bacterium
AAGTGCGTTGCGTTTGTATCTAACCGCTATACTCTGGAAGATTTAATGCAAGAGGCTTATTTTGCTCTTCTGAAGGCTATACAAGCATACGATGAAGAAAATACACCTTTTGCTTTTACAACGTATTTAGGCAAAGCAATAGAGTGGCATTTTTGCCGATGCAGAAAGAGAGATAAAAACAGACGGGATATTTGTACTCTTGATTCTCCTATTTCAAAGGACAACCCGGAAGGAGCTACCAGAGGGGAAATGACAGAAGATGATAGAATGAATTTTGAAGATGATATATTACGTGATATAGATATGTGCAAAGTGTTTGACACTGTTAAAGCTATTCTGAACAGTAAAGAAAATGATGATTGTTTTGATTTGCTTTACAGACATTATGTGTTAGAGCAGCCTTATGAGTATATAGCAGAGGTTACTTCCAGGAGCAATAAAGACGTTAGAAATGATATAGAAAAAGCTATGCGTATATTAAGGCATCCAAAGCATCAGGAACTGCAGCACCTAAAAAAAGACTATATTAATCTTATAAGGCACGTGAGCCTGAATGAGTTCAGACAGACTCATAACAGCACTGTTGAGTGGGCCACTATGAAAATAGAGCAACAGGAACAGAATGAATATTTCCCCACTATAAAAAAGGCTTGAAAAACAAGACATAGAAATTTGGACAATTAGTTATTCCTCGATTATATACGTAAAGCTAAATAATATTTTAGGTAAAATATGTTGCGCTCCTCCGCAACCAGACTAAAAGCAATCGCCAAAGGCGGTTGCTTTTTAATTTGTGTGATAAACTGGAGAGAATAGCAAATCGGGTTATGAGCCCGACGGGCGAATAAATCGAAGTAAGCGAGCAACGACCGCGTCATGCGGACGAAAAAGGGAGCGCAGAGGGTTGTGCCGCGGTCGATGGACAGTGAGTCGATTTATCGGCGAAGCTGAATGTCGGGCACCGCAGACGGACGTAGGTTCGAGTTGGGTATAGGGGGGCCAATCAAAAGTTCAACATAGGGTTGTTTTTAGCTTTTTATGTTTGGCTTATGTGTGTTACTTATTTAACTCTGGATTATCTGTTCTTCCCAACAGATAGTCTATAGACACATTAAAATAGTCTGCAATTTTTATTAATTCATTAATACCGGGTTCTCGTTCACCAGTTTCATATCTACTAATGGTATTTTGACTTGTATTTAGGTCAAGAGCTAATTTTAATTGGGAAATTTTCTTATCTTTCCTGATTTGCCTAAGTTTCATACAAACACCTCTTGACATTATTATCCCACAATGGTATAATAATAAATATCCCAATGTGGGATGTTTATTATGGAGGTACTATATGATAACAGGCGAAAAAATTATTTTAAGAGGTATAAAGAAAGAGGATATTAATGACATATATGAATGGGTAAACATAGAAGAAAACAGAAAGTTTACAGGAACACAGTATCCGATTTCGGAATTCGAACATGAAAAATGGCTTAACACTGTAACCACTTTGTGTGATATGAAGTTATTTTTAGTTCTAGATAAAATAGATGAGAAAAAAATAGGGACTATTGGATTAAAAAACTTTGATTTTACGAATCGAAATGTTGAGCTTTTCATTAATTTAGGAATCTCGGGAGGATATGGCTCTGATGCAGTAGCAACATTGACAGAGTATTGTTTTAGACAGTTGAACTATCATAAAGTTTATCTTCATGTTTTTGAGTCAAATAGAAGAGCTATTCGCTGTTATGAGAAGGCGGGCTTTACAATAGAGGGAAAATTAACAGAGCATCATTTTAACAATTATAATTATGAAGATGTGTTTGTAATGTCAAAAATAGGAAGATAAGATAACTCTATTCTCGAGAACTAAATTACTGCGTGTATCACACGATGTAATAACTATTTATGGGTATTGACTTGTATAGTTCCTATGATGGTAGATGGAGGAATACAATTAATTCTCAGGAAAGAAAGCAATAATTTTAAAGGATTAATAACTGGAATATTTGGAGAAATTGAGATAGTTTATTTGTTTATAAGCATGCATATGTTTACGGTATGGTGGGTGACGATTGTTTTACGAAATTTAAAATGGTGTTAAAGTTATTGGAATCCAAACCATGTGGCTTTTCCAAAGCAGAAAGGACACGGTTTAGTGTCCTTTCTGTTTCGTTATACAACAAAGGGATGCAGGGTAAAACCTGTATCCCATTATTTTTTTATATTCCTAATTCTTCCTTTAATTCTTCTTTTGTTTTGTAGCCTATTGATGTTTTAACAGGCTCGCCATCTTTAAAGAGCATAACAGTCGGGATGCTCACAACTCTGTAGTCGAGTGCTAATGCCTGTTCATCGTCTATATTTATTTTTCCCACCTTAACTATACCGTTCATTTCGTCAGCAATTTCTGAAATGACGGGGGAGAGCATTCTGCAGGGCGCACACCATAATGCCCAGAAATCAATAAGTACGGGAATGTCTGATTTCAATACTTCTTCTTCAAAATTGTCTTTTGTGATTATGATTTCACTCATATTTTTTCTCCTTTTGTATTATTTAGATTTATAATAAAGCATACAATGGCAGAATCCTTCAAAGTTTGGGTCTGCAATCTGCTCTTTAAATTCTTTGCACATACATTTATATTCTTCAGTTTTTAAAGTCCTGCAAGGACAATATCCACCTGTTCTCTCTAAGCCATCCTTTATTATTTTTACTATCTCTTTATCAGGATTTAATGTTACTGCCATAAAATCTCCTCCTTTAATAAATAGTATTTAAATCTTTCATTTTATTATGTCTTGCTATATTGATTATATCATCAGTTTTGCCTTGTGTAAAGATTTTTTAGTTGTTTTTAAAAATATTTGACATGAGAAGAAATATATGCTATAATGTTTTTACTATAACAATTATAGGAGGAAACTATAATGAAAAAAATTATTTCTTTAGCATTAATATTAATGCTTGCTCTATCAGTGGCAGCTTGCGGTGGTGCTGCAGGCACAAAGATGACAATGGGTACAGGCGGTACTTCAGGTACATACTATGGTTACGGCGGTGTGCTTGGTCAGTATATCAGCAATAATACAGATGTTGGTGTTACTGTTGTTTCAACAGATGGTTCTAAAGCAAACATTCAGGGAATAGCTGCCGGCAACTATCAGCTAGGTACGGTTCAGTCTGACGTTATGGCTTATGCATGGGAAGGCACACGTTCTTTTGAATCAGAAGGAAAAATTGATTCTTTCAGAGTTGTAGCAGGTCTTTATGCAGAAGCAGTACAGCTTGTAACAATGGATCCTGAAATCAAATCGGTTGCTGACCTTAAAGGTAAAAGTGTTTCAATCGGTGCTCCCGGTTCGGGTGTTTACTTTAACGCAGTTGACGTTTTAGGTGCTGCAGGTCTTACAGAAGAAGACATTAAAGCACAGTATCAGTCATTTGCAGACAGTGCAGACGCTTTAAAAGACGGCAAAATCGATGCTGCCTTTATCGTAGCAGGTGCTCCTACTCCTGCAATCACAGAGCTTTGTACAACAAACGATGCATACTTAGTTCCTATTGATGGAGAAGTTGCAGAGACTCTTATGGCAACATGTCCATTCTACACAACATATGAAATCCCTGCCCAGACTTATGCAGGACAGGCTGAAGCTGTTACTACAGTTACAGTTAAGGCAACATTAATCGTAAATGCTGATGCAGCTGAAGAAGATGTGTACAATCTCACAGCAGCAATCTTTGATAATATTGAAGCTATCACAGCTGAAAATGCAAAAGGTGCAGAACTCAGCTTAGAAAATGCTACAAGCGGTATGACAGTTCCGTTCCATAGCGGTGCAGCAAAATATTTTGCTGAAAAAGGAACTGAAGTAGCAGTCGACTAATTCAGCTATAAATAATCTTCGGCTGCGACGATGCTTTCGCCGCAGCCGATTTTAATATTATCTTAAGGAGGGGATTGCAATGATATTCAGCAAAAAAAAGAACACACAAAATGCTGAACCGATGGACTTAGATGCAGTAATGAAGAAGTTTGACAGAGAATCTAACGTCAGGATATGGGAAGGTAAGGCAAAAATTGCAGTAACCTGTGTACTTGCACTCTTTTCATTGTTTTGTATCTACGTTACGCTTTTTGCCAGCTGGCTTGAAGAATTGCGTCTGACATCGTTTGTTGCTTTCATTATATTTATAGGATATCTTATGTATCCTGCGAAAAAAGGCAAGCAAAAAGTTAACTATATGCCCTGGTATGATGTAATTTTAATGATTTGCGGAACAGGTGCTTTTTTATACTATACAGCAAATGCACACACAATCATACAGCAGGGAAGCAATTTCGAGTGGTATCAGATTTTGATAGGTATTGTAGGGGTTTTATCTTTAACAGAGCTTTGCAGAAGAAGTGTCGGACTTCCTATCGTAATAGTTGCTGCTGTTTTTGTAGCATATGCTCTCATATGGGGTTTGTCAAACCCGACGCTTGCGGGAAAACTCAATTATATTGTACATTATCTGTTCTATGGTAAAGAGGGAGTTTTATCTACACCGATAAATGTTTGCTCTAAATTTATTGTAGTATTTATTATTTTCGGTGCTTTCTTAGAAAGAACAGGTATTGCCGACTTCTTTATAAATATTTCAAACTCGGTTGTTGGCGGTTTTTCAGGTGGACCTGCTAAGGTTGCAGTTGTTACAAGTGCTTTAGAGGGCATGGTTTCAGGCTCATCTGTTGCAAATACAGTAGGCTCAGGCTCTGTAACAATTCCGCTTATGAAGAAAACAGGCTATAAGCCTGAGTTTGCAGCTGCTGCTGAAGCATCTGCTTCAACAGGCGGTCAGATTATGCCGCCTATTATGGGTGCGGCTGCATTCCTAATGGCAGATTATGTTGGTGTTCCTTACAGTAACATAGTTGTAAGAGCGATACTCCCTGCTATTTTATATTTTGCAGGAATTTTTATTTCAGTACATTTAGAAGCGAAAAAAGAAGGTTTAAGAGGACTCACAAGGGAAGAGCTCCCAAGGTTTTTGCCTTTACTTAAACAGTCATATCTGCTTTTGCCACTTATCATTTTGATTTACTTAGTAGGAACAAGTCAACGCTCTATTCAATATGCAGCGGCTATTGCTATCGTAGTTGCAATCGTTGTAAGTATATTTAATAAGGGCAACAGAATCACTCCTAAGAAAATATGGGAGGCTTTGGCTGCGGGCGGACAGGGCATGATAACTGTTGCTGCTGCCTGTGGTGTTGCAGGTATAATTGCAGGAACAATCACAATGACAGGCCTTGCTAACGTAATTATAAATGGTATAGTAGCCTTAGCAGGAAGTCAGGTTATTGTAGCATTATTTTTAACAATGATTTGTTGTATCGTTTTAGGTATGGGTGTTCCTACTACTGCTAACTATTGTATTATGGCGGCAACATGTGCTCCTATTTTAGTACGTATGGGAGTTCCGCAAATAGCGGCACATTTCTTCGTATTCTATTTCGGTATCGTAGCAGATTTAACACCACCTGTTGCGCTCGCTGCATATGCAGGTGCTGCCATAGCGCAGGCTAATCCAATGAAAACGGCAATGACAGCGACGAAACTTGCCATAGGTGCATTTATCGTTCCATATATTTTTGCACTTAATCCTGCACTCCTCTTTATTGATACAACAGCATTTGACGTTGTGCTCATTATCATAACATCATTAGTTGGAATGTTTGCAGTGTCGGCATCTCTCGAGGGTTATATGCTCCACGGTATGAAGTGGTATGAAAGACTACTAAGTGTATGCGGAGGACTCTTGCTTTTATATCCCGGTGCAGTTACAGACGTTTTAGGAATATGCCTTGTTGCATTAGTTGTTGTTATTCAGATTGTTACAAGGAAAAAGGCTTATAATTAATATAATAAACTAAAAGGTCCACGACTTAAATCAGTCGTGGACCTTAATTATTTAATTAAATCATACATTTTTTGTATGTCTTCTTTTGTTGCCTCACGAAAATCGTTAAACTTAAAAGTAAGTCCAAGCTTTTCGTATTTTGTGTTGCATAGCTTTTTAAAGGGTAAAAGTTCAATTTTATCGATGCAGAAATATTTTTTTATGATTTGTGCCAAAGCTTTTGCATTTTCTTCAGTATCGTTTAAATCAGGAATTATTACCTGACGCAGAGTAGTGTGGATATTTTTCTCGTTTAAGTAGTCCAGGAATTTAAGCGGAGCTTCAATTTTGCATCCTGCATATTTTTCATACATCAAATTATCTGTGTATTTGATGTCAAGCAGGACTCTGTCAGTTTGCGACAGAAGCTTTTTTATTTTATCGTTTAAAATACTTCCCGATGTATCAAGGCAGGTGTTTATGCCGTTTTTATGGCACAAACTAAAAAATTCTGTACAAAATTCAGGTTGCAGAATCGGCTCGCCGCCTGAAAGTGTTACACCGCCGTCTTTTCCGAAATATGAACGATATCTTTCAGACTTATTAAAAAGTTCATCCGCAGTATATTCTGTGCCACCGTCTGTTTCCCACGTTTCAGGGTTGTGGCAACAACCACATCGAAGATTACACCCTTGCATAAAAGCTACAAACCGAACTCCCGGCCCGTCTAACGTGCCAAGAGTTTGAATTGAACTTATATAGCCCTTTATATTTCCGCTATCCATTTTACATAGCCTCGTGGAAAGTTCTTGAGATAACTTCCCTTTGCTGTTCTTCTGAAAGCTTATGGAAATTTACTGCATAGCCTGAAACACGTATTGTAAGGTTAGGATATGCCTCGGGGTTGTTATAAGCCTCGATAAGTGTTTCGCGGTTCAAGACATTAATATTAATATGATGAGCCCCATGCATAAAATAGCCGTCAATTATCGAAACGAGATTATTGACTTTTTCATCATCAGTTTTTCCAATCGCATCAGGTGTGATTGAGAAAGTATTTGAAATACCATCACGGCAATCGTCATAGCTGATTTTAGCAACGGAGTTTAGTGATGCCAGTGCTCCGTTTTCTTCACGATTATGCATTGGATTTGCGCCAGGTGCAAACGGCTCGCCTGCTTTTCTTCCGTCAGGTGTATTTCCTGTGTGCTTTCCGTAAATAACATTAGATGTGATTGTCAGAACAGAAAGTGTGTGTATAGAATGTCTGTATGTAGGTGTTTTGCGAAGAGATGTGATGAATGTATGAGCCATATCCTTTGCGATTAAGTCAACTCTGTCATCATCATTTCCGTACTTGGGGAAATCGCCTGTTGTTTCAAAATCAACAATAAATCCGTACGCATCTTTTATCGGCTTGACGTTTGCAAATTTAATTGCAGATAAAGAGTCTGCAACAACTGATAAGCCTGCGATACCAAAAGCCATAAATCTTTCTACATCAGTATCGTGAAGTGCCATCTGTGTTTTCTCGTATGCATATTTGTCGTGCATATAGTGAATTACATTCATTGTGTTGACATAAAGCTTAGCAAGCCAGTCAATATAAATCTGGAAACGCTCCATAACATCTGAAAAGCAGAGTTTATCTTTGTCAAGGACATCCATCTGCGGACCGATATGGATACCGCTTGTTGTGTCATATCCACCATTTATGGCGATTAAAAGGAGTTTTGCTAAGTTACATCTTGCCCCGAAAAATTGTGTCTGTTTGCCTATTTTCATAGCGGATACACAGCAGGCAATAGCATAGTCATCTCCATATATGGGGCGCATTAAGTCATCATTTTCATACTGAGTTGAGTCTGTGTCTATTGAAACCTTGGTACAATATTTCTTAAAGCCTTCCGGAAGTTCCTTTGACCAGAGAATTGTAAGGTTAGGCTCGGGTGACGGGCATAATGTATAGAGTGTATTTAACATTCTGAAGCATGATTTTGAAACTAAGCTTCTTCCGTCAACCCCCATACCGCCAAGTGCTTCTGTAATCCACATCGGGTCGCCGCCGAAAAGCTCATTATATTCGGGAGTTCTCAAGTGACGAGCCATTCTAAGTTTGATAACAAAATCGTCAATAAGTTCTTGTGCACCCGCTTCTGTTAATGTGCCATTTTCCAAATCGCGTTCAATATAAATATCGAAGAAAGTACTCACTCTGCCAAGTGACATAGCAGCTCCGTTCTGTTCTTTGATTGCACCTAGATATGCAAAATAAGTCCATTGGATTGCTTCGTATGCGTTTTTGGCAGGTTCGCTGATGTCATAGCCATACATTTCTGCCATTTCTTTCATTTTTTCGAGGAAATTAATTTGCTGGAAAAGCTCCTCATCGAGTCTTATCTGTTCTGTACGGAAATCATCATTTGCAAGCTTTGCTTTGTCTTTTTTCTTTTCTACGATAAGCCTGTCAACACCATAGAGAGCAACTCGTCTGTAGTCACCGATAATTCTTCCTCTGCCGTAAGCATCAGGAAGTCCTGTGATTACGTGAGATTTACGTGCCAGACGCATTTCGTCTGTATATGCACGGAATACACCATCATTATGAGTCGTGCGGAACTTAAAATCTTCTTCCATTTTCTTGCTTAGCTTATATCCGTATGCTTCGCATGCCTGACGCGCCATACGCATACCGCCAAACGGATTAACTCCGCGCTTTAGCGGGCGGTTTGTCTGTAAGCCTACTATAAGCTCGTTTTCTTTATCAATATATCCGGGTGAATAGCTTGTAAGTGACGAAACTGTGCCTGTGTCAATATCCAAAACTCCACCATACTGACGTTCCAATTCAAAAAGAGACTGAACTTTTTGCATTAGAGCAGTTGTTCTTTTTGTGGGCCCCTCTAAAAAGCTTTCATCGCCTTTATATTCCTTGTAGTTACACTGAATAAAGTCACGTACATTGATTTCATCTTGCCATACTCCTGTTTTAAAACCATTCCAATTGTCGTGTTTCATATGTATCGTCTCCTGTAAATTACTATCTATAATAAATAATATTACTATCTCCTATACCATATATTGTACAATTTAGAAAGAAGTTTGTCAATATACAGTAATGACAGAATTTAGCGATAAAAAAAAGATTTTCTTGCTATTTTTAATATAATATTAAGAAATAAAGCAGGCTTATCTACGTATAATAAATACATTTTTGGAAAAATTTAAAAAATTGAAGAAAAAAGTTTACAATGTCAAAAATTTGTGATATAATTATTTATCTAAATATTGTATATTAACTTAGGAGGAATATAATATGAGTAAAAAATTCGTCTATTTATTTAGCGAAGGCGACGCGTCAATGCGTAATCTTCTCGGTGGTAAAGGTGCAAACCTCGCTGAAATGACAAAGCTCGGACTTCCTGTTCCACAGGGCTTTACAATTTCAACAGAAGCTTGTACACAGTACTATGAAGACGGCAAAAGAATCAATGATGATATCCAGGCTGAAATCATGGAAAACATCGCAAAAATGGAAGCAATATGCGGCAAAAAATTTGGAGATAAGGAAAATCCTCTCTTAGTATCTGTTCGTTCAGGTGCAAGAGCTTCAATGCCGGGTATGATGGATACTATCTTAAACCTTGGTTTGAATGAAGATGTTGTTGAAACAATGTCAGTAAAATCAGGCAACCCACGTTGGGCTTGGGACTGCTACAGAAGATTCATTCAGATGTATTCTGACGTTGTTATGGAAGTTGGTAAGAAGTATTTTGAACAGCTCATCGATGAGATGAAAGAAGCAAAAGGTGTTACTCAGGATATTGAGCTCAACGCTGATGATTTAAAAGAACTTGCTTCTCAGTTTAAAGCAGAGTATAAAAATAAAATCGGTACAGACTTCCCGTCTGATCCAAAAGAACAGCTTATGGGCGCTGTTAAGGCGGTATTCCGTTCATGGGATAACCCACGTGCTAACGTTTATCGTCGTGCCAACGATATCCCTTATTCATGGGGTACAGCTGTTAACGTACAGATGATGGCATTTGGTAACATGGGTGACGATTGTGGTACAGGTGTTGCATTTACTCGTGACCCTGCTACAGGTGAACCGGGACTCATGGGTGAATTCTTAGTAAACGCTCAGGGGGAAGACGTTGTTGCAGGTGTTAGAACACCTATGCCGATTGCTCAGATGCAGGAAAAATTCCCTGAAGCATTTGATGAATTCAATAAAGTTTGTGCAAAACTTGAAGACCATTACAGAGATATGCAGGATATGGAGTTTACTATTGAAAATAAGAAACTCTATATGCT
>JAZROZ010000002.1:0-73560 GCA_045648985.1 Clostridia bacterium
CTGCAAATATACGTCAGTATTATTATGCTTAGCATAACAAGGTTCTCGGGTCCCCAACAGAAATCTGTGATTTCGTGTTGGGTGAGGTTCTTATTTTTGAATTTTCTTTGTCTTATATCAAAATTTTCTCTTTTTGAACTCTTTGACCTTATACTTAGAAAAATTTTAAATGATTTATTTGCGGAGGCTGAAGCTGGGCTGACGCCCTGCAAGGCCGACAAATTTTAAGCATTAAAATTTTACAAGCATAAGGCGTAAAAAGTTCGACTCTCCGATGACTAACCGAAGTAAAAAAGGTTTTATTTGCGTACGCCTACGGAGTCATCACAGAAAAACTCAGCTGTGGTAATTTTTTATAAAATTACCACAGCTTTTTATATACAAAAAAGCAAAGAAGGTATTACCTAAAAAGAAAGGACGAATGAAAAATGAAGAAAAGAATTTTAGCAATGCTCTTAGCACTTTTAATGCTTTTAAGTGTTGCTACTGTCTGCGCGGAGGGAGAAACCAATATAGATGTTTTTCTTTCTATGAGCAGATATGGTGAGATTATAGAGGGCAAAAACGGCGAAAGTATGTCATACGTTACAGTAAGCCTGAGCGGAAAGTCAAGCTATAACTTAGACGATGTATTTTTAGAAGCTCACCGTATGTACTATGAAGACGGAGAAGCAGGCTATGCCTCAAGCGTAAGCGAATGGGGCTTTGGAATTGACAAACTGTGGGGAGATGAAAGCGGTAGATTTGGTTATCAGGTAAATAGCGGTACAGAATCTGTAATGGGACTTGGTCATGAGGTTTCAGACGGCGACTGTGTTGATGCGTTTATATATAAAAACGCATACCCCGATACAGAGGGATATGCTATGTTTAATAAGACTCATACTGTTAAATATACAGGAATACCGTTTGAGCTTGTTTTAAAATATTTCAGCGGCTATGACGAAAACTGGAATACTATAATATCGCCGTGTGATGGTGCAATAATTACAATAAACGGTGAAGAAACAGAGCTTATCACAGATGAAAATGGCACGGCAGAAATACTGCTTGAAAATGAGGAAATACACATTATCTCTGCAACTAAAAGTAAGATATTAGGGGAAGCAGAAGTACCTGCAATCACGGCCCCTGTCTGCATAGTCGATGTAAAAAATCCAAAAACAGAGATAGTGCATAACATAGCAAAAAAGTACTCACAGGCTGATTACTCGCAGCAGGATGTAAATCTTGCATGGGTTGTTTCGGATATGTTGATGTATGAAGAGTTGTTTGAAGATAGTGAAAATATCCTAACAGAAAGCCAGAAAGAAACGGCTTTCAAAGCAATAGCAGCTTCTGTAAGCAGTGCCGAAAAGCCTGGAGATTTAGCAAAATATATCATAGCACTCCGTGCACTTGGTTATGATGCAAAAACTGTATATACAGAAGATTTTAAGCATATAGATGCGGTTAAAAAGCTGACAGATTTAGTCGACTCGGATGATGAAGCCGTAACGAATATATATACACTTCCGTATGTGCTTATTGCACTTATGCAAGACGATGAATATGCGAATCAGGAACAGTTTGAGAAGCTTATAGTTGCGGCGATTGAAAGCAAAGCATCATGGCAGAGCACAGAGTATGGCACAGATGCGCTCACGCCTATGATTTTAGCACTTGCACCGTTTGCCGATGCAAACGATAAAATCAGCACAGTACTTAGTAGTGAAGTCAGCGCAGTGCTTAGTGAAACAATCGAAATTTTAAAGGAAGAGCAACGTGAAGACGGCTTGATTGACGGCTTTGAGGGATATGAACCTGCATCGACAGGACTTGCAATTTGCGCTCTTTCTGCTGCAGGAATTGATGCTGACACAGTAAAAAAGAGTGAAAACAGTCTTATTTGGGGATTGATTTCTGTGGCAAACGAGGATTTAGACGGGTTTGCAAATGCCTTTGCCACTGAGCAGGGATTTCGAGGACTAATCGCGTGGCGCTTGCTTGCTGAAAATAAAGGAAAAAATATGTACGATTTTTCAGACTATCCAAAAAGCGAAGCTAACGTACCCGGTATTGAAAACTGTCCCGTAATCTTTAACGTAAGTCCCCAGAATGCAGAAGTTACAATTGATGGAAAAGAAGAGTTTTCAAAAAACTGCTTTGACCTTGATGCAGGGGAATATACATATAACGTGTATTCTTCCGGATACACTCCGCAAACCGGAGTAGTGACAATAACTGAAGATGAAGCACAAAACCGTACAGCAAAGACCATAAATGTATCGCTTGACAGGATATACTATGGTGGTGTTTCAAGCCAGGTTAACTCAAATGATAATGAAGAAAAGGAAACTGAAACCATAGTTGAGCCGACAAAGCCTTTGCCGCAGGAAGAAAAGCAGGTATTCAGTGAAACGACATTTAAGGATGTAAACAATAATGACTGGTACTACGGAGCAGTTAAATATGTTTATGAAAAAAATCTGTTCAAAGGTACAGACAGCGGTTTTGAGCCTGACACATCAATGACAAGAGCGATGCTTGTTACAGTTCTGCACAGACTTGACGCACCTGAAAAAATTTCACTATCGGGCGGTTTTAGGGATGTAGCTGAAAATGTGTGGTATAGCGAGGGTGTAAACTGGGCATCAGAGCACAAAATCATAAACGGTGTATCAGATAACGATTTTGCACCTGAAACAAGCATAACAAGAGAGCAGATTGCCGTCATTTTGTACAGATATGCTACATATAAAGGATATGATATATCCGCAAAAAATACTGATAATATTTCATCTTTTGACGATAAGGATAAGATTTCTTCATATGCATCTGATGCACTTAACTATATAATTGAAAAAGGAGTATTAAACGGCAGAGGTGGAAATATTATCGCACCGACAGAAAAGGTTACAAGAGCAGAGGTAGCAGCTATGCTGATGCGTTTTGCTGAGCTAGAGGGCTGATTATATGATAAAGAATAAATATAAAATAATTATAGGAGTTTTGGTTTGTTTTATTCTTTCTGCGTTGTTCTTCTGCGGAGAAAAAAGCACTCAAAATACGGAAAATGAGCTTGTTTTTAATAAAGCTGAAACTGAGCTTTATACAACTGCGCCTGAGATTTTAAAAGAAACGGCAAGTCCCCAACAACAACCCAAAGAAGAAATAACAGCAGATGTTAAAGAGGAGATACCGCAAAATGAAGAAAGCGCTGCCGCTGATGTCATCTATGAGCAGGAAAAGCCGCAAGATGATGAAGAAAAGCTTACGTGTACACTATCTGTAAGCTATAAATCGGTGTTTGAAAATCTTGAAAAATTAAAAGCTAATAAAAAGGATATTCTTATAGAAGATGGAATGATTTTTGAAGAAAAAACAGTAGAATTTTTTGAAAATGAAAGTGTTTTTGACCTTCTGCATCGCGAAATGAAAAATAATGGAATTCACTTTGAGTTTTCACAAACACCAATGTACAATTCTGCATATATCGAAGGAATAGGGAATTTATATGAATTTGACTGCGGTGAGTATTCAGGATGGATTTACAGAGTAAACGGAGTAAAGCCTACATATGGCTGCTCGCAGTATAAACTCCAAAACGGCGATAAAGTCGAATTCTACTATAGCTGTAATTTTTTAAAAGACTGAAAAAGAAAGAATAAACGTGTTGACGATATCCTGTAATTTGTATATAATATAATTAATAGATTTTAAAAAGCCAGACAAGACATATAAGGAGATTTTATATTATGAAAAAATGTCGTATAACGGTTATGAAGATGTCTCGTTATGACGATTTGATAGAAAAATACGAAAATCCATTAGAGCATGCCTGTGATTTGAAAGAAGGGCAGGTCTTTATCGCAAATGGATGGCAAAAACCTGATGGCCTTTGCGATAGTGCATGGGAAACAATGTCTCCTTTTATATTGGCTTTGTCACACGGCGGTGAAAATTTCTACGATGGTTGGATGAAAGACCCGAAATCTGCAATGATTTCCTGTAATGATGGCTTCAGACCTGTAAGCTTCTATATTGAAGCACTCACAGAAGATGCAGATATATAGTCAAAAGCTTTGACAAAAGATATGCTTTTAGTGCGAGGTGATAAAATGGAAAATTTATTTGAGTATTTCATAGAAACTGATGACTTTTACCTTAGATATGCAAAAGGGGAGCCTAAGTTAAAAGAGCAGGAGTTTCACGATTATAATGAGTTTATTTTTTTCATAAACGGAAGTACATATTTTATCTCTAAAAATATTCAGCAAAACTTAAATACCGGTAATATCGTTGTGATTCCCAAGGAGGAGTTTCATCAGTTTTGTGTAAAAGAGCCGCAAAAGTATATCCGTTGTATTTTGGGGTTTTATGAAAATTCTGAAATAGCTGAGCTTGTCCATAAGGTTATGGATAATGTAAAAATAATAAATGCACCTGATAAAAGAATAGTCTCTGTTTTTGAAAGATTAATGGAGGTTGCTAAAAGTCATCTTCCCAAACAAGAAAAGATTTTGTTTATCAAATCAGCTTTAGTGCAGCTGCTCATAAATATGAAGCTGTATGCATCGGGAGAAATCAGTAAAAACCTTAATTTATCACCTGTTGTAAGTCGTGCACTTAACATAATAGACGAAAAATATGCTGAAAATCTGTCTGTTAATACCATTGCAGATGTTCTCTATATCTCACCATCGACTTTGGCACACAAATTCAGTAAAGAGCTGAACATTCCTGTATATCGCTACATCATTCAAAAACGTCTTTCTGTAGCGCATAACCTAATCTTAAGCGGTGAGTCAATGACCGCCGCCGCTAACCAGACAGGCTTTCCTGATTATTCGTGCTTTTACAGACTATATAAAAAGTATTATAAGAAATAAAAAAGAGCCATCAGGCTCTTTTTTATTCTGCTTCTGCTAACATATTCTCAATAAATATCCCATAACCTCTTGTTGGGTCATTCACAAACACGTGCGTGACCGCACCAACTAATTTCCCGTTCTGAATGATTGGACTGCCGCTCATTCCCTGAACAATTCCGCCTGTTTTTTCCAAAAGACGACTATCTGTGATTTTTATGACCATATCCTTATGTTCGTCGCCTGATGATTTTTGTACCTTGAGTATTTCCACATCATAGGCTTTTTTGCCTGATTCATCAATAGTTGAGATGATTTGAGCCTTTCCTTTTTTAATGGTATTTTTAGATGCGACAGGCAAGGGGACTTCTAAGCTTTGTGCCATATCACCACTTAGTTTTCCGTATATCCCACAAGATGTATTTTTTTCGATTGTACCGATATCGCCTAAAGAGTTATTAAAAGTACCTTTAAGCTCACCAGGTAACCCCTGAGAACCTTTTAAAACATCATAAATGGTAGCATTTATAATATTACCGTCAGCTACAGGCAGAGCTACACCTGTATCACTATCGCAAATTGGATGCCCGAGCGCACCATATTTCAAATCGTCAGGCGAGATGTAACTAAGAGTTCCGATTCCTGCGGTGCTGTCGCGCATCCATATTCCTATTTTATATCCGTCAGATGTCAGGGCAGGGGTGACTGACTTATGAATAAGCTCATTTTCTCTGTTTATCATAACATCAATTTTTTTGCCGCCCGACTCTAAAACAATGTTTGCAAGCTGTTCTGTTGTATTAAGTTTTTTCCCGTTTGCAGAAAGTATAATATCACCCATTTTAATGCCTGAGCTTGATGCGATATTTAATATATTTCCGTTTATGTCAGCAATATCCGATGTGCCGACACATAAAAGTCCTTCTGTGAACATTTTTATTCCAATAGTATCGCCACCCGGAATTAACGTCTTAGCATCGGTGACGATCACATTAACATTTTTGACGGGGATTATCCCGAAGAGCTTAAGACTTGCAGAAAAATCCCCTAAATCTGTTGCTTTGATGTATTTTTCATTCGTTTGGAATGAATCGCGCGAGATTTTTCCGTCATCTGAAAGCACACCGCCAAACGATGCAGGCATAGAAAGGGAATAGGGAGAATTTGAGCTTATGCGGAGTTCTTCGCCCTCATATATGTTGATTTTATCAGGAAATTGCAGAGTCCCCTGAGCAAAAAGGGAAGCTATGGCAAAAGAGAGCATAGCACTAAAAATCAAAACACGTTTTTTTATGCTTATTTTTCTTTTCATTAGTTCACGTCCTTTGATAATTAGTTTATCCGCAAACTAATGAGTTATCCACTGAAAAAATTTCATCATTTTCCAAACTCGTCTAAAGATTTAAAAATATATCCTTCATTTTTTAGGTCCTTGATTATTCTGTCTAAAACATTTGCGTTGTCTTTAGAAACTGCGTGGAGAAGTAAAACAGCACCGTCGTGAACACCTTTTTTGATTTCTTCATATGCAAAATCCGTGCCCTTTTGGTTGTTTACTTCCCAGTCTTTATATGCAAAACTCCAGAATACGTTAGTGTAACCCAAATCGCGTGTGATTGCAAGCGTTCGCTCTGAATATTCACCGCGCGGTGCACGCAGATATTTCATATCTTTTCCAAAAGTTTTTTTGAATTCATCATTTAAATCTGTAATTTCTTTCATAAGCTCTGCATCATTTGCAATAGACGGAAGACTCGGATGATTAACACTGTGATTTCCTACAATATGCCCCTCATCTACCATTCTTTTAACAAGCTCTGTTTCTTTTTTTAAGTATGGTCCTGTCACGAAAAAAGCGGCAGGCACTTCGTTTTCCTTAAGTATGTCTAAAATTTTGCCCGTATATCCGTTTTCATAGCCCTCGTCAAATGTTAGATAAAGACTCTTTGGTGTGTTGTCAAGATAATATGAACCATATTTTTCGATAAGCTTTACAATATTTTCGGGAATTTCGGGCGGTGTATTTACGTTTTTCTTAATTCCCCAGCCATACATTACATTAGAAAAATGGGAGTAGTCACTCACATTTGATGCCGTAACTGTTATGGCTTCCTGCGGCTCTAAATATATCTCGCTTGTAAATACATCTTTAGTTTTGGTGCAACCAGAAAGTAAAAGAACAAAAATGAGCAAAATTAAAAATAATTTTTTCATAATGACTCCTTTCAAAATATTTGTAGTTAATTATATTTTGTAAAAGGAGAAATTATTATAATAAAAAGGAGCTGTAGCAAAATGAATTTCATTTGCTACAGCTCCTTTTAGGCTGGACGGAAAATAGCGCACATTTTGCTACAGCCCTTTGATATGGACTTTTTTTACATCCCGATAACTTCGTGTCCGCCATCTTCGATAGATGATACGTAGAAAGATGGAGCATAACCAATTTTTGCTTCATAAGCAGGACCGACCTTTTCGATAAACTCATCTACTGCAGATGTTTTAATAAGTGTAACACTGCATCCGCCAAAGCCTGCACCTGTCATACGTGAGCCAAGTACACCGTCTATCTTCCTTGCTTCATCAACTAATGTATCAAGCTCAATTCCCGTAACCTCATAATCATCACGAAGTGAATCGTGTGATGCATTCATAAGCTTTCCGAAAAGCGCCATATCCTTATTGTTTAATGCGTCAATACTCTTTAAAACACGTGCATTTTCGCATATAACGTGACGTACACGTCTTTTAACTGTTTCATTTGTGATTAAAGACGCATTTTCGTTGAATTCATCTTCTGTTATATCAGAAAGACATGTAGCATTAGTAAAAGCCTTTTTAAGTTCAGCTAAACCCTCTTCGCATTCTGCACGGCGCTCGTTATATTTTGAGTCAGCTAAGCTCCTTTTTTTGTTAGTGTTAGCTATAACTAAGCTGTAGCCATCCATCGAAAGCTTAACGTGCTTAAATGTAAGGTTATCACACTTTAAGAAAATTGCATGGTCTTTTTTGCCCATAGCTGATGCAAACTGGTCCATAATACCACAGTTAACACCAATATAGTTGTTTTCTGCTGCCTGACCGACTTTAGCCATTTCTACCATATCGATATCTTTCGTGATGCCGTTTTTCTCGTTTGATAAAGTTGCAAAGGTAAGCGCAGTTGCAACCTCGATAGCGGCAGAAGAAGAAAGTCCGCCGCCGTGCGGTAGTGTATCGTCATAGAGCATATCGCAACCGATTATAGTGTAGCCAAGCTTTTTAAGCTCACTCATAACACCTGCCTGATAGTCGCCCCATTTTAAATCCTTGTAGTTTTCAAGCTTTTCTGTGTCAATCTCAATGATGCCGTCTAAATCTGTTGCTTTCATACGAACGATATTGTCATTTCTGAGTCTTACTGCAATAGTAGTACCCATAGAAAGAGCAGCAGGGAAAACGAAACCGCCGTTATAGTCGGTGTGCTCGCCAATGAGATTTACACGACCGGGTGATGTGAAAATACGAATTTCACCGCCGTCACCATATAAATTTATAAATTCTGTTTTTAGTTCCTTAATATTCATTAAAGCCACCTCTTATTTGTTAGCTTCCTGCCAGCGCTTGTAAGCCTCGCGGAGCTCTTCTGCCTTTTCTTCTGGTGCCGTTGGGTTACAATGTGCCCATGCGCCTGTTTCTGATGATGCGTTGAATTTCTGCTTATCTTTAGAACGCATCGGTGGGAAAAATTCAATATGGAAATGGAAATATTCAGATGTATCTTCTGAGTTCACAGGTGACTGATGCATACACATCATATACGGGAACGGATAGTCAAATAAGCTGTCTAAAGTGCCGACAGTTGCTTTTAATATCTCTGCAAGCGACTTCTTTTCCTTATCTGTCATATCAAGGAGTGTACCATAGTGACGCTTAGCTGCAATATATACACCATACGGATATTCAGAATAAAAAGGCAGGAAAGTGATAAAATCATCATTTTCCATTATAATTCTCTTTTCAAACTTGATTTCGTTATCAAGCATATCGCAAATCAAACATTTGCCCTTTTCTTCAAAGTGCTCTTTTGAAGATGAAAGCTCTAATTCCAGTTTCTTAGGTATGTAGGAATATCCGTAAATCTGTCCGTGCGGATGTGGCATAGTAACACCAACAACCTCACCTCTGTTTTCAAATATGAATACATACTTGATTTTTTCGTCCTTGCTCATTTCGCTAAAACGCTCTGTCCATAAGTCAACAAGCTCACCGATATGTTCTACAGAAAGCTCTGGGAGAGTTTTAGTATGCTCGGGAGAATAGAGAATAACCTCACATTTTCCATAAGCCTCTTTTGTTTTATAAAGGTCTGTTTCAACATCATCGGGCACAGGTGGATTTTGCGAAAGTGCAGGGAAGTCGTTGTCATACTTTAAAACAGTAAATTTATCAGGTACTTTTCCTGAGCCGGGACAAAACGGACACCAGTCTTTAGGCATCTGCGGTCTGTTCTGTCTGTGTGATGCAATCATAACCCAGTCTTTTGTCAGCGGATTATATCTTAATTCAGCCATATTTTTCCTCCATAATGTGTTATTATTTTAAAAGTTTATTAATTTCAACGGGATTTAAATGCCGCCATTTTCCTTTGGGGAGATTACCAAGTATTATATCGCCTATCGCTATTCGCTTAAGGCTTATAACCTCGTGCCCAATAGATGAGCACATCTTTCTTACCTGACGGTTTCTGCCCTCGTGTATGGTAAGTGTAATCTGTGTTGTGCCGTCGTCTTTGTGCGCGGTTTTGACTTTAGCGGGTGCAGTTTTCTTTCCGTCAATGATAACGCCTTTTGCTAAAAGCCTTGAGTTTTGCTCCGACACAAAGCCACGAACCACTGCCCTGTATGTCTTGCTTTTTTCAAACTTAGGATGAGTTAGCCTTTGTGCAAAATCTCCGTCATTGGTGAGAAGCAAAAGTCCCTGGGTATCATAGTCAAGCCTGCCCACAGGATAAAGTCTTTCTTTGATATCGGCAACCAAATCCAAAACAGTCGGTCTTCCAAACTGGTCAGAAGATGTTGTGATATACCCTTGAGGCTTGTTTAACATTATGTAATACTTCTTATTTGGCAGGCTAATCTTTTTGCCGTCAACGAAAACCTCATCATAGTCAGGGTCAACGCTTGTGCCAAGCTCGCACACATTCTTGCCACCGACCGTCACACGTCCTGCTGCAATTATCTCTTCGCAGGCGCGACGAGATGCCACTCCGCAAGCTGCCATATATTTTTGTAAACGTATTTTTTCAGCCATTTATGCCTCCTGTTCTTTAACTAAAATTATATCAGTTAAGCAAGACTTTGTCAAGAAGACGAAATTTGTCGAAAAAATTAACTGTATGAAGGGACAAAATAATTGACTTTTAAACGACAAAATTATATAATTTTACTTAGGTGTTTTTTTGTAAAAGAACGAAATTTGCAAATTAAAATTTGGAAAACTTAACAGGGGGATAAGAAATGAATATAATATATGTTTCTTGTTTGACAGAAAAGGAAAAGTTCTTTGACATATTTAAAAATTATAGCAAGCTTCCGGGACAGCAGGCACAAAAATATCATAGACTAGTTGCACAGGGGATTGCTAAAAACGGATATAAGGTGCACACAGTAACAAGTCTGCCTGTCACACGAAATAATTGCGATTTTAAATTTCTTCGTGCCCAAAAGAGCTATTTGGGTGGTATAGAGTATAATTATCTGCCTGTAATCAACTTTCCGATAATAAAAAATCTTCTTGTAATACTGAGTTCGTTTTTTAAGACTCTGAGCATAATAAGAAAAAATAAAGACTGCAGAGTAATGTGTGATGTGCTTAATATTTCTGTTTCGATGGGAGCCAGAATAGCTGCTAAAATATTACGAACCCAAGCTGTTGGAATAGTAACTGATGTACCTGAGTTTTTGAATTCAAACAAAGACAGTCTTTTAGTTAAGATTAATACTAAACTTATGAATTCCTTTGATTCATATGTTTTCCTGACAGATGAGATGAAAAATGTAGTAAACGCAAAAAATAAGAATTATACTGTCATAGAAGGACTTGTAGATATAGACGCACAACAACTGAAGAATACACTTGAAAATAAATATGACTCCAAGGTGTGTATGTACGCAGGACTGATAGATAAAAAATACGGAATTAAATATCTGACAGAAGCCTTCCTGAAAGCTGACATCCCGTACGCTGAGTTACATATATACGGAAATGGAGATTTTGAAGAGGAGCTAATCGAGATTTGTAAAACAAATCACAACGTGAAATATTTTGGTGTGAGACCAAACGATGAGGTTGTTTCAAATCAGCTGAAATCAACACTTCTTATCAATCCAAGACCTACAAATGCGGAATATACCAAATACTCATTTCCCTCAAAAAATATGGAATATATGGTTTCAGGCACACCTGTTCTTACAACGAAGCTCGCAGGAATGCCTGAAGAATATTATCCATATGTGTATTTGATAGAAGAAGAAACAGTTGAGGGACTGGAAAAAAAGCTTGCTGAAGTTTTGTCAGCACATAAAGAAGAATTACACAAAAAGGGAACAATATCAAAAGAATGGGTGCTTAAAAACAAAAATAACGTTAAGCAAGCGGAAAAAATAATCAGGATGTTAACTAAAAAATGAATGAATAAAGAAATACTAAAGCAGGAGTTTTTATTATGAGAATGAAGTTAAAAGACGGAAAGTCAAAGGTACTCACATTAAGCTATGATGATGCTGTTATTCAGGATATTAGACTAATTGAAATAATGAACAAATACGGTCTTAAAGGAACCTTTAATGTTAATTCAGGATTGTATCTTGATGAAAATGAAACCCACGATAAAGAAAAAAGAAGACTAAAGCTTTCCGAAGCAAAAGAGCTATATAAAAACTCGGGACACGAGGTGGCTGTTCACGCATTTACGCATCCATATTTGGAAAGACTTGATACGGCTGAAATCATATACGAAATAACAGAAGACAGAAAAGCCATAGAAAAGGATTACGGAACTATTGCCAGGGGTATGGCATATCCTTTCGGTACATACAACGATAAAGTTGTTGATATCCTCGAAAAATGTCATATTGCGTATGCAAGAACGGTGAATTCAACATATAGATTTGAATTCCCTGAGAACTGGCTTATGCTTCATCCTACTTGCCATCATAATTATGAAGAGTTAAATGAGCTTTTAAAAGAATTCGTTGAGCTTCCCGGCAAGTATGGCCAGCCGCAGATGTTCTATCTGTGGGGACACAGCTACGAATTTGACGATAACGACAATTGGGATGTAATTGAAAAGTTTGCAAAAGCGGCAGGTGGTCACGACGACATTTGGTATGCTACAAATATTGAAATATATGATTATGTTAAGGCATATAAAAGCCTTAACACAAGCTACGACAAAAAGATTATTCATAACCCGTCTGCTATTGATGTGTGGTTTGCAATCAAAGAAGAGACCTATTTCATAAAAGCTGGACAAACTCTTAAACTGTAAAGGCTGAATGAATTTATAAAAGGGAGAGATTTTTTTGGATTACATAATAACTTTTGCAGAGGGAATAATCACGTTCATTTCTCCGTGTATGCTCCCGATGCTTCCTGTTTATATATCATTTTTTGCAGGAGATAACGAAAAAAGAAATGTATTTTTAAATGCGCTTTTCTTTGTGATTGGCTTTACACTTGTATTTTTGGCATACGGACTTTTTGCAGGCTCACTTGGTGCGGTGCTTTCAAAATATCATACTGCGCTTGATATTATAAGCGGTGCAATTGTTGTTATTTTAGGTCTTAACTACCTTGATATAATACATATTCCGCTTTTTCATAGACATCACCATATGAAAAAAACAAAGGCTTCCGTTTCTTCCTTTGTTTTCGGTATTGCCTTTTCCATAAGCCACACTCCCTGCATAAGCGCATTTTTAGGCTCTGCGATAATGACAGCTGCATCAAGCGGTAAGTGGCTTTCGGGCGCACTTTTGATGGTTTCATATTCTATCGGTCTCGGACTTCCGTTTTTACTGTCAGCAGTTTTAATAGACAAGCTCGCAGGACTGTTTGATGCAATAAAAAGAAACTATAAAGTAATAAATATCATAAGCGGAGCATTTTTAATAATAATAGGTATTATGATGATGACAGGCATTTTTCACGAGCTTATTCATATTCTGGAGGGATAAAACTTATGAAAATATCAGGCTTGCAGAAGCTCACACTACTTGACTATCCTGGAAAAATGGCGGCAATAGTTTTTATAGCGGGGTGTAATTTTTTGTGCCCTTTTTGCCATAATAGTGACTTAGTTATAAGTGCTGCATCTTTCCCTGAGATAAAAGAAGAAGAGCTTTTTTCTTTTTTGAATAAGAGAAAAGGCATCTTAGACGGAATTGTAATTTCAGGCGGTGAGCCTTTATTATATGAAGAAACAAAGGATTTAATCAGAAGAATAAAGGATTTGGGATACTTAGTAAAGCTTGACACAAACGGAAGCTTTCCCAAAAGGCTGAAAGAAATCATAGACGATGGGCTGGTCGATTATGTCGCTATGGATATTAAAAATTCAAAAGAAAAATATGCCAAGACTATAGGAAAGGATAGTTTTGACATATCACCCATAGAAGAAAGTGTGAAGATTTTAATGGAGGCAAAGGTGCCATACGAGTTCCGCACAACGATTGTGGATGAACTTCATACACCACAAGACTTAGTGGATATAGGCAAGTGGATAAAGGGCGCGAAAAATTATTTTTTGCAACCCTATCGTGACTCAGAAACTGTAATAAAACAAGGTTTTTCTGTTCCTGATGGTGACAAATTAGAAGCTATAAAGACGGCTGCAGAGCCATATGTTGCGAATGTTACAATACGCGGAATTGATTAAAAAATAACAATATCTTGTGTTTTTAAAAAAATTTCACACAACATATTGACAATGTAAAAAATATATGATACAATAAAGCTCCACAATAAAAAAATGAAAAATTTTAACATAAAAGGGGGATTATTGTATGTATCAGGTAGTAAAAAGAGATGGCGCTGTAGTTGATTTTGACATAGCTAAAATCAGTGCGGCGATAACAAAGGCTTTTGAAGCACAAAACAAACAATATCATAAAACAGTAATTGATTTTCTTGCTTTAAATGTAACGGCGGATTTTGAAAAGAAAGTAAAAGACGGTTTGGTTCAGGTTGAGGATATTCAGGACAGTGTCGAGTCGGTTTTAATTAAAGGCGGCTACGGCGACGTTGCTAAGGCTTATATCCTTTACAGAAGACAGAGAGAAAAAATACGTAATTTGAAATCTACAATCCTTGACTATAAGGAAATAGTAGACAGCTACGTAAAGGTAACTGACTGGAGAGTTAAAGAAAACTCAACAGTAACATATTCAGTAGGCGGACTTATTTTAAGTAACAGTGGTGCAATTACTGCAAACTACTGGCTTTCTGAAATCTATGATGATGAAATCGCAAACGCACACAGAAATGCAGATATCCACATCCACGACCTTTCAATGCTCACAGGATATTGTGCAGGCTGGTCTTTAAAACAGCTCATACAGGAAGGCCTTGGCGGTGTTACAGGAAAGATTACATCAGCTCCTGCAAGCCACTTATCAACACTTTGTAACCAGATGGTAAACTTTTTAGGAATAATGCAGAACGAGTGGGCAGGCGCACAGGCATTTTCTTCATTTGATACTTACCTTGCTCCGTTCGTTAAGGTGGATAACCTTTCATACCGTGAAGTTAAGCAGTGTATTGAATCGTTCATCTATGGTGTAAATACACCGAGTAGATGGGGAACACAAGCACCATTTTCCAATATAACACTTGACTGGACAGTGCCTGCTGACTTAGCAGAGCTAAATGCAATCGTTGGCGGAAAAGAGCAGAACTTTAAATATAAAGACTGTAAAGCTGAAATGGATATGATAAACAAAGCCTTCATCCAGATTATGATTGAAGGCGATGCAAACGGCAGAGGATTCCAGTATCCTATCCCGACATATTCAATCACAAGTGACTTCGACTGGTCAGAAACAGAAAACAACAAGCTCCTTTTTGAAATGACATCAAAATACGGTACACCGTATTTCTCAAACTATATCAACAGCGATATGGAGCCGAGCGATGTAAGAAGTATGTGCTGCAGACTCCGCTTAGACCTTCGTGAACTCAGAAAGAAATCAGGCGGATTCTTCGGCAGCGGTGAATCAACAGGTTCTGTTGGTGTTGTAACAATCAATATGCCGAGAATTGCATACTTAGCTGAAAATGAAGAAGACTTCTACAGAAGACTTGATAAATTAATGGATATTTCAGCACGTTCACTCAAAGTTAAGAGAACAATCATCTCTAAACTCTTGGTTGAGGGCTTATATCCATATACAAAACGTTATTTAGGAAACTTCGACAGCCACTTCTCAACAATCGGTTTGATAGGTATGAACGAAGTCGGTCTTAATGCAAAATGGCTTGGCGAAGATATGACAAGCGAAAAGACACAGCAGTTCACTAAAGACGTATTAAATCATATGCGCGAAAGACTTTCTGACTATCAGGAAGAGTATGGTGACCTCTATAACTTAGAAGCAACACCTGCAGAATCAACAACATATCGTTTTGCAAAACACGACGTTGCGCGCTATCCTGATATCATCACAGCAGCAGATAAGGACAAAACTCCTTACTATACAAACAGCTCACATCTTCCTGTCAGCTACACATCAGATATATTCGATGCATTAGATATTCAGGATGAATTACAGACACTTTACACATCAGGTACAGTATTCCACGCATTCTTGGGCGAAAAACTTCCTGATTGGAAAGCAACTGCAGATTTAGTAAGAAAGATAGCCCAAAATTATAAGCTTCCATATTATACAATGTCACCGACATATTCTGTTTGCAGAAAGCACGGCTACATTAAAGGTGAAGTGCCGACTTGCCCTGACTGCGGAGAGCAAACAGAGGTTTATAGCCGTATCACAGGCTACTATCGTCCTGTTCAGAACTGGAACGATGGTAAAGCTCAGGAATTTAAAGACAGAGTAGTGTATGATATAGCTAATTCTGTAATGAAACCTAAAGCAGCAAAAAAAGAAGTAAAAGAGCCTACATGGGTAGAAACTGAGGGTGCAAAAAGAGTAATGCTCTTTACAACACAGACCTGCCCGAACTGTAAGGTTGTTTCAAAAATGCTTGACGGCGCTAATATAGCCTATGAAAAGATAGATGCAGAGCAGAATATTGATTTAACAAAACAGTATGACATAAAACAGGCTCCGTCACTTGTCGTAACAGACGAAAATGGTGTGCAGAAATATGTCAACGCATCAAATATCAAAAAATATATTGAAACAATATAATCAGGGGTAAAATAAATGTATGATGTTTTAGTAGTAGGCGGTGGAACGGCAGGCTTAACGGCTGCAATATACGTTCTCCGCAGCGGCAAAACAGTAATGGTGGTAGAGCCTGAAACATTTGGAGGGCAAATAACTTATTCACCAAGGGTTGAAAACTTTCCCGGCTTTAAAAGTATAAGCGGAAACGAGTTTGCTGAAATGCTTGTAGATCAGGCACTTTCGCTCGGTGCAGAAACTGATTTTTCTAAAGTTATAAAAATAGAAGATGAGGGAAAGATAAAAAAAGTCATAACAGAAACAGGCGAGCATTTAGCAAAAAGTATAATAATTGCAACAGGCTCAAAACATCGCCATCTGGGCATAGAAAAAGAAGATGAGTTATCAGGCTGCGGAGTTTCATACTGCGCAGTCTGTGACGGTGCATTCTTTAAAGGAAAAGAAGCAGCAGTTGTAGGAGGCGGAAACGCAGCACTTCAGTCTGCAATGCACTTGTCAGCCTATTGCTCTAAAGTATATCTCATTCACAGACGTGATTCATTCAGGGGAGAAGAGCACTTAGCATCAAAGCTTTCCCAAAAGGAAAACATCGAATTTGTGCTTGACTCAGTTGTAGAAAGTCTGCAAGGTGAAAGTGAGCTAAAGGGCATCGCCGTAAAAAATGTTAAGACAGAAGAAATAAGAAATATAGAGATAGAAGGTCTTTTCATAGCTGTAGGTCAGCAGCCTGATAATGAGGTGTTTGCTGACGTTGTGGCTTTGGATGAGGCAGGATATATCATATCAGGCGAGGATTGTAAAACCTCTAAAGATGGCATCTTTGCAGCAGGAGACTGCAGAACAAAAAGCATACGTCAGCTCACAACAGCAGCAGCAGACGGAACTGTTGCGGCTCTTTCTGCGTGCAGCTATGTTGATGCACTGTGATATTGATATAAGTCAAGGAGGAAACAATGCCGTATTTTTATTTTGATTATTCCTATATAGTGTACGTTTTGCCGGCTTTAATAATTTCAATGATAGCGCAAATGGCAGTAAAACGTACGTTTAATAAATACAGTAATGTGTTTTCCTCAAAAAATATGCAGGCAAAAGATGTCACAAGACGTATTTTAGATTCAGCAGGTCTAAACGACATAAGAATAGAAAGAATAGCAGGGAGCTTAACTGACCACTTTGACCCAAAAGCTAAAGTGATAAGACTTTCTGATACGGTAGCAAACAGTACTTCAGTTGCAGCTATCGGTGTTGCCGCACACGAAGCAGGGCATGCAATTCAGCACGGAGTCAGCTATCTTCCAATAAAGCTAAGAAATGCCTTTGTGCCTGTTGCAAATATCGGCTCTAGGCTTTCGATGCCGCTTATTCTGCTTGGACTTGTAATGTCATTTGAGCCACTCGTGATGTTTGGCATAATACTGTTTTCAGCAATTGTGCTTTTTCAGCTTATAACACTCCCTGTAGAGCTTAACGCAAGCAAAAGGGCAGGAAATCTCCTCTATAGTATGGGGATATTGACAAAAGAAGAGTGCACAGGTGCAAAAAAGGTACTCTCTGCTGCGGCGATGACATATCTGGCATCAGCACTCGTTGCAATTATGCAGCTACTCCGGCTTCTTTCAATTTTTGGCGGAAGAAGACGTGACTAATATATTTACAAACATTGAAAGGACAGGATTATTTTATGAAAGCAATCGTTTTAGGAGCAGGCAAAGGAAAAAGACTTCAGTCAGAAAAGTTTCAGCTTCCAAAGGTTTTAAGACAGGCAAACGGAAGAGGGCTTATAGAATATGCGCTTGACAGTATTGATTTTATTGATAAAAAAGATACAGTAATCGTTGTAGGCTACAAAAAAGAAGCAGTTATTGAAGCACTTTCTTCAGAGTATCTTTTCTCAGAGCAGGCAGAGCAGCTGGGCACAGGTCACGCTGTAAACTGTGCAAAAGAGCATTTTGAAGACTACGACGGTGACGTGCTTATAATCTATGGCGATATGCCACTCTTTACAAAAAAGACATTTGAAAAGATTATCGAGCATCATAAGAAAGAAAATGCAGATTGTACTGTTATGACCGCATTTGTCGACAATCCGCCTGCATACGGCAGAATTGTAAGAGATGAAAACGGCAATTTAGCGGACGTAATCGAAACTAAAGACTGCAACGAAGAACAGCTAAAGATTACAGAATTAAACATAGGTGTTTATGTTTTCAAATCTAAATTATTATTTGAAAATTTGGCATCCCTAAAAAACAATAATGCACAGGGCGAATACTACTTAACAGACGTGCCGAAAATCCTTGTAAAGAAAGGCCATAAGGTGTCAATCTGTTCAGTTGATGACAACACAGAAATATTTGGTGTTAATACTCAGGAAGAGCTAGAATTCTGCGAAAAAGAGTTATTGAAAAGACAGGCATAGACAAAATATTATATTTCTGTAACAAAACACCAAAAATATTGAAAAAACAAATAAAATAATGTATAATACTAACAAGAGGTTAATTAAATAAAATTAAACTACATACACAGGAGGAAATTCACTATGAAAAAAAGAACTCTTTCCCTGCTCATTGCTGTGATTATGATGCTTTCTATGTCATTTTCAGCAATGGCTGCGACATTTACAGATGTAGAAGAAAATTTCTGGGCGAAAACAGAAATTGAAGCACTTTCAGAAATTGGTGTAATTTCAGGTTATCCTGAAGGAACATTTAAACCAAATGCCAACATCACAAAAGAAGAAGCAGTTGCTCTTTTTGCAAAGGCGTTGGGTTATAACGAGGAAGCAAATGCAGAGATTGTTTCATTTGCAGCAGAAAAAAATGCTTCACTTTTAGAAAGCTATTCATCATATGCTTTGGGACAGGCAGCATACCTTTTATATAAAGGTGTTTTGGCAGAAAGCGATGTAGTCGGCTTTATGGCAACAGCAAACAAAAGTCAGCCTCTTAAGAGATATGAAGCAGCAGTTATGATTGCAAAGGCGTTAGGTGCAGATGTATGGCTTAACACAAATCCTGACTTTGACCTTTCCTATGAAGATGCAGCTGAAATTCCCCAGGAAGCTAAAGCATACGTTTATTATGCAGGTGAAAAAGGCATAATGAAAGGTATGGACGAAAAATCATTTGCACCAGACGGCAACGTAACACGTGCACAGGTTGCTACTATGATTTACAGAATTTTAGATGTAATGAACTTTACATATACAGAGGGTGTTGTAGCTAAAGTAGATAACACATTAAATACTTTAACAATGAAAACAATTGACGGAGATACTTTAAGCTATAACGTATCAAAAGAAATCCCTGTAAGAATTAATGGTGAGCTTTCTCAGATTACACTCCTAGAAGCAGGCCTTGAGGTTATAATGACAAGAACCGATGTTGGTCTCTTTGCACTCGATGCAATAAAAGTAATCCCTGACGAAACAATCACAGGTATCTATAAAGGAAAGATAACAGATACAAATGCTACAACAGTTAAAATTGCAGCTTTCGACACAGGTGTTGTAACATCCTACAAGCTTTCTTCTGCAGTAGCAATCACATATAAAGGCCAGCCGGGCGCAATTACATCATATACTGTAAACGACTATGTTAAAGCTGAAGTCAAAGGCGGCGAAATTGCTGTAATTGATGCAGAGCCAAAGAATGTTTTAGTTGAAGGCTTAATCGTTGATGCAATTGAATTTACACCTGATGTAACACTTAAATTAAGAACTAAGGATAATGAAGTTTTAAGCTACGCAGTAAAGAGTGGTGCATCACTTAAGAGAAATAACAAATCAGTTGACTTTGACGAATTGGCAATCGGTGATTCAGTTAACGTAACACTTGAATATGGCTTAGTTTCATCAGTGGTTGCAGTTGGAACAGATAAAAACGTTTCAGGCGAAGTTGAAGAAATCACAATTTCAAAAAATACATCATACATAACTGTAAACACAGGAAATAAATCAGCAAAATATGCGCTCAGCCGTGATGCACAGATTAAGCTTGACGGAAAAGAAGCTACAATCTACGATATAAGACTTGGTGCACAGGTTTCATTTAAAGCAACAAGCAGCACAATCACAGCACTTACAGTTGAGTCTGTGGCAGTAAGCTCACAGGTAACAGGTACAATAAAGCTTGTTAATTCATCATACGGAATGATTGTTGTAGAAGCAGTTGAAGCATCAGGCAATATATCTGAAAAACAGATTTTCGTAAAGAGCACAGTTAAAATCTTAGATGCAAACGACGGAAAAGTAAAAGCCGTTAAAGACTTAGCTGTTGGACAGTCAATTATGGCTGCGATTACTGAAAATACAGGTATATTAGAAGCTACATCAATTATGATATTAGCAGCACAGTAAAATAATACGATTTAAAACTCAAAGAAAATTAAATATCAGCCGGAAGTGAGTTCGACATAAGACGAGCTCACTTCTTTTTTTTGCCGCTTCCTTGTTGTATTTAACTAATAAAAGAGCAATTTTATTAAAAAATATTAACAGATTTTATAGAAAAAAGTCAATATTGTTTTATTATCAGTCAAAATCCTTATAGAAATAAGAAAAAATTTATTATATAATGTTACTATAGTGTTACTATAACGTTACAATGAGGAATTGTTGTAAATATATTAGTCAGACTGTAAAATAATTTTTTTGGAGGAAAAGGTATTATGAAAACAAAAATATTTTTCAGAATAATTGCAATGGTGCTGACACTTTTTATGTGCTTTAGCACACTACCTGTTTGGGCAGACATATATTCACCGGGTCCTACAGAATATGAGCTTGACAAAAGCCTGCTGCTTGAGTCAAATGAAGTAACCATATCAGAAGGTAAGCTTATACTCTCTGCAGGCGGAAGTGTGAAGTTTGATTTGCTTTTGCCGTTTGTATCCGATTCACTTACAATTACATATGAAGCAATTACAAAAGACACAGCTCTTTCAATAGCTACAGATGAGCATAGCTACAGCACAACACTTTTGGCAAGTGCTACAACCAATACTGTTGCAATAACTGAACTTTTAGGAAGCAACACTATAACACTTACGGCAAATGGAGCTGTGACAATCACAAGTGTTTTATTTAATAAGATTAACGAAAACTATAGCGACAAAAACTCAGCAGACATTCCTTTAACTGACTATGAGTATGCAACACTTACTTCAGTTATCTTTAAAGATGATGCTGCTGCATTAAAAACACGCGGTGCAGTGCAACACTTAGACATCGAAAATATACGTCTGACACCTATGAATATAGACGGCAGACTTTATGTGCCTTTTACAAAGCTTGCTGAAAGCTTGGGATATTACTGTGAAGACTATCCTGACAAAGCATATATCTATATGGCAGGGGAAACAGAGTCTTTAGCTTTAATAGGCGGAAAAGGATATATAGAATCTGATGAAAGCGGAAAAACAGATTTTTCACTCAGTGTAATCTATAAAGGAGATAAAACATGGGTGCCTGTTCGTGCCCTTGCTGAAGCACTCGGCTTTGCAGTAGAGTATAAAGATGGATTTGTTGTAATTGATGACAGACTCACAGCAAAAAATGTTATCGAAGATGAAACAATTTTTGCAGAGCTTGCTACCCAGTTCAGTGCATATATTCCTGGAGATACTGTAGAGGGAAAAACATATTACGTAGATGGAAATGCTGCAAACAACTCAAGCCTCGGAACACAAGAAGCTCCGTTTTTAACAATTCAGGAAGCTGCTGATGTTGCTAAAGCAGGCGACACAGTTATAATTCACGCAGGAACATACAGAGAAACAGTTACATTTGATAAAAATGATGGTACTGCTCTTAATCCTATCACATTCAAATCAGCGGGAGATGGAGATGTTATAATTTCAGCACTCGATAAGCTTACAGGCTTTACTGCATATGAAGGAGATATTATAAAGGCATCTGTTCCAACTGACTTAGGCTTTGGACGCAATCAGCTTTTCTATAAAGGAGAGGCTTTAAATGCAGGCAGACACCCAAATAGTGATAAAACAGGTGTTGTTCCATATCCTGAAGGTGTACCCGAAGGCGTATATGCTACAAGGGGTGACATCCGTATTACCCAAGAGGGCGGAAACATTGCATATAGTGACAGCGGCTTATTAGATCAGGATGAAGCCAACTACTGGAAAGGCGGAACATTCGTCACCTTAAAGGGTCAGGGCTGGAGCTTAGCATCAGGTGAGATTATAGCATCCCAGAAAGGTCAGATAACACTTGCTGACCACACAGGCACAAAATCATATAATCTCGGCTTAGTAGGTTCACCAACACATGACGGTGCTAAGTTTTATAAAAAGGTAACCGATTCCGACTATGGCTACATCACAAACCACTTAAACACAGTTGATAGTGAAGGCGAGTGGTTTATGGATTCCGATGAAGACATTATGTATGTGATTCCACCTGAAAATGCAAATCCCGAAACAGATTTTGAAGTTAAGCAGCGTCAGCTTTGTATCGACCTTCGCGGAAGAAAATATATTATAATAGATGGAATTGACACAATCGGCGGCGGAATAACAATGTCGGGCGACTCGACAGAGGGCTGCGTATTAAATGATGGCGAGTTTAGATATATAGCACATCATAGCGTGCTTTTAGACCAGTCAAATTATGCTATGACATCAGGCGAAGAGCTCTTTTCTCTTGAAACAATGAAAGCCGGTGAGGCGGGCATTTGCATAGCGGGTAAAAATAATGCGATTGTGAATTCTAAAATCGATTACAGCTCAGCAACAGGTATTAATTTATTAGGTAAATATCACTATATAAACAATAATATCATATCAAACACATCATACTCAGGTGCATATCCGGGCGGAATCTATGTTTTGCCTGATTTGTCAAAGGGCGAGGCAGCAGCTGATGAGGTTTTTGGCGGACATTTTATTACATATAATACACTCAGTAACGCAGGCAGAAGCCTGATATTGCTCTGCTCAACAGTAGATGATGTTGTGTTAGCTGCAGTACCTGTTGAAATTGCATATAACAGAATATATAATGGTGCGCTATCATCGCGTGACACCGGCATCACATATGAATACGGCTTTACAGGCGGTAACGATAAATCAAAAACGAGAATGCATCATAACTTCATTTATAATCCGGGCTATAAAGATGCTGCGGGCCCTGCATTGATGATGCTTTATCATGACGATATGGTAGCTGCAAGAGAGACATATAACAACGTACTTTACTACGAAGAAGCAGACAAAACACCTCTTAATCAGATATTTGTTCATGATACAAAAAATGCAGTAATAAGAGACAGAAACAACTCTGAGCTTGGATATCTGTATGGTGGCGAAGCTGACATTACAAGAAGTGACTTCCCGGGTGCAAGACGTTTTTCACCTGGTGCTGACCACGATAGCTATGCACGTTCATTAGATAGCTATAACGACTTAAAGGCAGACTCAGGTCTGTATTATCCTGATGCAGTATCTCAAGACTCAAAAACATACACATTTGAAAATGTAAATATAGAGCAGGATGTAAGAACCGAAATCGGTCTTTATATGAACCGCAAAGTAGGCAGCTCAGACTTATTGACTGTGACAACAAGAGTTTATGACCAGAACAATACTTTAGTAAACACAACAAAGCTCTATAACGAGGCTACAACAAGTAAATTCTATGTTTATGACCTTCACAAAGGCATCTCGGTTGTTGAGCCGATGGATAGCGGTATATATAACATAGAGATAGAGTTCAGCGACAGCACGGTAGACTTAAATAAGATTATTGTAGAGAGCTTTGATGCAAACTATGACAATTTATATACACGCGAAATGGAAGAAGCAGGAATTGTAGGCTATCTCCCTGCATCATCGACAGAAGCAAGCGGGCAAGAAACAGTAACCTTTGAAAATGTCTATATTGAAAGCGGAAAGAAAATAATTTTAGATACGCACGTGACACGTGATTGCGACCCAGGTACACAGGTTGAGCTGACAGCAGAGATTTATAACAGCTCAGGAACAAAAGTAGATACTGTTTCACTTGTAAACGTCTTCAAACATTCACAGTATAACACATTCGAGGCACTCAGCGGCAAGATTGCACTCCCTGAGCTTGCGACAAGCGGAAACTATAAGGTAGTGATTAAGCTTTCTGACACTTATTCAAAAGTGCTCCGACTTGTAGCAGAAGAAGCAAGTGGTGTATATGAAAACCTGTTCAATGAAAATGTATATCTTGGCGGCTCGTTTGACTCATGGGCTCATAACCCTGCTTTAAACACAGGATATAGCATAACTAGTGCCGCTGGTAGTATTGAACCTGAAAACATTGAAAAATATCTCCATTATTCCGCAACGGTCTGTAGAAGCCATATCATAACCTACGAAGACAGACAGGTAGCAAGCGATTCTAACTATTTAAGAATCACAACCTCAGCAGGCAGCACCAGCTGCGGTGGAACTGTCAAGCTTTATGTAGATAAATATAGCAAGTATTCTCCGAGCAGCTATACTCCGATTGCCACATGGGTGATAGAAAATACTTCGTGGAAACCAAAGGCAAAATACGTTGAGCTTAGTACAGAGCTTTTAGCAGGAGAGCATACGTTCTATTTAGTATTTGAAGCAGACAGTAACACAAAGGCTGCAACATTATGGAACTTCAGCTTCTGTAATGAAGCCTGGGATGGCGAATCTTTAAGCGAGCTTAACGCACAGTAAAATATTAAAAATACCAAAGCATTTTGCTATAGGTGCAAATGTGTAAAACATAAAGGCAATAAAATGGAAAAGGAGGAAATGCTTTATGAATATTAAGGTATTAAAGAGATTAGTTGCTCTTACATTAATGCTTTTTTTAAGCATCACATCACTCCCCGCGTTTGCAAATACATATTCAGGCGGGCCGAGAGACAGTGAGCTTGACAGAAGTCTAATGCTAAAAGCCGACAAAGTATCATTAAACGGCGACATATTAAATTTTGCCGCAGGAGGCACGATTACATTTGATGTGTTGCTGCCGTTTGATACAGCCCAGCTTCAGCTTAAGTATGAAGCTCCGAAAAAAGATGTAAACCTTAAGGTTTTGATGGACAACAACAGTTATTCTGCTGTACTTTCAAAAGATACAAAGGAAGCAGCTATAGAAATAGAAGAGCTGAGTGGGAGCCACACCGTAACATTTACATCAGAAAGTTCACTTGTATTAAAGGGAATTAACTTCCACAAGGTTGATGAGCAGTATAATGAAAAATGTATTTACATCGCTCCGTTTACGGATTATGATGATGCACTGCTTACGTTAGTTGCCTTAAAATGTAACATCGGTGTTGTTAAAACGAGAAATAATCTTCTGCGTTGGGACCCCGAAGACATTTTCGTTAATCCTAAAAACATAAACGGAAGCATTTATGTTCCTGCTAAAAAGCTTGCAGAAGCACTGCAGCTTTATTGTGAAGATTATAGCGACCTTTCCTATTTATATATGCTTGGTGAAACATCATCACTATCAGTAAAGAACGGCAAAGGCTTCTATGAAGATAATGAAACAGGCGAGCATAGCATCACACTTGACGTTTTATATGAAGATGGCAAGGCTTGGGTGCCTGTAAGAAAGGTTGCAGAGCTTTTCGGACATACAGTTGGCTATCAGGACGGATACGTTTTAATCGGCGACAGATTAAGAATAAAAAAAGTTTTTGAAAGCAACTCACTTTTAAAATCACTCAAAAAAGAATTTGACGAATATATCGTTCCTAATAATAAAGTGACAGGTAAAACATATCACGTTGCACAGACTAAAAAAGCAAGTGATATAAACTCAGGTTCTCTAGAGTATCCATTTTTAACAATCCAGAAAGCTGCAGATATAGCAGAGGCAGGCGATACAATTATCATTCACGAAGGTACATACAGAGAAATTGTTAAACCTAAAAACGACGGAACATCAATGGCTCCGATTACCTTCAAAGCAGCCGAAGGCGAAAAGGTTGTAATTTCAGCCTTAGAAAAACTCTCAGGCTTTATTGAATATAAAGGAGATCTCCTCTGTGCAACTGCACCGATAGATTTAGGTGACGGAAGAAACCAGATCTTCTATAAAGGCGAGCAGCTCATGGCAGGCAGACATCCAAACGAAGATACAATGCCAGGTGTGCTTCCATATCCTGAAGAAGTTCCAAAAGGCTTATATGCAACAAAAGGAAACATTCGTGTCACAGACGCGCCAAACGGCGAGATTGCATATAGTGACACCGACTTAAATCAGGAAGAAAAAGACTATTGGAAAGGCGGACTCTATGTAACCTTAAAGGGTCAGGGCTGGTCAATAGCAACAGGTGATATCGTGTCATCATCTTACGGTCAGCTAAAGCTTACTGACCACGAAGGCACAAAATCATTTAATCTTGGTATTTTAAAACCTGAAAGGCATCCGGGCCGCTCATATTATAAAGATGCACACGAGTCCGACTTTGCCTACATCACAAACCACATTAACACGGTTGACATTCCTGGCGAGTGGTATATGAGAGATAATGTTATATTTATGATTCCGCCAACTGATGCTGACCTTTCAAACGATTTTGAAATCAAACAACGTCAGCTCTGTATTGACCTTCGAGGAAGAAGCTATATAACATTTGACGGCATAGACACAATCGGCGGAAGTATGACGGCTGACCAGGCAACAGGCTGTACACTTTTAAACGGTGAATTTAAAAATATTGCCCACCATACAAGACAGTTAGATGCTTCTACATATGCTATGTATGTTGAAGAATCAACGTTTTCATATGAGAGCCAGAAGAGTGGTGAAGCAGGCTTCTACTTCGGCGGTTCATATAACGCAATGATTAACTGTACAATCGACCAAAGCTCAGCTATAGGTCTTGCTCTTAACGAAAAATATAATTACGTAAGCAATAATGTAATTAAAAACTGTTCATATTCGGGCGGTTACCCGGGTAATATCAACGTAAGTGTTGATGAAGACAAGGCAAGACAAAACGCTGATGCAATGTTTGGCGGTCACTTCATAACATATAACACATTATATAATGCAGGCCGTCACGTTTACTGTGCACCAGGTGCTACGAGAGCAGACGGAACATATTTTGGTGTATCACCAATAGAATTTGCATATAACAGATGCTTTAACGGAAGCTTAATGACGCGTGACACAGGTATAATATATGAATACGGTCACGTAGGCGGTAATGACGTAGCAAGAGCTGCTGTGCATCATAACCTTGTGTATGACATAGGTCATTGGGAAGAGATGAAAAGAAATCTTGTTATGCTCATATACCATGACAACTACACAGTATCAAGAGACACATATTCAAACGTGACATATTATGATGACCCCGAAAGACCGATAGCAGATAATCGTGCAATCTACGTGCAGATTCCAAGAGATACCATGGTAAGATGCAGAAATAACACAATACTTGGCTTAAGAGCTTACGGCGAGTCAATGCTCCAAAGAGTTGACTATCCCGGCGCCAGATTGTTCACAGGCGGTGCTGACCACGGCGAATATGCTTTGAAATATATGAAAAACTATGAATCTCACGATTCGGGTGCTTACCAGAACTTCCCTGTAAGTGTAAAGACAAATGAGGAAGCGGGCACAGAAACATATAAGTTTAAAGATGTTGAAATCGAGGGCGGTAGCCATACAGTTTTAACATATTATATGGGACGCGAGACAAAAGCACCTGAAAGCTTTGTTGCAAAAGCAAGAGTTTATGACAAAAACGGAAAACTGGTTCAGGAAATGGTAAACTCAAATATTGCACAAACAACAAGATTCTATGTAAATGATGTTCATACAGGTAAAGTAATTTTAACACCTCTAGATGCAGGTAAGTATGACATCGAATTAGAACTCAGTGATACAAAATCACAGGTATATTATGTAATATCAAACGTATTAGATACAAAATATGACAATCTCTATACGAAAAAAGATGAAGAAGCAGGCGTGAAGAGCTATAATCCTGTAAGTTCTTCGGTAGATGAAGAAACAGGAAAAGAAACCTTCAGCTTCAAAGATGTTGAAATCACACATGATGCTAAAACACTCTTTAAGCTGCACGGAACACGTCAAAACGAGAAAGAACCTTTGGTTGAAATAATAGCAAAGCTTTATAACAAAGCAGGCGAGCTAGTAATGACATCAACGTTTACGAACGTATTTACCAATTCAAAGCCTCAGGAATACGAAGTATTGGAAGGCTCAATGGTTATTCCTGAAATAGAGCAGGGAACATATGACATCGACTTTGAATTCTCGGATGAATTCTTCCATATGGTTCGTATTGTGCCACAGGAAGCAGACCCTGTCTATGACAACCTGTTTGACTATCCTGAAGTGTTCTTAGGTGGCAGCTATGACGACTGGACTAAGGGTGAAACATATGAGCTTGAACTCAGCAGAGGAACAGATTACTCACTTACTAACATAGCAAGCTTCAACCACTATGCAGCGGCTAACTGTTGGGACCATACAGTATATTATAAAGACAGAACAATCTCAGAATCTGCAAATATGCTACGTGTAACACACTCAACAGGCTCATCGTATAAGGGTTCGAAGATTTCGCTCTATCTTGACACCTTAGACTCAACACCTATTGCAACATGGGTGACAGTAAATACAGGCTGGAAGCCGCTTCCAATGTACGTTGACTTAAACAGGACACTTGAACCCGGAACATACACATTCATCTTCAAAAATGAAGGTGTAGGAACTTGTGCAACATTATGGAATTTCAATTTCTGTAATGAAAAATGGCCCGAAGACGCAGAATAATCAATTATATAAATTTAAGAAAGGAGAAGGTAAATGAAGAAAAAACTATGTTCTTTAATGATTGCATTGATAGTGCTTTCGGTATCTGCCCTGACGCCTCTTTTTGCGAGTGCTGAAATTCCTGCCTTAGAGCCAACAGTTTTCTTTAGGGATTTTGAAAACGAAGCATACATAGTAGGCGATGGATATACTGATGAAGAGTTTGAAACGATGACAGGCGTGCCGATGCAGCTTAAAACAAGAAGTGCAACAGAGCCTACAATATCAATCATTGAGGAAGAAGACGGTAACAAGCTTTTCAGAATTGTTACAAATGTCAATAGGGATGAGGTTGACTCAATATATGTTTTAGGCTCTCCGCTTTCGGTAGGAAAGCTCGAAGCATCATATGAAGTTTCATTTGACGCAGACGGTGCAGGTGCATGGCATTGTTTTGTAGCTTATAATGCATCTTCCGTTATGTCCAATACTTTAAAGTATAGCGGCTCGTGGGGTAAATCAGATGCTGCGGCTGTCGGTGAAGTTAAGGCAACCCCTGCGCTCAATGCAAAAGGCAGATATTCCTTGCGCGCAGTATTCTCACGAACAAGTGCAGATGAAGCATGGAAGATTGAAGTCTATGATGATGTAGGAGACAGCCCGATGCTTGTCTACGAGGGAAAGACTGCAGCTGATTTTGGTGCAATTTCAAAAATACAGCCAATAAGACTCTATGCAAGCGACCCCGGTTGGAAAGCAAATTATGACAATTATATGGTCAAAGTAACACCCATTCCCCAAGTGGTGGATGGATACGATGGCTGTGATGGTGCTGCACCCGATAGCGCGTCAATGACAATCCGTTTTAACGGTGCACTTCCTGACCCTGACGACGAGATAACAATCGTAAAGGCAGATGACCCTGAACTTAAGATTGACGCAGATGTAACTTATAACGCAGAAACAGGAGATTTGACTATTGCTCCCAAAAGCTTTTTAGATTATGACACAGATTATAAATTAGTGTTTAAAAACGGGGGTGTCGCAGACCATACATTTACAACTGCCAAATCGTCAATCACTATGGAAGCACCGACATTTTCCTACACCCCTGCAGGTGAAAATGGCGCAATTCCTCAAGAGGGCACCTTTAATGCGACCTGTTCTTTTAGCATCACCAACTTCAACACAGCAACAACCTGGAGATACTTTGATGTTATTATTGTAGCTCGTAACGAAGCAGGTGTAGCGATAAAGACAGAGACGTTTAATAAAAACATCAGGAAAGCAAGTTCTGCCAGCGGTCGTACAGCAACCATAACTGCAACACTTGAAGGCTTAGATGCAACAAAGGTGAAAAAGGTAGAAGCGTTTATCTGGGAAAAGGTTGACGGCGTAGGCTACGTAAAAATTTCTATTGGGTAATATTATAAAGCTTTGATTTAAAAGAGCATTTGTTAAAAAAGGTTTATTTCCTTATATAATTAAGTTCTGATATATGCTTTTGGCATATACAGACGTTAATATATAAAAAATAAAAAAATTTTTAGGAGGAAAAGAACAATGACAAGAAAACTAATTTCTTTGGCAATCTCAATGTTATTATTAATATCATGCTTTGCTATGCCGATTGGTGTATCGGCAACAACTGAAGAAACAGGCGCATTCAGTTTCTCTCAGGACTTTACTGACGTTAACCTGAGTGAAGCAACTACAGACCTCGCTGCTGTTTCAGAAGCAATCGGCTTAACCGTAACTACAGAAAAAGGGCAAGCAAAAACAGCTTATTCATTCCAGACAACTGACGGAAAATTATCTGTAGCTCTTAATGACACAACGGCAAGAAGAATTAGAATTGATTACGAATTCCCGCACAGCATCAAAACAGGTGTTTTGGAAGCTGAAATGACTTTCAAATTATCAGAGGGAAAGGTTGCATGGAATCTGCTCCAGATGGTAAACGGCGATACAGTGACAAACACCTCTGCTGTTAGTGGCTCATCAGGTCTTCAAGTTCCGACCAACCATTCAGGCGCAGCAGCATCAACAAAAGCAATTTCTTACCATTATTCAGTAGATTCAGCATATAAATTTCATGTAGTTTACAGTCGTCCTACAGAAGATGACGACTGGTTTGAAAGAAGATATTTAGTAGATGCAAGCGGTCACGAGCAGCTTATTCATCACCACGTTTATCCAAAGGAAACTTTTGATGAATTTTCAACCTTCAGATTCACTGACCCATATATATCTGCAACAGGAAATTCATGCGTGATTGATGACCTTTCAGTTTCATATAAAACTGCTGACACGCTTAATACTCAAATGAGCTATAGTCAGGATTTTTCAAATGTTGCGCTCAGCGGAGTAACATCATATGCAGCTTTTGAAGAAGCAACAGGACTGAAAATCAGTGAAAATAGCTATAACTCTGCAAGTGGCTATATTTCACAGGGCGATTATACATTCACAAATGATAACGGTAAGTTAAAACTTGAGCATGACGGAATAGACAGGGTACAACAAGCACGTTTCCATATGCATTATGACCTTGTAAAACCTGTTTATACAGGAAAAATCACATCTGAATTATCATTAAAAGAAACAACCTCAGTTTATCCATTCATTCATTTGTTTGGTATTTATAACAAAAATGATGAAACAGCATTTTTAGGAGTTTCACGAGGTGTATCTGCTGCTAACAGATGGGGAGATACTGTTTCAACATTTAGTACAGCACAGAACGTTCCTGTGCTCGGTTCTGATGGGTACTTCCATCTTCAGGCGACAATCTCACGTCTCAGCGAGGACGATAACTGGGATGCAATACTCTATGACGTTTCATCGCCTGACCAGCCGAAGATTGTCTTTTCAAGAGTTTTCTCAAAAGACACATTCCCTTACATACAAAGTGTTAATTTAGCAGGATGGCAATACAATTCTGGTCTAAATGTAGTAAAAACAGATTATCTTGATAATTTTGCAGTAGAATATACATCTGCAGACGAGCTTAAAGAAAATTATACACAGGATTTCACTGCAGTTGCAGACGGCACATATGATACAGATGCTGCCGTATCAGCCGCAACAGGCTTAAATATAATTTATGAAGGAAGAACTGTAACTGCCGAGACAGCAGGCAACTTAACCTTAAATATTGCACCATCAGGCGGTGGCGGAAGAGTTCGTATTTTCCATGACCTCACCGCACCGATTACAAAGGGCTATTTAGAAGCAAGTATGACACTAAAATATGGAGCTTTTGGCGGCCGTGTTGATTTCTTTACAGCTTTAGACAGTACAATAGCAGCTGCTAATGCTACAACGGGGTCCATCGGCTACAACGGCTCATGGATGGACAGTGCAGGAGCTGAAGGTACAAAAATTGCAAATCCTAAGGCAGTAGATGGTGCATATAAATTACGTGCAGTTTATACACGTACAAGTACTGCAAGCGACTGGCTCTTGAATATATATGATGACGCTTATGCAAAGCCTGTCCTTGTTTACACAAAAACAATCGCGGCTGCTGATTTATCAAAAATTTCAAGACTTCAGCTATTTACAAACTACGCAACGTCTAATCAGGTTGTAACATTTGATGACATCAGCATTAAGTCATCCTATGACCTTGACTTAAGAACACACTACAGTCAGAACTTTAATGAGCTTGATGATGTAACACTCACAGCAACAGATGCGCTCACAAGCTATAGCGCAACAGGTGGCTTCCCTGTTGAAATTGGAGATAATGGTACAAGGGCTTATAACACAGCAGGAATCAGCGGCGGTAAGTTCGTTGTCGGATATCAGAGTGATTATGCAGATAGTAATGCAGTGATAAAATCTTATGTTCACCTGCCAATTCCTGTATATGAAGGTGTGGTTTCAGCTTCAATGAAGCTTAAGCCGATTAGCATCACATCAGGAGGTACTATCCATCTCTTTGCATTCCTTAATAACGATGGACAGAGTGTAGGTACAGTCCAGACAGATACTGCAGACATCTACCAGTTAAAAACATATGATTCACCAGCAGTCACTAAGCAGCCGATTTTAAATGAAGACACAGGAATGTTCCATCTTCGTGCTGTAATTTCACGTAGCGATTCTGAGAGCGACTGGACATTACACTTTATTGATGAAAGCGGTCTTGCACCTGCAATCTTATATACACAGACAATCGCAGCGGCAGACTTAACAAAAATTGATAATTTCCGTTTCTTCCAGTCATATGCAAAAGCTCTTGAATTTGAAGTGGATGATGCAGAATACACAGTTTCACCATACTATAAAGACGTTATCAGAGTAAATGCTGACTTTAACAGCTTAGAGGACGGAGCACTCACAGCAGAGGCTAATCAGTCATTCTATGACAAAACAGGCTTATCAATCGAAAAAGAGTCAACTTATAATATGGGTACTGTAACAGTTGCAGACGGTGCACTTGCATTTGACAACTACCGTGAAACAGGAATGAAAATAACTAATGTTGTTTACAATTTACCTGTTGACGTTTCAGAGGGAACAATCACAGCAAGCTATAAGGTTTCTTCAATGACAGCTGAAGACGCAAACCAGTATATCCGCTTCTTTACAATGGAAGATGCAACAGGATTACATTCAGGAATACCTGTGCAGTATGCAGGCTTAACTAACGGATGGCAAAAGGGCGCTGATGTTACAGTAGAAGGAGAAACAGAAACTGTTACATATGCAACAGGAAAGCTTGCTAACAGTCCGCAGGCAGATGAAGCAGGAAATTACCTTCTCCGTGCGGTTATCTCACGTTTATCAGCAGAAGATGCATGGGAAATGTCAATTTATGATGACTCACAGGAAACACCTGTACTTGTAGCAACAAGAACTGTTGATTTTGGTAATATCAGAAAGTTGACACTTATTAACTTCTGTACAGGCTCAGCAGGTACTAATCCGCACCTCACTTTAGATGACGTAGCAGTTACCTACGCAGGCTTAAATGACCCTGCTGACTCATTAGTAGAAGATGATGGAGAAGCAGATGATGGCGGAGCAGAAGACGAAGTAATCGAAGAAAGCACAATCGAGATTGATAACTCACTCATCTGGTTTACAACAGAAAACTCAGATATCGTTGAGACAGTAGACGATTTAGCAGGTTTGACAGACGTTATTGCAGTTATCACTGCATATAATACTGAAAGCAACGGTCAGAAGTTTACAGCAATCATAGCTGCATATGATGAAGACGGAAGATTGTTAAGTGTAAATGACGAAATAATTACTCCTTCTACAGAAGAAGCTGAATATGAAATAGCATTAGAATGGACAGGAGAAGCTGCAAATATTAAAATCTTCTTCGTAAACAAAATAACCAACGTAAGACCTATATCTGAAGTTTATGACATGAGTCTCATTGGAGGGGACTCATCAACAGGGTTTCCAGATAGCATCTAATTATTATTTCAAGTTAGAAACACAAGATATTCTTGATGCAACAACTGTTCAGGAAGAAAACTTTAAAGTGACAACCGCCGGTACTGATGTACCGGTGGTGTGTGACGCAGTTTATGTATCAGACAAAAGCGAAGTAAGACTCTATCTCACTAAAGATATTGCAAAATATGTATCTTTAAATCCATATTCAATAACATCAACAGGAGTTAAAGATACAGACGGCGGAGCAGTAACGCTATCAGGTCAGGTGTATTTCACACCTGAAAACGATTGCGAGCTTTATGATATTTCTATTGCAAACATCTGGTTTAAAAATGGCGATGCGACATATTATTCACAGCCTGCAGAAGGTCCGTGTGATGTTAACGTAAGAATAGTTAATTCTTCATCAGAAGAAAAAACTGCAACACTTAAGATTTCTGCCATCGGAACGGACCTGTCGAGCAGACCATTAGGACAGGAAGAGATAACACTTGGTGCAAACGAAGAAATAACAAAGGGCTTTAAGAGTTTGTCCTTTTTTAGAGGGGAACAGGTAGAAATAGAGCTCATTAAGTAATTGTGAGCTTTTGTGAAAAAGGTTTAATATTATGCATAGCGGCTATAAGCCGCTTTGCATAATGTTGTGAATTTGGAAAATAGAATTTAAAGGTAAACACTTTAAATTTTGAAATATGAAGTTGTAGCTTATATACAGAAAGAAAGGAAGGGGACATATGAAAAGAATTTATGCACTGTTAATCGTTTTTATAATGATTCTGCAGCCTTGCGTCTTTAATGTATCTGCTGATGCTGACCTGGTTACCAAAAACGGTATGCAATATTCAGTAGGAAATCCTTATAGTGAAGATGCTGCAAATAATCTCGCGATGGTACGAGCTACGCATCCGATTGGCTGGAAGGTTTCATTGCCCTATTTGTCAGGTGCGCTGAAGCTTTCATACAGAACGGCTACAAGCGAGAGCGGTATTTTAAACATCCGTTTAGGTAGCAGTACAGGCGAGATTATCGGCTCATTAGAAACCGATAAAATTGCAAAAGGTTGGGAAACATACACCAACATAATCAGTTTTGACTATCCTATAACAGGTGAGCAGGAGGTTTGGATTGCGCCTGCTAAAGGAACAATCGGACCTGGTGGTGCACACTGGATTGTAGAATTGACATTCTTAGAATATGACGCAAGTACATCATTTGGAAAGTTTGAGATAAAAGATGCTTTTAACGATATAGCAGATGATGCAAACAGACATGAAATAAATTTACTTACACAATTAGGCTTGTTTGACAGCACTGCTGAGGCATTTGATGCAGCAAGACCTATGACAAGAGTTGAATTTGTCAGCATCTTGGGAGAGCTTATAAATGCAAAGATGTATAAAACGGAAGAATCTCCGTTTGGTGATGTTGAAGCAGGTAGCAAAGATGCTGACCTGTTGAGCGGTTTATATAAAATGGGTATCATAAAAGGTGACACAGAAGGAAACTTCAGACCGACAAGCTTCATAACACCTGCTGAGGCTGCAAAGGTTTGCACCAATGCTTTAGGATATGAAGCCTTTGGCGGCAGTATGAACACTGTATTAGACCTTGCTAATTCACTTGACCTTTTTGATGGTATCAAGTTTACTAACAGGGTGACTAAAAGTCAGGCAGCTAAGCTATTTTATAATCTCCTTTTAACAGATTATCTTGCAGCAAGCCAGATGACAAATACTAATGTTGTATATAATCCGACAAAGAATTTCTTAGAAAAATCAACAGAGTATAAACACTCAAAAGGCGTGATGACAGCCAACTCACGTACTAAGCTTTATAAAGCGCAAAAGTCAGAAGGCATCAAAATTGACGGTGTAAGCTATAAAGTGCCTGATTTGATGCAGGCTGATTTCTTAGGTGCAAAATGCGAATTCTTCTATCACGAAGAAGACGGAGAGTATGTGCTTGATGCAATTAGTCCGCTTCCTAAAGTAAAGTGGAGCTATGTTGAATCAACTACCGCTATCAGATTTGATGTTATATCTGAAAGTAAAATAAAATATACTAAGCTTTCAGACGATGAAGAATTTGAATATGAGCTCGATTCAAAAACTGCCATCATCTATAACGGCACAGCTTTATCAAAGAGCTTAGTATCACTCATTTCTGACGTTTCAGCCTTTGAGGGTGCGCTTACTTTAATAGATAATAACGGTGACGGCATCTTAGAAGCTGTATGGATTGACCATGTATCAAGAATTATTCAGGTTGGTGCAATTTCAAACGGCAGAATTAAAGATGAATTAACAACTGTTTCATCAGAAAAAATCTATAACACAACAGACAAAGATTTTGTTTTGTTCGTCGGAGATAAAGCAGGTCTTATAGAAGAACTCGCTATAGACGGAATTTTAACAATATATGAAAGCTCAGACACAGGCAAAGATAAATATGTCCGCGCCGTAGCTGGAAATAACTCTGTTACAGGCAAGATTACAAAACTCGAAAACGGCAAATATACAATCGATGGCAAAGAGTACAGAGCTTTAGATTTCTGTATAGATGATATATATGTTGGACAATATGCTACGTTTATGCTTGACAACCACGATTTCATTGTTGCATTCGAAGAAGGCGACGCATCAGAAGTGAAGATGGGACTTTACTTAGCATATGACAATCTCGGTCCGTCCAGCCTTTCACCTGTTGCTACAATTAAGCTTTTAACAGACAACGGTATTGAAAAGCTCGAAATTGCTCCAAAGGTTGTAGCTGACGGTTTTGACGTTAAAAAAGTTGATGATTTCTATAATGGTGTAGACGGTCAGTTTACGGGAATTTCACATGTTCAGACAAAAACACCTGTCCTTTACTCGCTCAATTCATCAGGACAGATTTCAATGATTGATACTATTAACGATGGTGCAAAGGACAGAAATGACCAGCTCCTTAACTTAATGGATACACCTGATGCAAATCCCGTTAATTCAAAACTGACAGGAACATATAAGCTGCAAAGCGGTGTTTTACTGCAAGATGGCAGCGGTAGTAAGCCACGCTATGGTATGAATTCAGCAGTTAAAGTATTTGCCATAAATTCGCAAAATAAAGAAGAAGACTACAAAGTTTCAACAGGCTATACATATACGTCTGATTCCAGTACGCTGGCGCTGTATTCAATCAAATACAGCTCTATGGTAGCTGATATTATTGTAACCGAAAATCATGCAACAGTAAACAATATTTCTACTGCTCCGTTCCTGGTTGACTACATAGCAGATGGCTTAGATGATGACGGAAATGTTGTTAAATTTATCTATGGTTTTTCAAACGCTGCTGAGGTGACTTATGCAGTAAATGCAGACAGCTATAGTATGGATGCAACATTTAAAGCATTAATTGATTCACTTAAGAAAGGTGATTTAGTAAGACCGTTCGTAACAAACAATAAAATAACAGATATGGAGCTTATTTATAACCCTGCCGAGACAGCAAGCGCAAGATTTAACACTGCTGCCAGCGGCACAACGGGTGGTTCTCCCCTTATCCTGTTATATGAGTTTGATGAAGTGGATGGTACATTTTTGCAATTAGGCCTCTTGGGAGAAGTAGGTGGCGAACGTACACAAACCAGAGTATGTAATGCAAGCTCAGCTGCCGTTGCTGTATGTGAAAAGAAAGCAGACGGAACATACGATATAACATATGGTATGCCACTTGCTGTTATTATGGATGAAGATGTCATCGTGGCAGTACGTGGCGGCTATCAGGCAGTACTTACACAAATATTTGTATTCCGTGACAACAGTCAGTAGAAAGGGGAAAGTGATAATTTATGAGAAAAATATTTGCTATGTTAGTTGCTATGCTGCTCATTATGAATATGTTATTCACTACAGCCTTTGCTACAGGAAATATTACTATAGATACTCCTGTTTTTGATAGTGATACAAAAACATACACAATAAGCGGTGTTGTAAATTCCACACGTAACAGAATCCCTATGACACTTATTGTTAAGCATCAAGACGGAACTGTCCTTGACGTAGTTGAAACTTTGGCAACAGAACGAATCACAAACGGAGTTAAATTTACTTTTGGTGCAGTAGGCATAAGTCCTTTAGTATTATCAGGTAATGTGACATTTGAGGTTGTTGCAGCATACCTTAACTATTCTGGAACTGCTACAGATTACTATAACGGTGTTGACCAATACTATACTGCATTAAAAACAGTTAAAGATGCAATAGATAATGCGGGCGGTGTAATAAACAGCACAAATGAAAATGCCTTAAAAACTGCAATAAACACTACAAAAGCTGTTTTAGGCGTAGATGAGGCAGCACTGTTAGCTTTAACAGATGATGCGGCTTCATTTAGTGATTCACAATCCATTGCTTTAAGAAACCTTTTCCTCTTAGCTCTTGATCTTCCCACAGGAGCTAGTGATGCAGATTGCTATGACGCTCCAGAAGAGTGTGAGCAAATTGCCGCTCAGGTTGAGGTGTATCAGGATAGATTCAAAGAGGCTATTGTACTTGGTAGCTTCTTTGAAGCTTCCACATCTCAGGCTTTAAAGAGCTGGTATGATGCAAACAAGGTAAAATATAGCTTAGAAACTACAGAAACAGCAGTTGATGATACAAAGCTTATTACATATTTTGAGGAAGCAATCCTTGCCGATGCATTTGCTTCAAGAAAAGATAATATCAGATTTGTAAGCACAATGGCAGAACTGAATTATGAGATGAAAAAACAAGCAGTTCTGCAGATTATCGAAGACTCAGGTCAGGATGCCGTAAGTCGTGTGCTTACAGAGCTTGGTCCGATGCTTTCAAATGTTAATGATGCAAACGGACTAAATCCCGTAAGTGTTAACTATTATTTATGGAATAATCTCTCAGCAGACGACAAAAGTACAGTTTGTGTTAATCTGGCAAGAAGGGATTATGCAGATATCTATTCGTTTATCAATGATGTAAATCTTGAAATTAACAATAGACTATTAAATAACACTCCACCTGTTTATGAAGAAACTACCACAACAGACAGAGGAAATGGCGGGTCATCAAGACCTGTTGCCGTTCCGATTGAAACTGTGGAAACTGCTCCCGTTATGGAATTTAAAGATATCGGTCATGTTGCCTGGGCCGAGACGCCTATCAGATATCTCTATTCAAATGGTATCATAACAGGCAGAAGTGAAGACACATTTGACCCTGATAATAAGGTAACAAGAGCTGAGCTTGCAAAAATGCTCGTGCTTGGCTTTGGACTTAAAGGAGATAGCGGTGCAAGCTTTAGCGATGTTCCGTCAGGTGCATGGTATGCAGAGTACGTAAAGGCTGCGGCAGCAAACGGTTTGATTTTAGGTGACGATAGCGGCAGATTTAATCCAAATCAGCCTGTTTCAAGACAGGATGCAGCAGTTATGATGTATCGTGCAATCAAATTAGACTCACAGGCAGAAGCTGCTGATTTTGAAGATTATTCTAAAATCTCATCATATGCCCGTGATGCAATAGACTATATGTACGAGCAAGGTATAGTCGGCGGTGTTGGCGATGGTTATTTCGCTCCGCTTGCAAACGTTACAAGAGCACAGTCAGCAAAAATGCTATATATGCTTTTGATAAACTAAATTAATATTTATTCAAAACTAAAAAGGTAGATACACGGTGGTTTTCCATGTATCTACCTTTATTTTATATTGTCTAAACCAAACGTTAGCTTATTACTGTTCCGTCTGCAATGTCTTTATCAAGTGTCAGTACCGATAAGTCTTTTTTGCCTGCGGCAGCGAGTACCATACCTTCTGATAATACTCCGCGAAGCTTAACAGGTTTTAGGTTTGTAATAACTGCAACCTTTTTGCCTACAAATTCTTCAGGAGAGTAGTTTTTAGCAATTCCCGACACAATCTGTCTTGTTTCATCACCTATTTTAATCTGCGAAACCAAAAGCTTATCTGAACCTTCAACTCTTTCTGCTTTCAAAACAAGTCCTACTTTTATCTGGAGCTTGGCAAAATCTTCGATAGAAATGAAGTTTTCACTATCAGCAGGGTTTTCATCTGCTTTCTTTTCTTCTTCTTTTTTAGTCGTATTTTTGGCTTCGATTTCTTCTAAAAGCTTCTTTTCATCAAGCCTTGCAAATAAAACCTGAGCATCGCCAACAAAAGAGCCTGCCTCAGTCTTACCAAAATCTGAAATGCTCTCAAAGCCTTGCTCTTTAGCATTAATCTGCGCAAAAATGCTTTGGGCAGTTTCAGGCATAAACGGCTTTAACATAACGGCAATAATTCTGATTGACTCAATAAGGTTATAAAGTACACCGCCTAAACGTTCTTTTTGTGATTCATCTTTAGCTAATGTCCAGGGAGTTGTTTCGTCAATATATTTGTTTGAGCGACGGCAAAGCGTAAAGATTTCAGAAAGCGCATCTGCTGTATGGAATGAATCCATTTTGTTTTTGTAATTTTCCACGCATTCTTTAGCACAAGCAATCAAATCATCGTCAAACTCGCCGGCATATTTCGGCATGATAGCGCCGTCAAAATACTTCTTGCTCATCGCAACTGTTCTGTTGACGAGATTTCCAAGATTGTTTGCTAAATCTGCATTATAGCGGTTTATGATATTTTCATAAGAGATTGTTCCGTCTTGTGCATATGGCATTTCAGCTAAAAGATAATATCTTATTGCATCAACACCAAACTGATTAACCAAATCATCAGCATAAAGCACGTTTCCGCGAGATTTGCTCATCTTGTCAATGCCTGAAAGAAGCCACGGATGACCAAAAATCTGTTTTGGCAGAGGCTCACCAAGTGCCATGAGCATAATCGGCCAGTAAATTGTGTGGAAACGGAGAATATCTTTGCCTATGATGTGAACGTCAGCCGGCCAGTATTTTTCATAAAGCTCGCCCTTTTTGTCAGGAGAGTAGCCGAGTGCCGTGATATAGTTTGAAAGAGCATCTATCCATACGTAAATAACGTGTTTTTCATCAAATGTAACAGGAATTCCCCACGTAAAAGATGTTCTAGAAACGCATAAATCCTGAAGTCCCGGCTTTAAGAAGTTATTAATCATTTCCTTTTTTCTGCTCTCAGGCTGAATAAAATCAGGATTTTCTTCAATATGCTTTAAGAGTCTGTCCTGATATTTACTCATTTTAAAGAAATATGCTTCTTCCTTTGTTTTCTTAACTTCACGTCCGCAGTCAGGACATTTGCCGTCAACAAGCTGAGTTTCAGTAAAGAACGATTCACAAGGTACGCAGTATAATCCCTCATATTCGCCTTTGTAAATATCACCCTGCTCATAGAGCTTTTTAAAGATTTTCTGAACACTGTCAACGTGATAATCGTCAGTTGTTCTGATGAATTTATTATAATCTGTGTTCATCAAATCCCAGATAGTGCGTATTTCACCGGCAACACCGTCAACATATTCTTTCGGTGATACACCGGTCTCTTTTGCAATTTCTTCGATTTTCTGTCCGTGCTCATCTGTACCCGTTAAAAAATATACATCAAAGCCCTGCATCTTTTTATATCGTGCGATAGCATCAGTTAAAACAATTTCATAAGTATTTCCAATATGTGGTTTTCGCGATGTGTATGCAATCGCAGTAGTTATATAAAACTTTTCTTTCATGTAAATTCGCCTCCGCATTACATAATCTATATTATAATATCACATTTTCGTGTAAAAGAAAAGTGTTTTAACAGGAATTTAATAAAAATTTTTATTACGTTTTTTATTGATAATATAAACATATCGTGGTATAATAAAAATACATCCTGCGATGTACGTGATATACGATTTTTAATTTACCAACACTTTTAATAAGGGAATTCGAGTTCGGCTGCGGCATATACGCCCCCCTTTTATAAGGCCAGGGGACATATAAAACAGCTGACAGAGTACCCACCTGCTTATGCAGGTAAAAATTAATCGTAAATACACGGCATGGCGGGATTATTAATTTTTTGGGATATAAAAAGGAACTGTAGCAAAATGAATTTCATTTTGCTACAGTTCCTTTAAATGTTTAGTTCAGAATTATATATCTTTTTGAAACTTCTTTGTCAATCGCACTAAGCTCATTTTTAATGCTAGCGGCATCACCGACTCCATTCTGGAGATTAGCCGTAAGCTCTGCATATTTTACCGTTTTGCTTTCTTTTGCAATAGAAACAGAAGCACCCATCGCATCAAGTTTACCTAAAACACTTTGATATTCTGAAGCAGAAAGGACATAATTTCCGTTTTCAAAAGTATATCCTGAAAGCATCTGTTTAGCTAAAGCACTATCACCATCTTTAGTTGTAACTATCGCAACAACCTTAACCTTTTCAGGAACGTTTACTGTAGCAACAGGTGCTGCAGGCGGTGTAGTGGATGCAGCTTCAACTGTTGGAGCAGGCTCGGTAACACTTTCAGCTATTGCGATTGCCGTATTTTCTGTTTCGCCCACTAAAACCGGCTCATTTTCTGTGTTTATATTGTTATCTTGAACTTCTGTATTCTGCGTGTCAGAAAATAATCTTTTAAAAAAGGACGGTTGTTTCTGCTCGGTAGTTGTATTTTTCTTAGCCTGCTCGTTTTCCTTTGGCTTTGGAGCAGCCTCCATATTCGTTTCCTCTGAAAGCGAAATAACATCTTCTGTTTTCACTTCATCTTCTGCATCCGGTGCATATTCAGGCGATATGGTTGAAACTGAAATGTAGTCAATTTCATTTTCTGTTTTATCTTTAATAGTGTTAAATGACACTACTGAAATAGCAATAACTGCAGCTGCTGAAAGAACTGAAAGAGAGCCTTTGCTAAATTTCGCAAGACCGACACGGCGTTGTTTTTTTCTTTCAACAAGCAAATTCTGATGTAATTTGGAGTCAAAGTCATCGGAAACCTCGATAGCAGGGAGTTCTGCCTGCATAGCGATAATAGACTTCAAAAAATCCAGTTCACTTTGGCATTCTGCACATTCTTTTAAATGCTTGTCGATAGCGTTTGTTTCTAATTGATTAGTCATATTATCTAAATATGTATCTAATTTTTCTCTTACTTGTTTGCAAGTATAATTCATGCATTATGCCTCCCTTCAATGATTTAGACGAAGTTTTAAACAAAAAGTTCCCTGTCTTTTTCTAAAAATTTTCTTAAATTACTTCTTGCTCTGTTAATACGCGATTTAACGGTTCCTATTGTAGTTTCCGTTGCCTGTGCAATTTCATCATAAGACAGGCCGTGAATATCACGAAGACTGACTGCAATTTTCTGGTCGTCTTCCAATTTTTCCATCGCAGAATTTAAAGCGTCAAGAGCTGCTTTTTTCTTGGCAGCAAGCTCAGGTGAATATGTGTCATCTGCAATCTGGATTTCATATTCTCCGTCAGGTGTCGTTTGACTAAGACTTACGTTTGTTGTGTTTTTTTCTTTTCTTAACTGGTCAAGGCAAACATTTGTGGCTATTTTATAAAGCCACGTTTTAAAGGATGAGTTTCCCTGAAACGTTTTAATGGAATTATATACCTTAATATACGTATTCTGGAGGGCATCTTCGGCATCTTCGCGATTATTAAGCAGTCTGAAATTATAATTTAAAAGCTGTTTTGTATATGGTGAAATAAGCAGCTCAAAAGCATTGATATCGCCTTTTTTGGCTCCTTCTATCAGCAACTGTTCATTTGTCACTTTAGCCGCACCTCCTTATAGTATAGATTCTTCAAATTCAGTTTATTTTAATCGGGCAAAACCTAAGATAATCACAAGAAACGAGCTTATATAAAATTCCGTCATGCTCGCCCTGAAATCCTGTTTTAAAACCCTTGTCATGCAAGTGCCCGTATATACAAGTGCTGACGCCATATTCCTTCATAACCTTAGAAAAGTCAGAATTTATATCGGGCGGGTAGTGGAGCATAACAATAATCTTTTCAGGATTTTGCTTTTTTGCCATAGAGAGCGAAAGCGAAAGCCTTGAAAGCTCGCGTGCATAAAGCCTTTCGTCATCAGCCTTAGTGAGATTATCAGGATATCCCTTGGTTCCGCATATTGCAATGTTATCGTAAATATAGTATGAATTATGCAAAAACTCAATTGTATTTATATCGTTTTCCTGCAAAAAATTATTCATTTTCGTTAAAGTTTCCCACCAATAATCGTGGTTACCTTTTGTAATAATCTTCTTTCCGGGAAGAGAGTCAATAAATTTAAAGTCAGCAAGTGAATCATCTAAATACGTTCCCCATGATGAATCACCCGGCATAAGAACAATATCATCATCAGTTATTAGATTTTTCCAGTTTGTTTTCAGGATTTCGGTATAGTTATCCCAGCTGCTTCCAAAAACGTCCATCGGCTTGTTTACAGAAAAACTGAGATGTAAATCCGATATTGCAAAAATTGCCATTTGTAATTCTCCTGTATGATATTAAAAAGGTGTTTTTAAAAACGCGGAAAACGAATCTAAAAACACCTTTAAGCGACTAATAAATTAAGCAGTTACTTCGTAAACACTAACCTGCTTTTTATTTTTGCCCTTGCGCTCAAATTTAACCTGGCCGCTTACTAAAGCAAATAATGTATCATCTCCGCCTTTGCCAACGTTAACGCCCGGATGAATTTTTGTTCCTCTCTGTCTTACTAAGATATTTCCTGCAAGAACAGCCTGTCCGTCTGCTTTCTTAACGCCAAGACGTTTAGCTTCACTGTCACGTCCGTTACGTGTACTACCTACACCTTTTTTTATGAGCGAAAAGCTGAATGTCAAATCTGATCATTTGCTGCACCTCCGTTCGATAATAACAATATAATCTCTATATTGTGCTTCAATGTTTTTTAAAGTTAAATACATACTTTCTGTCAGGACCTTAGCACCATATTCTTCAGTAGAATTCATATTTTTCGGGAGAACGCATTTTAAATATCCGTCTTTTGTCTTAACCTTAGCATTAAGTCCCAAAACATCTGTTATGCCGTTTGCAGCAGTCATAACTGCACACGTTACAGCGGAGCAGACAATGTCCGTTCCACGCTCGGAATAACCCGAATGACCTTCTGCTACAAATCCTGAAATAGCATTTTTCTTTTCGTAGAAAATCGTAACCTTAATCATAATTACGCTTCTATCTTTTCAATTACAACTTTTGTGTAAGGCTGTCTGTGGCCCTGTGTTTTCTTATATCCGCGCTTTGGCTTGAATTTGAAAACGATAACCTTCTTAGCTTTGCCTTCTTTTAAAACTTTTGCAGAAACCTTAGCACCGTCAACATAAGGAGCACCAACCTTTAAGTCAGCACCTTCGCCCACTGCGATAACTTTGTCAAAAGTAACAACTTCGTCAGCTGCTGCGCCAAGTTTTTCAACGAAGATAGCATCGCCTTCTGCTACTTTATACTGTTTTCCGCCTGTTTCAATGATTGCGTACATGTCGCACCTCCTCCATCCTTGCTCGCTGTGTCAAAAATTTAAAGGTAGGAAAATTTCTCCGTTTGAGACCTTTCACACGCGGCTAAAAGATATTATAACACTTTTAAAAGGCTTTTGTCAACTCATTTTTAAAGAAAAATTTAAAATATAATGTATTTTTCTTATAAGACGGAAAAGTTATTTGATTTTATTGATTTTTTTGCTCATTCGATGTATAATAAACTTAAAAACGAATGTGAGATAGTATTATGAAATTTATTGCAAAAAGTTTTTCAGAGCTTTCATTAGCTGAGCTGTATGAAATTTTAAAATCAAGGACAGAGATTTTCCTTTTAGAGCAAAATATCATTTGTCAGGATATGGATGATATTGACTATGAAAGCCTGCATTGTTTTTTCTGTGACGGCAAAAGAGTCAGGGCATATTTAAGGGCGTTTTGCTTAGAAAAAGACGTTGTTAAGATAGGCAGAGTGCTGACTTTAGAACATAAAAAAGGGCTTGGAAGCGAGCTTATGAGAAATAGTATTGAGGAAATAAAAGCCCGCTTTAAAGCTAAGAAAATATGCGTAATCGCACAAAAGCAAGCAGTCCCGTTTTATGAAAAAATGGGATTTTGCATAACTTCCGATGAGTTTTTGGAAGAAGGAGTAGTGCATGTCGCTATGGAAATGGATTTAGTATAGCAAGGTATAAAATTTCATTGAACGTAAAAACACAAATACAAAAGAGGAGGGGAAATAATGGGTTTTGTTCATTTGCACGTACATACAGAATTCAGCTTTTTAGACGGAGCATGCAGAATAAACGAAATGATCGAGCGCACTAAAGAGCTTGGAATGAAAGCAATCGCCATAACAGATCACGGCGGAATGTACGGTGTTATAGATTTTTATAAAAAAGCTAAAGCGGAGGGGATAAAGCCTATTATCGGCTGTGAAGTCTATACCGCTTCTAAAAATATGTATGATAAATCTCACGAGATGGGTAACAGAACAGGCCACTTAGTGCTTCTTTGTAAAAATATGACGGGCTATAAAAACCTTATTAAGCTTGATTCACTGGCTTTTACAGACGGTTTTTACTATAAGCCGAGAGTGGATATTGAGCATATCAAAAAATATTCACAAGGGTTAATCTGCCTTTCTGCGTGCTTAGCGGGTGATATCCCTAATGCAATACTAAACGATGATATAAAAAGGGCAAAAGAGCTAATAGAGGAATATATCGAAATATTTGGAAAAGACAACTTCTTTTTAGAAATCCAGGACCATAATATGATGGAGCAAAAGAAGGTAAATCAGGGCATCATTAAGCTTGCAAAAGAGTATGATTTGGGACTTGTTGCAACAAATGACGTTCACTATCTAAAAAGAGAAGATGCAAAGTATCAGGACATCTTAATGTGCATCCAGACGAACAGAAAAGTAGCAGAAACAGACAGAATGAGCTTTGAAACAGACGAGTTCTATTTAAAGAGCGAAGAAGAAATGAAAGAGCTTTTTGGTAGCATCCCCGAAAGCCTTTCAAACACAGAGAAAATCGCTGATATGTGTAATGTTGATTTTGAGTTTGGAAACTATCTTCTTCCCGAGTTTGACGTGCCGGATGGTAAAGACGCATATGAATATTTAGAGGAGCTTTGCAGAAAGGGAATAAACGAAAGATACGAAACAGTAACTGATGAAATAGAACAAAGACTATCCTATGAGCTCCACGTCATCAAAAATATGGGATATGTCGATTACTTCTTAATTGTGTGGGATTTTATAAAATATGCTAAAGATAACGGCATACCGATAGGCCCTGGAAGAGGCAGTGCTGCAGGAAGTATAGTTGCGTATTCACTTCACATAACAGATATTGACCCGATTCGTTTCAATCTTCTTTTTGAGCGTTTTTTAAACCCTGAAAGAATCAGTATGCCTGATATTGACGTCGATATATGTAACGAAAACAGAGGAAAAGTAATTGACTACGTTGTAGAAAAATACGGCAGAGAAAAGGTTGCACAGATTATCACATTTAACGCAATGAAAGCGCGTGCCGCAGTACGTGACGTTGCGAGAGTTCTGGATATTCCATATGCAGATACTGACGTTATCGCAAAGCTCATTCCAATGGAAGCAAAAATGACGATTAAAAAGGCGATAGAAATATCACCTGACTTAAAAGAAAGATATGAAGAAGACCCACAGGTAAAAGAGCTTTTAGATGATGCTATGGCACTCGAGGGCCTGACAAGAAACGCAGGCACTCACGCAGCAGGTGTAATCATCACAAAAGAGCCGATAACGAACTATATCCCGATACAGAAAAATGACGAAGTCACAACAACTCAGTTCCCAATGGGAACAGTAGAGGAGCTGGGACTTCTAAAGATGGACTTTTTAGGACTTCGTAACCTTTCCATCATAAAAGATGCAGTTGATATCATCGAGCTTTCAACGGGTGAAAGACTTGATATTTCAAAAATAGACATAGACAAAAAAGAAGTTTACGAAATGCTTTCGCGCGGCGAAACTGAGGGCGTATTCCAGCTTGAGAGTCAGGGTATGAAGCAATTTATAAAGGAATTAAAGCCAAACAGTATAGAAGATGTCATAGCGGGAATATCGCTGTATAGACCCGGTCCGATGGACCAGATTCCAAGATATATTGAAAATAAAAACAATCCACAGAATGTAAAATATAAGCACGAGATTTTAGAGCCTATTTTAAACGTAACCTACGGCTGTATGGTGTATCAGGAGCAGGTTATGCAGATTGTCAGGGAAATGGGCGGCTATTCACTGGGAAGAGCTGACCTTGTTCGCCGTGCAATGAGTAAGAAAAAAGCAGACGTAATGGCAGAAGAACGCAAAAACTTTATCTATGGAAAAACAGATGATGACGGAAACGTTTTAATCGACGGCGCTTTAAGAAGAGGTGTTTCAGAAGAGGCTGCCAATGCTATATTTGACGAAATGATGGACTTTGCAGAGTATGCCTTTAACAAATCTCACGCGGCGGCATATGCTGCGATTACGTACCAGACAGCATATTTAAAATGCTTCTATCCTGCACAGTATATGGCAGCGCTGCTCTCAAGCGTATTAGATTCGCCTGCAAAAGTATCACGATATACGATTGATGCAGAGAGAATGGGAATAAAAATACTTCCGCCTGACATAAATGAAAGTTATAGCGGCTTTACAGAATCAAACGGAAATATCAGGTTTGGCCTCGCCGTTATTAAAAACATAGGCATAGGATGTATTGACTCAATAGTTAGAGAGAGAAAGAAAAACGGAAAATATAAAAGCTATGAGGATTTTGTAAAACGTACTTCATATCTAAACGTATCAAAACGAGTACACGAAAATCTCATAAAAGCGGGCGCTTTTTTCTCGCTCGGCGAAAAACGTTCCGAGCTTTTGATGCGATATAACGAGCTTTTAGACGCAATAGCGGATGACAGAAAGAAAAATGTTGAGGGACAAATCTCACTCTTTGGTGAAGATGAGGAAACAGGCATCAGCGAAACATACATTAAAAGAGATGAATTTGACCATAAGATGCTTCTGGCACTCGAAAAAGAAGTTGCAGGCTTCTATATTTCAGGTCACCCCTTAGATGAATACAAAGATATAGTAGAAAAATATTCAACAATATATTCAGCTGATTTGTTGAGGGATGAAGAGGGAGCAGAAAACGCTATCTATGACGGCAAGGAAGTTTCGATGTGTGCTATCATAACTGCAGTTAAAACAAAGATTGCCAAAAACAATCAAATGATGGCATTTATCACGATTGAAGATTTGACAGGAAGCATAGAAGCTTTGGTGTTCCCGAAAACGTATAAAGATGTAAAAGCCTACATACAGGAAGACAGCATCGTAAAAATAGACGGAAGACTGAGCTATCGCGAAGAGGAAGAGCCTAAGCTTTTGTGTAATAGTATAGTTCGCATTTCCGACCTTTCAAAAGAGCCAATAAAAAAGGAAAGTGTAGTAAGTAACGAAAAGCTATATATAAAATTCAGCTTGGGAAAAGATTTCCTACTCGAAAAAGTAAAGGGAATTTTGAAATTACATAGCGGAAACACTCCTGTCTATGTCCATATCGAAGAAACAAAACAAACGGCACTCGCACAGAAAGAATACTTCGTAAATGCAAACGAAGATTTAATGAAAGAGCTTTCCGATATGCTCGGAGAAGAAAATGTGGTGCTAAGGAAATAAAAGTGCTTAATATGTATTTGCATAAAAGAGGTGGCATAAATGAGGAAAAGCATATTTTGTATTATCATTATTGTTGTGGTGCTAGCTTTAGCAGCTGGCGGTGCTTTATATTTTAAAGCATCCGATGATATTGTTGAAATATCATCAGATAGTGTCAAGGGTATAACAAATGAGGAAGCAGAGAATTTATGCCAGTCTGTTTTAGGGGAAAAAGACGAAGAAACAGGATTTACATTCTCCTTTGGTACTTCGGGAGCCATTAAAACAAAAGGAAAGCAATACTATGTGGTAAGAGTTTCATGGCTGGTAAACGGCAGTCACTTGTCATACATTGGAGATTTCTTTGTCTCGGCAGATGGCAAAGAGATTTATGACGGAACGGCTCTGTCAGGCGAATACACAATGGAAAATGTAATATGGAGAGAATAATTTATCTGAAACTAACGCCAAGACAAAGGGATAAGGGCGTTATGTTTTAATGTATTGTTTTTCCAGTCTTGACACGAACATATCTCCTGTTTTTTGCTCATTAATATAGAAAAACTACAAAAAAATGCTCGTCTTATAGACGAGCATTTTCAAATTTTACTTAGTTCTTTAAATCTTTTCTGTTTTCGCGTACTGTTTCAACAGTAGTGATTAAGTTTTCTTCAAGCTGGGCCATCAAACCATCTGCATACTGAAGACAGCTGAGTCTGACTTCGCGAGCATTCTCGTTAGCATGCTCGATGATTTCGTTTGCCTGTGCATAAGCCTGCTTTGTGATTTCGTGCTCGTTAACCATAGCCAAAATCTTGTCTTCTGCATTTTTAATGATAGCAGCAGCTTCTTTCTGTGCATCTGCAATAATGCGCTGACGTTCTTCTTTTACCCATTTTGCCTGTTTCATTTCATCAGGGAATTTGATGCGTGCTTCCTGGAGTATGTCTAAAAGCTCGTCTTTATCAACTATGCCTTTTCCCCAGAAAGGAATTGTAAGACTGTGTTCTATTTTTTCCTCTAAAACTTCAATTATTTCCATTAATTCCATCTTTACCGCCTCTTTTCTATATGTAATAAAATTTTTTACTTTATAAATTTTGCAAAACAAAAACGAAAATCTTGCCGTATCGTTTAGCTCGATAAATCTTAAAAAGCGACTCATCGGGTGAAAACTTTTCATCATCTGTTTCGCAAATAATATAACCGCTATCTGCTAAAAGCTTTCGATTGTGAATCAAAAGCAAAGCTTCATCCAAAAGACCATCACTATATGGTGGGTCAAGAAAAATAATGTCAAAAGAATCGCAAGTGTTTTCCAAAAAACGAGCAAAATCCGAAAGAATACATTTTGCCCTGCATGACAGGGAAGTGATGCGCAGATTTTCCTTTGTGACAGAAAGTGATTCTTCGCTTTTATCGACAAAAACTGCACTTTCACAGCCGCGACTGAGTGCTTCTATGCCTAAAGCTCCGCTTCCTGCAAATAAATCAAGGACTTTAGCATCCATAAGAGAAAACGCAAGCATATTAAAAACTGATTCTTTAACTCTGTCAAGTGTAGGACGGACATTATAATCCGGTGGAGAGACAAGTTTTTTTCCCCTTGCACTTCCTGAAATCACTCTCAAAAAACATCAATCCCACTTTAATATATTTTTCTACAATACTATTTTATACTATTATCGAAAAATGTCAAGATGTTTTATGTATTTTTTAACTAAATGTAACACTATTGTCAAATAAACCTTTAATTTTTTCTAAAATCGTCAAATTTTCGCGTTTTTCTAATATCGGATCATCGTACATCAGCTCTTTTGATGCTTTTGTGGTCAAATCAAGTATTTCCATATCGCAATAAAGGTCAGCAATCTTAAATACTGGAAGTCCATGTTGACGTACACCAAAAAATTCACCAGGACCGCGAAGTGAAAGGTCAGTTTCAGCGATTTTAAAGCCGTCATGGTTGTTTTTCATAGTTTCCATCCGCTTAATTGACGTTTGAGTATTGCCCTCACTAAAGAGCACGCAGTATGACTTGTTTTTGCCACGTCCGACTCTGCCACGAAGCTGATGAAGCTGAGAAAGACCGAAACGCTCTGCATTTTCTATAATCATAAGCGTTGCGTTCGGAACATCAACACCGACCTCGATAACACTTGTAGCGCAAAGTACATCAGTTTCGCCACAAGCAAATTTTGTCATAATTGCTTCTTTTTCTGGAGGCTTCATTTTGCCGTGAATGAAGTCAACCCTTAAATCAGGGAGTATGTTTATTTTTAAGTTTTCGGCATATTCTGTGACAGACTTTAGGTTTAAGTTTTCAGATTCTTCGACCAAAGGACAAACGATAAATGTCTGATGCCCTAAGCTAGCCTCTTTCCTTATAAAGTTATAAATCCGCTGATGCATATGATTACCTAAAACGTATGTTGTGACCTTTTGTCTTCCGGGCGGAAGCTCGTCTATCATTGAAATATCAAGGTCGCCATAGAGAATAAGCGCCATTGTGCGCGGAATAGGTGTCGCTGTCATAACTAAAGTATGCGGATTTTGAGACTTTTGGGAAAGTAGCTTTCGCTGGTTTACACCAAATCTGTGTTGCTCATCTGTAATAACCAATCCTAAATTTGAAAATTCCACACCGTCTGAAATAAGCGCATGAGTCCCAACTACAACTATCGCATCCCCTGATGAGATGCGCTCGTACACAACGCGTTTTTCTTTAGCACTTGTAGCACCTAAAAGGAGTACAACCTCGATGTTATGCTCTTTAAATACCTTTTTAAGATTTTCAAAATGCTGACGTGCTAAAATTTCAGTTGGCGCCATCATAGCCGCAGAAAAGCCGTTTTTTATAGTTACATACATAGCGCATGCCGCGACAATGGTCTTACCTGAACCAACATCACCGCAAACAAGCCTGTTCATAGCAGTTACCTTTTCCAAATCACTGCAAATCTCACGGACAACACGACTTTGCGCGCCCGTGAGTGAGAAAGGAAGTTTTTCTGTAAACACAGAAAGACTGCTTGTCACATATGGCTTGGCACTCTTTTTGAGTGCGAAATTCCCTTTTAAGAAGTAAAGCGATGTCTGGAAGAAGAAAAGCTCTTCAAAAACAAGCCTTTTCCTTGCAAGCTCAAGCATTTGGGCAGACTTGGGAAAATGTATATTGACAATCGCCGTACGCCTTTCACATAAGCCATATTTTTTTATAATATGCTCGGGCAGAGTTTCAGGTATAGCGCCGCATTTTAAAAGTGCATCTTTGACGTAAGCTGAAATCTGGTTTTGATTTAGTCCTGATTTTAAAGGATAAATGGGGACAATTCTTCCCAAATGAATGTTTTGTCCCTCCTTTTCAAAGATGGGGGATGCCATTTGGCGCTTTGGAGATAAAGCTACCTTGCCACAGAAAACATATTCATCACCAATGCGGAACTTCTTTTCTAAAAATTTGATATTAAACCACACAACCTCTAAAGTTCCTGTGCCGTCTGAAATATTCATTGAATAAATTGTGAGGTTTTGTCTGATTTTGTTTACGCGCATAGCAGAAGAAACGATGGCTTTGATGCACACCGTTTCGTCATGATTACACTCTATAATTCTTTTGAAGACAGTTCTGTCTTCGTATGTTCTCGGATAGTAACTGATAAGGTCGGAAATGGTAAAAAGTCCGAGCGAGTTTAAGAGCTTAGCTCGTTTTTCGCCCACTCCCGATATCGCAGTTATACTTTTGTATAAGTAATTATTATCCATAGCAATTGTCCTTTTTTTTAATTATTCTACGGATACAATATAATAGTAAATCGGCTGACCGCCGCGATAAACAGTAACATCACAATCGGGGTAAGCTTCTTCTAAATATTCTGATAACAAAGCCGCATCATCATCTGAAACCTCGTCACCATAATAAACACTGATGATTTCGCTGTCTTCATCTGCCATAGAGCTTAAAATTTCTTTTAAAACTTCAGTCGGGTCTTCGCCAACCTTTGTGATTTTTCCGCTCTCCAAGCCTAAAATCTTGCCCTTTGGAACAGTTTCGTCGTTGAAATTAAAATCTCTTACAGAATACGTTACAGAGCCTGTTTTAACAGTTTTTATAATTTCTGTCATTTCATTTTCAACATCTCCAGGTGCCATTGACTCATCAAAAATGAGCTTTGCTGTAATACATTCAGGGATTGAACGTGTAGGAATAACGATAACGTTTTTGTCGGTCAGTCCCTTAACCTGCTCGGCTGCCATAATGATGTTTTTGTTGTTCGGGAAAATTATAATATTATCAACATTTAAGTCCTTAACCGCATTGTAAATATCATCTGTGCTCGGGTTCATTGTCTGACCGCCCTCAATAATACGGTCAATCTCCATATCGGAAAGCAGTGTACTAAAACCATCGCCTGATGCAACTGCCGCAAAGCCGTATGCCTTGTGTGGCTCTTCTGCGACTGTAGAAGCCTGAGCGCCGTCTGCAATAGACTCATGCTGATAACGCATATTGTCAATTTTAAGATTTGTAAGCTCACCGAGCTTTAAAGCCTGTTCGATAACAAAACCAGGATGATTTGTGTGGATGTGAACTTTAATGATGCCGTCATCATCAATAACAACCATAGAATCGCCCTTTGTTTTGATACTGTCAACAAATGACGAGCTATCGTCTTTAGCATACTTTTTATTAATCAAAAATTCAGTACAGTATGCAAACTCAATGTCAGTATTAGCACTTGATGCAGCGCTTTGCTTAACGGGTTGAACAGAATCTGCATCGTTAAGCTCAATGATATTACCTGTTTCAAGATATGAAAGAGCACCGCGGAGCATATATAAAATACCCTGACCGCCTGCGTCAACAACACCTGCCTGCTTAAGCTGAGGCAAAAGGTTAGGTGTGTTATCAAGGCTTTTCTGAGCTTCATCTACTGTCGCTTTCATAACAGCGAGCAAATCATTTGTGTTATTTGCTTCTTCTAAAGCCTTGTCAGCGCCGTCACGTGATACAGAAAGGATTGTGCCCTCCTGTGGCTTCATAACGGCTCTGTATGCTGCGTTAACACCCTCTTTAAAGCCGTTTGCAATATCTAAAGCTTCGGCGATTTCCATATCCTTTAAGCCCTTTGCCATACCGCGAAAGAGCTGAGATAAAATAACACCTGAGTTACCACGTGCACCACGAAGCGCAGCACCTGATACAGAGCTCATAACCTCAGAAACAGAAGAAAAATCTTTTGAGCTGAGCTCGCGAACTGCAGCCAAAAATGTCATAGACATATTTGAACCTGTATCACCGTCAGGAACGGGGAACACGTTTAAATCGTTTAGGATTTCTTTATTATTACATAAATTGTTTGCGCCGGAAATAAAAGCACTCTTTAGTGCTTCTGCATCTATTGTATATATCAATACATTCTACCTCCAAGTTAACCGAAATTGGTTATTCAATTCTGATTCCTTCGACGTTTATTGTCACCTTGCCAACCTTAAAGCCGGTCATATTTTCAACAGTATAACGAACATTACTTATTATGCTTTCTGATATAACTTTAATGTTAATACCGTATTCCACAATAATATGAAGGTCGATATCTATTTTGTCGTTTTCTGTTGTAACCTTTATGCCTTTTGTTATATTATCCCACTTAAGCAGGCTTGCAATGCTGTCTGATGCGTTTTTATAAGCCATACCAACAACACCGTAGCAAGTAGTAGCAGTAGCGCCTGCAATTCTGGATATTACGTTATTGGAGATGACAATTGAGCCATGATCGTTTTCTGTTTTTACAGCCATTTATATTCCTCCTTTTAAGCACAAAAATAAATATACCTAATTTATTATACCATTAATTTTTAAAAATTACCAGCTATTTTTTATATTTTTATTAAAATAATTATAAAATGGTTGAGTTTACTGTGTTTTATGTGTTATACTATAGTATATTATATTATATGCAGAAAAGAGGTAATAAGAGTGCCTTTAAAAATATTGCATTGTGCAGATTTGCACCTAGATACAGTTTTTGGGGAGCTTTCAGAAAGCTCTGCTAAATGCCGCAGAGAAGATTTGCGCTCTGCTTTTAATAAAATTATATCATCAGCAAAAGAAAACAATGTCGATATGCTCATAATAAGCGGTGATTTGTTTGACGAGGGAGTAACTCGCCACACAGTAAAATTCGTTAAAGAAAAGCTGAAAGAATTGTCCCACATTCCTGTATATATATGTGCGGGAAACCACGACCCCAAAACGTCAGATTCATATTATTCCTTAGAAGATTTTGGAAAGCACGTTCATGTGTTTGATACTCATATGGAATGGATTGAAAAAGATGAATATGATATCTACGGCATGTCGTTTGGCGAGGCAAAAGTAAATGACTCATTTTTAGCAGGGTTTAAGGTGAAAAATCCCGATAAAATCAATATAATGGTGATGCACGGCGACTTTACATCAAATGACTATAACTTAATTACAAAATCGCAGATTAAAGAAAGCGGAATAGATTATTTAGCGCTAGGTCACATACATAAATATGAAAAAATTGATGCAGACGGGGCGCTGGCTGTCTATCCGGGATGCCCTGAGGGAAGAGGCTTTGACGAAACGGGAGATAAAGGAGTAGTTTTAGCAGAAATCAAAAAGCATAAAAAGGATATAACATTTCTGCCTATCTCAAGACGAAAATATCACGAGCTTTTAGTTGATGTTAATGATTTAGGCGATAACTTATCAGTCTGTGAAAAAATAAAAGAGCAAATAAATGAAAATGATTTATATAAAATTGTGCTCACAGGCGAAACAGATTTTGAACCTGACGGTGACGTTATAAAGGATAATTTAGATGCTTTTTTTGTAAAGGTGTATGATAAAACAAGACCAAAAATTGACCTTTTAAAATCAGCCGAAGAATTTTCGTTAAAAGGCTTGTTCATAAAAAAAGCGTTGGAAAAAATCGAGAATGACGGCGATGAAACTGACAAAATGGCACTTAAAATCGGACTTGGTGCAATAGAGGGACGGTGAAGAAATGATAATAGAAAAAATCGAGATAGGAGCTTTCGGAAAGCTCAAGGATTTTTCTATGGACTTAAATAGCGGTGTAAATGTAATATACGGCGAAAACGAAGCAGGAAAAAGCACAATATGTACTTTCTTATATGCGATGTTTTATGACCTGCCCTCATCAAAGCAGAAATATTCTCTTCGTGAAGACTTAAGAAGAAGATATCAAAGCTGGTCAGGCGAGCAGATGGAAGGCGGTGTCTATTTTTCTCACGAAGATAAAAAATATGTCTTGAAAAGAAAGATTGGAAAAACACCAAAGGGCTCAAAAGTTCAGCTTTTAGACGCAGAAACGTGGGAAGAAATCACAGACGAAAGAAAAGAAGAGCCGGGAAAATATTTCTTTGGTGTGGGCGAAGACGGATTTTTAAAAACCTTATATATAAGCCAGCTCGGTGCACAGATTAAAAAAGAAAAAGACGATGAAATAATAAAACGTCTTTCAAACCTAAGACAGAGCGGCGACGAGGATATTTCCTATCAAAAGACTTTAGACAGATTAAATAAACAAAAGCACACACTCATTTCAGTAGGTGGCGGTGCAGGAAAGATAGTTGCACTTAAAAAAGAAAACGAACAGCTTAGAGGAAAGCTTGCAGATGTTTTAGAGTCAGAAAAAATATATAAAGAGGCACTTTCCAAAAAACACGATGCCGAAAATAAAAAAGAAGAGCTTTTGATAAAACAAAAAGAGCTTGAAACGTCAAAAGCACTCACGAAAAAATATGAAAACTATAAGCTTTTGCAAAAGGCAAAGGAAGATTTAAAAGCACTTTTGGAAGTAACAGAAAATATAAAAGAAGCTTTTTTGGAGTCAAGCAGTAAAATAGAAGAATTAAGGTTAAAGGAAAAAGAGTTTGAGTTTTTGGAAAATGCAGACGAAGAAACTGTAAAAATTCTCTCAGATGCCGAAAAGAAAACTGTCGTGCTTGAACAAAAGCTCGCTTTAATAAACGAAAAAAATATCGAGGCAGAAAAAATAGAAAACGAAATAGAAAGTCTTAAAACAGATAAAGAGGGTAAAATGAACAAAGGCTTTTTATGCGCAGGTATAGCAGTATTTTGTTCAAGCATAGTGCTTGCTTTTTTGCTGTTGCCTTTGTCTTTAATTGGCATAATCCCTGCCTTAATACTCATTACCTTAGCAATAATACCGATTTATCACAATAAGGAAAGAAAAGAAAAAATAAACGAGCTTTTCTTAAAGCTATCTGCAATAAAACCAACTCCCGAAGAAGAAAATGCTATTTTAAAAGAGCTTAAAGAAGAAAAGGAAAATATAGACAAAATTTTAAAGCGAACAAGATGTACAGACAGCTCTGACCTTTTAAGGAAAATATCAGAAAAGAAAAATTTAAAAGATATTATAACTGCTTGCGAAAATGAAAATTCACTCATAAGAGATAATTTGGAAAAAGCCGAAAAAGAGATAGAAATTTTAAATGAAAAATCACAGATTTCATACTATCCTGAGGGTGTAATCAATATTGAAGGTCCAACCGCCCAGCAAACTCAAAGCGAGCTTTTGAAATTGTCAGAAGAAATGCTGATGTGTGAAAAAAGGCTGACAGAAGCAGAAACAACGCTTTTATCGCTATCAAAAGAAGAGCAAAGCTCAACCGATATTAAAAATTTGATTGAAGTAAATAATGAAGAAATAGGGGAGCTTTCAAAAACGTATGAAGCCATAGAAAAAGCGATTGTAATGATAGAGGAGTGCTATGGAGTTTTAAGAAACGACTTTGCACCGCTCCTTTCAGAAAAGGTAAAGGAAGCCGTGAGCTTTTTAACCGACGGAAAATATACAGACGTGCGTGTCGCAGATGATTATAGCTTAAAGGTGCAATCAAAAGCTGATATAATCGATGCAGACTACTTATCAGGCGGTACATATGATATTTTGTATTTGGCACTAAGACTCGGCATTTCAAAGGTAATTTCAGATGGCGGCGCTCCCGTGCTGATTTTAGACGATGCTTTCTTGCAGTTTGACGATAAACGTACAAAAAAGGCTGCCGAGTATATAATGGAAAAAGGTGCAAATCAGGTTTTATACTTCACGTGCCACGAAAACCAAACAGGTATTTTCGGTAGTAAATCAGAAGTAATAAAGATTTAAAGGAGAAAAAAGATGCAAAGAATAAGGCTCATCATAGCAATCTGCGCCTGCAGGGCAGGTATATTTGTAAGTAAGCTGCTCGGAAAAGCAGGCTCATCAATGCCCGGAAATTTAGCACTTAAGATATGTCCCAATATTCTTACCCTGCTTTCAAAACAAGTAAAGAAAGAGATAATTGCAGTTTGTGGTACAAACGGAAAAACAACCACAAACAATATGATTTATGAATACCTGACATCAAACGGCTACAGGGTTGTGTGCAATAACGTGGGAGCAAATATGATATACGGCATAGCATGTGCTTTTGCAGCGGCTAGCTCCATAACAGGAAAGCTAAAAGCCGATTTTGCGTGTCTGGAGATTGACGAAGCATCAGCGGTTAAAGTATTTCAGTTTTTTGCACCGCATAAAATGGTAGTGACAAACCTTTTCCGTGACCAGATTGACCGCTACGGCGAGATTGATATGACGGTTGACTATTTAAAAAGAGCTTTGGAAAAAGCAAAAGACACAGAACTCATTTTAAACGGCGATGACCCTGTATTGATGAAACTGGTTGGCGAGAACAGGAAGTGTTATTATATTGGCGTTGATGAAGATGTAACAAAAACAATATGTGACTCAGACGACGGAAGATTTTGCCCTGTATGTGACACACCGCTGTCTTATGAATATAATCACTACAGTCAGCTTGGTAAATTCAGTTGCAAAAACTGTGGCTTTAAAAGATGCCAGCTTGATTTTAAGATAAAAGACGTAGATTTATCCGGCGGAATTAAGTTTAATATATATTCAGGTGATGATGTAATAGATTTCAGTGTAAACTACAGAGGTTTTTATAACGTATATAACATCGCCATTTCTTACTGTACGGCTAAACTCGTTTTAGGTAAGCTTGATAACTATAAAGAAGTGCTTTCATCGTATAAATCACAGACAGGACGAATGGAAGAAATCGATATCGGCAAAAAGGTAATACTAAATCTTTCAAAAAATCCCGCAGGTTTCAATCAGGGAATAGACACAGTTTTAAAAGATACAAAAAATAAAAAGGTCATCTTAATAGGAATAAACGATAATGCAGGTGACGGAAAAGATATTTCATGGCTTTGGGATGTATGCTTTGAAAGGCTAAAAAGAAGAGATATAAAAAGGCTTATCCTTTGCGGAATGAGAGTTGACGATTTGGCAGTAAGACTTAAATACGGTGGTTTTGACGAAAAAATGTTAAAGAAATTCTATACATTAAAAGAGGCTGCAACAGAAATCACAAAGGAAAATGAAGACATCTGCTATGCGCTCGTAAATTACACAGTTGTGTTTAAGCTTTCAGAAGAGCTAAAAGAGCTTTCAAAGGAGGTAGAGAAATGAGTTATTCCATAAAAATAGGACATCTCTTCCCCGACATCTTAAATATGTACGGCGATAAGGGTAACATAGCGGCACTAAAGAACAGAATGAAATGGCGCGGTATGGAAGCCGAAGTTTGTGAAGTGTTAAAAGGCGATAATTTTGATTTTACAGACTTTGATATCATCCTTTTGGGCGGCGGTGCTGAAAAAGATGATGTGTTAGCATGCGAGCTTTTAAGAGCAAAAAAAGAAGAGCTCAAGGCATATATCGAAAATGGCGGTGTGCTCTTAGCAACTTGTGGTGGCTTTTCAATCCTCGGTAACTACTTCAAAATAAAGGACGAAAAGATAGACGGTCTTTCTGTTTTGGATATTGATTCAAGCTATGATGAGCGTTTTATTGGAAATATCGTGATTGAAACTGAAATAACTGGCAAATCTTTGAAAGTCTGTGGCTTTGAAAATCATAGCCAGAGAACTGATATAAAAGGCTATATGCCGTTTGGTAAGGTGCTGACAGGCAGCGGTAACAACGGAAAGGATAAAACGTGCGGTGTAGTATATAAAAACCTAATCGGCACATATATTCACGGACCACTGCTTCCTAAAAATCCCGAAATTGCAGACTTTCTGATTGAAAAGGCAATCGAGAAAAAATACGGCGAAAAGCCAATGCTTTTACCACTTGACGATACACTTGAAAACCAGGCTTTAGACTATAGCATAAAAAGATTTTGTGAGTAAAACATAATAAAAAGCTGAACGATTTTCGTTCAGCTTTTTACATTGTATTAAACTTCTGAGTAGCTTCCAAGATATGTAAACTGTTCATTTTCATCGGAAAGTGATGATAAAAGCTTGATAACTTCTTCGTCATAGATGGATGCCACCATATCAAAATAGAACATAAACTCAAAATCAGTGCCGGGAATAGGGCGGCTTTCAAGTTTAGTAAGGTTTAAGCCGAGCGCTGAGAATTTTGCAATTAATTCATAAAGTGCACCGGGTTTATGTGATGCTGTGAGCATTAAGCTCGTTTTGTCAGCTCCAGGATAAATCTCAAGGTCTTTTGAAATACAGATAAAACGCGTATAGTTGTTATCATTGTCCTGTACGTTTTCAGCTGCAACACAAAGCCCGTAAATTGCCGCGCAATCCTTTGATGACAGAGCCGCAACATCGCACCTTTCGGAATCTTTTACCATTTTAGCAGCGATTGCCGTATTTTCACAAACAGTAATTTTAGCAAACGGGAATTTCTTTAAGAATTCACTTGATTGACCGATTGCCTGCTCGTGAGAAAAGATTTCCTTGATGTCTTCTGTTTTGCAGCCTGGTTTTACTAAAAGAGAGTGGTTAACTCTATATTTTATGCTCTTTGTAATATAGAATTTATACTTCTTCATAAGGTCATAAACCTTATTAACAGAGCCGTATGAGCTGTTCTCAATAGGGAGTATTCCATATTCACACAAGCCTTTTTCAACTGCAGAGAAAACACCCTCAAAGTTGTTAAAGTACATAATAGACGGAAGAGAGAAAAGCTTATCACACACAATCTGTGAGTATGCCCCCTCAACACCCTGACATGCAACTACAGCTTTTTTTGGAAACATTTTAGGTGTTTTTTCTATTGCATTTTTGATTTTTTCTAAAAGCTCGCTTTCCTTTGCCATATATTGAAGCTGATATGAACGGCTCAGGTCAAAAAGAGTTGAGTAGAGGACCTTAACCTGACTCTGCAGGTCATCACCTACGAGATTTGCAACACGGTTTACTATTTCACGTTCTCTTGATTTGTTTAATATTACTGCATTTTCCTTTTTCTTAACCTCTGCAACCTTTAGGGCGCAATCCATACGTTTTTTAAAGAGCGAAGCAAGCTCTGTATCAATGGAATCGATTTCGTTTCTTATTTCTTCTAAATTCATTTTCTTCCCTCCCAAGAAATCATTAAATCTAAAATCGCGAGCGCTGCTATTGCCTCAATGCAAGGCACAGCACGTTGCACTATGCAAGGGTCATGACGACCAACTATTTTAAGTTTTGCATTTTCATTATTTTTAAGGCTTATAGAATCCTGCTCCTTTGCTATTGACGGAGTAGGCTTAAATGCTGTGCGGAACAAAAGGGGCATACCTGTTGATAATCCTCCAATCACACCGCCATGATTGTTTGTTTTAGTTTTGATATTTCCGCTTTCTTCATAGTAATATGCATCGTTGTGCTCGCTTCCGCGCATATCGGCTGCCCTAAACCCTGCACCAAACTCTATGCCGCGTACTGCAGGGATGCCGAATACGATTTTTGCAATCATATTTTCTATGCCGTCAAACATCGGCTCGCCGATACCGACAGGAAGACCAATTGCACAACACTCAATCACACCGCCGACGGAATCACCATCTGCTTTGGCATCTAAGATAGCCCTTTTCATTTCTTCACCTGCACTATCCGATAAAACAGGGAAGTCCTTTTCGGTTATTTCTAAAAGAGTATCCTTTTTAATATTAACTCCGTCAAAAGCCTCATCACTAAAACCTGCAATCTTTAAAATGTGAGCACCAATCGTGATGCCCTTTTTTTCTAAAATCTCTTTTGCTATTGCACCTGCAAAGCACAAGGGAGCGGTGAGCCTGCCTGAAAAATGTCCGCCGCCCGATATGTCATTTGCGCCTTTATATTTGATAAATGCAGGATAGTCTGCATGTGACGGACGCGGCATATCTATTAAATTATCATAATCAGCTGAACGTATGTTTTCATTTCTAATAACTGCACAGAGCGGAGCACCGCAGGTTTTTCCGTTTTTTAATCCTGAAAGAATTTCAGGTGCGTCTTTCTCATTTCGCCCTGTAGAAAGATTGTTCTTTCCAGGTGCGCGCCTTAGCATAAACTTCTGCACGTTTAAAAGGTCAATTTTCTCGTTTGCAGGAAGTCCGTCAATAACGACACCAATCGCCTCTGAGTGAGACTGTCCGAAAATTGAGATTTTAACATTTTCACCGATGTTAGAGGACATCAAAAACACCTCCTAAAGATTTATAATGTTTAAAGAAATCGGGATATGATTTTTCTACTGCTCCGTATCCTGAAATAATGACGGGTTTTTTGCATCTTGTCGCCGCAATAGATGCCATCATAACAATTCTGTGGTCGTTATAACTATCTACTGTACCGCCTGATAATTCGCTTTTGCCGTTTATAACTAAAGAGTTGTCGCAAATTTTGATATCAGCACCGAGGTTTGATAACGTATCGTAAATTGCAAAAAGTCTGTCCGATTCTTTTATCTTAAGGCGCTCAAGACCGGTTAGATGAGAAGCGCCTTTTGATACTGCACAAACGGCTGAAATAATTGGAACTAAGTCAGGTATTTGTGAGCAATCTAAAGTGATTGCATTTAAACTATCTTTTTTTACTGATAATTCGCTTTTGCCAATATCAATTTTGGCACCTGCTTTTTTCAAAACTTGGGCAATCTCCTTGTCTCCCTGATTTGAAAGAAAAGAAAGACCATTGCATTTGATATCACCACACATAGCGCCTGCCGAGAGCCAGAATGCCGCATTTGACCAGTCGCCCTCAACCGTGAATTCTTTTGGTGATATATATTTCTGATTTCCTTTTATTATGTATTCATTTTCTCCCGCTTTAATGTCGATACCAAAGACTTCTAAACACTCTAATGTCATATCCACATATCCCTTTGATTCGAGTGGAGAAGTAAGGACAATTTTACTGTCACCTGAGCACATAGGAAGTGCAAACAAAAGCCCTGATATAAACTGTGAGCTGACATTTCCTGCTAATTGATACGTTCCGCCTTTTAGTGCGCCGCCCACCGTAATTGGTAAAGTTTTAGAAGAAAAGGTACAACCATTTTTTAGCATCTCTTCATAAAGTGGTGACAGTGGTCTTTGTGGGAGTCTGCCTTTTCCCGTAAATGTAGGGTTTTGGGATACCAGGCTTGCCATCGGGAATAGAAATCTTAATGTAGAGCCACTTTCGTCGCAATCAAGTAAGGGTGAAACCTTGCCCTTTTTGATAGGAGTCACAACAAGTCGGTTTTGGCTGCACTCTACGTTTCCGCCAAGTGAAACAATGCAAGACATTGTCGCTTCGATATCACGTGACATAGCATTTAAATAAATCACAGTTTCGCTGTCAGAGAGCGCTGCACAAATCAGTGCCCGGTGAGCTGCAGACTTTGAGCTGATTGCTAAAATCTCACCGCTTAACGCCTTAGGTGTTATTTTAATATTCATTTTGTTTCCTCCATTCCTAAGGATATGAAGTTACAAATATCATCAATATGAACATCGTGCATAACACAGCTTCCAATTTTTTCAGGAACAATAAACGTCACATAATCCCCGATACGTTTTTTATCGTTTAGAATGACTTTTGTAAGCTCGTCTGCTGAAAAGTCACACGAAATCGGGAGATTACAGTTTTTAAGTGCAGAAATAATTGAATCAGCCGTACCTGCTTTAGAAATACCTTGCTTTTGGGCAGCTTTTGAAACTATTGCCATACCGATTGCAACTGCGTGACCGTGTGAGGTTTCATAGCCTGAGCACTTTTCAACTGCGTGGCCTACAGTATGTCCTAAATTGAGAAGCTTTCTCATTCCACCCTCAAATTCATCATTTTTAACAATGTTTCCTTTTATCTTAACGCACGATGACACGGCAAAGTCGATTTTTTCTTTATATTCATCTGTCAAAAACATAGAAAAAAGCTTTTCGTCTGCGATAATTCCCGATTTTATGGCTTCTGCAACACCGTCAGAAAAAACACTACCCTCAAGAGTTTTAAATGTATCGCAGTCACACAAAACGAGTGACGGCTGATGAAAAGCACCTGCTAAATTTTTGCCGCTTTTTAGGTTGATGCCTGTTTTTCCGCCAACGGAAGAATCAACTGCGGCTAAAAACGTTGTAGGCACCTGAACAAACTTAATTCCGCGAAGATAGCTTGCGGCGCTAAAGCCTGAAAGGTCGCCGCATACACCGCCGCCTAAGGCAAATATAACATCTTTTCTTGTCATTTTAAGCTCTGCCATATAGTTTAAAACTTCCGAGAAAGTGTCTATATTTTTAGACTTTTCTCCGTTTTTAAATATGAATGTATTTACTTTATAGCCAGCCTCTAAAAGTGAGGCTTTAAGTGTTTCTAAATATAGCGGGGCAACTTTATCGTCTGTTATTATGAGTGCATTAGATAGCGGAATATATTTAGCGCAGATATTGCCTGCATTTTTTAATATGCCACGCTCGATAATAACATCATATTGTTTTGAAGCGTCTATTAAAACATTCACTGGTTTTGCCCCCTTTTTTCTGCCAAAGCCTTTGCTTTTGTACCGTCAGCGAGTAATTTAAAAAGCATTTTGTCGTCATCTGTTTTGATTGCATCACGATACTCTGTCAGGCGCAAAATCAATTCATCAATCTCGCAAACAAGTGATTCTTTATTGCTTAAAAACAACTCTGTCCACATAGTTTCGTTGAGCTTGGCAACACGTGTCATATCCTTGTAGCTGCCGGCTGAAAACCCTCTGTGCTTTGTTGCAGTAGGGCTTTTTATATATGCACTTGATACGACGTGCGCAAGCTGAGATGTAAAAGCAATCATTTTATCATGCTCATTTGGTGTTGTAATCTGTATTCTTGAAAAACCAATCTGCAGCCAGAAATTTCTGATGTGCTCTAAAAAATTAATATCTGTTGTGGCTTCGGGAGTCAGTATCATTGAAGCTCCTGTAAAGAGATTTTTTTTGGAGTAGTCAAAGCCTGATGCCTCACGTCCTGCCATAGGATGACCGCCAACAAACGTGAAGTCATAATCCTTGCAGAAATCCCAAAGTGGCTTACAGATAACCTCTTTAACACCGCATGTATCAAAGACATATGCACCTTTTTTGAACTTTGGTGCGTTTGTTTTAATATATTCTATTGTATCAGCAGGGTATATTGCTGTGATGATAACATCGCACAAGCCAATGTTTTCATCTGTTAAAGGCTCATCAATAGCTTCTGTAAGCTTTGCCTTAAAAATAACAGGTTCATTTTTGTCTGTACCAAAAACAGTGTGCACGCCCAGACTTTTAAATGCCTTTGCAATAGAACCTCCGATAAGACCTAAGCCGACAATTCCTATATTCATATTATCGATCCTTTCAAATTAAGCTTTGTATGAATAGGGAAGTATTGCATAAAGCGCATCTACAAGCTCTTTAAACTCAAGCGGAGTGAGTGATTGCTGACCGTCACATAAAGCGTGCGGCGGGTCGTGATGAACTTCGATGATAAGTCCGTCAGCACCTGCAGCGGCAGCGGCAAGCGCCATAGGCTTAACTAAATATGAAAGACCTGTTGCGTGGCTCGGGTCAACAATAACAGGTAGGTGTGACATCTTCTTGATAAGCGGAATAGCAGATAAATCAAGAGTATTTCTTGTGTATGTTTCAAACGTACGAATACCACGTTCACACAAGATGACCTGCTCGTTTCCGCCTGCCATAATATATTCAGCACTCATTAAAAATTCCTGAATAGTACTTGACAAGCCTCGTTTTAATAAAATAGGTTTATTTATTTTACCAAGCTCTTTTAAAAGCTCGAAGTTCTGCATATTTCTTGCGCCGACCTGAATGATGTCAACGTTGTCAAAAACAGGAAGCTGAGATGGGTCCATAATCTCTGTAACGATTGGCATATCAGCTTCTTTTTTTGCCGCACATAAAAGATTTATGCCGGCTTCACGAAGTCCCTGAAAGGCATAAGGAGATGTACGTGGTTTAAAAGCACCGCCGCGCAAAAACTGTGCGCCATATGCTTTAACCGCTTTAGCAGTGTTTATAATCTGTTCTTCTGATTCAATAGAACACGGACCTGCAATCAGTGCAAAATTACCGCCACCGATTTTTCTTCCTGAGACGTCAATCACCATATCGTCAGGATGGAATTTTCTGTTTGCATTTTTAAAAGGCTCAGCAATCCTCTTAACATCTTCTACGATGTCCAGTGCTGAAATCAGGTCAATGTCAACAATTGTTGTGTCACCGATTAAGCCTAAAACAGTATGATGTGCACCTTCGCTTATATGAATATTTAAATCCATACTTTTAAGCCATGAAATAAGGTTATCAAGCTGCTTTTGTTCGGGGTTTTCTTTTAAAATTACTATCATAAACTCATCTCCAATAAAGTTAAATACATAATAAAAAAGCTCCACAGCGTATTCACTGTGGAGTAGTTGTCATAATTTACTACGTTAAACCAAATACATTCAGTTTACAGTGAATACAAAATAGACTTGTTCGCAAAATAAAACGAAAAGCCGTAAATAAAGTATCCAAATGTAAACTTCTGATTATTCATTTTAATCTCCTGCTTAATGCATAAAAATTCATTTTTTAAAAGTATATCACACTTTTTCTAAAAAGTAAATAGGAAAAATAAAAAAATTAATATTTTTCAGTTTACAGTATTTACATTTGACAGATGTCTAAAATACATATATAATAATATATGCAAAATTGAATATGGGGACGCAACGGTTTCGACGGGGATGGAGAAACCTTGAGAGCGAGTAGTGGTGCGGTGCCACTTTAAAAGCCGCAATTTTTTAAATTTAAACGCTAACACAGAATTAGCTGCAGCCTAATTATGGCTGCTGTCCTTCCCTTTTTACTGCGGATTGGGATAAGGGCATCGATTTAGCAGTGAACATGAACGGATAAAGCTTTGAATTCGTCAGGTATTAATGAAGCTACTGATGCTAAGAGATTGCTTGTGAACTTTTGGCGGAGGGAATTCTAATCATAAGCTGCACTCGGAGAGCTTGGGGTGGATGCGTTTTCGGACAGGAGTTCAATTCTCCTCGTCTCCACCATAGTAGCGTGATGATATTACTGTCAGTAGTGTCATCACGCTTTTTCATGCGGTTTTTCAGGGTTCAAGTGGTGTTCCTCTAAAACACTATTTTCGTTACTGTCGAAGATTTTTCGTAAGGAGTTGAACCCCAGCCCTTAATTCAAAATCAGTTCCAAAGCACAGAGTTAAAAATGCTCTGTGCTTTTTGTTTTGGAATTAAGGAGGACCAATATGAAAAAACTAAAAGTCAGCTTCACAACAATACCTAACGATGCAATTCTGGACACAAGACTCGATACATACGAGTTCCGAGTGTTATGCTATTTATGCAAATTATCTAATGAGGAAAATATATGTTTCCCTTCCTACTCCACCATCGCTGCAAACATGAAAATCAGCCGTTCCAAAACAGCAAATATAATCAATCGCCTTATCGATTTAGGTTATATTGAAAAGGAAAATCGCACAAGAGGTCGTGGCGGAAAAGGTTCTAATCTCTACACAGTATGTACGGAATACTATGAGGATGAAAAACAGTCTGCCGAAAAGACTACAGATAGTATTTCCGAAGGACATCGTGATAGTCTTTCAGAAGAACCGGATAGTATGCCAGACGGACTATATAAAGACTCAAATAAAAATATTAAAGATTTTATAAATAATCAATCCTCATCAATAGAGAGGCTGATGGATCAGGCAGAAACATATGAACTTGAAGGTCAATTAAAAATTGATTTTGAAGAAGCGTTAGAAAGAATGTATCGTCAAAAATACATAAAAGTTTATGGCGAAAAAATTCCGCAGGAAAAAGTTCGAGAGCAATTAAAAAATATCAGCTACGAGCATATTGCCTGTGCAGATAACAGACTGCCGAGAGAAAAAGTTAATGGCATTTGGCAAAAGAAAAATATTGATACTGTCCCATATCTCATATCAGTTTTGTATGACCTTCTCAAGTATAACGAAGAAGAACTTAAGAAAATTGAATATGGAGTTGATGAAACAACTAACATCTTCCGAAAGGAGGATTCAGATGAATTATCTATATAACCAACAAACCAAATTGAGTAATTGTTTTATACTCTCAAACTATGTTATGAATTTAGAATTAAGTGCAACAGCATTAGCCATTTATTGTTATCTCATGTACATAGAAGATCGAAAAAATTATGAGTGCTACCCAAGTTACAAAACTATTGGAAAAGCTCTTAAAATCAAAAGCAAAACTACGGTGGCAAAATATGTTGCAGAGCTTGAAGAAAAGTGTCTTATCTCCACTGAACCAACAGAGGTTGTTCTGAAAAATGGTAAGAAGCGAAACGGAAATTTAAAATATAAGATCAGACCTATAAGAGATGCACTCGAATATAATTTCGAGCGACAGCTGAAAGAAAATGCAGAAAAGGCTGCCATAGATAAAGCTCAAAAAGAACTTGAAAAATATAATAAAAAGCATCCCAAAGTGCCGCCGTAATTCAAAATCTTTTTTGAGTTTTGATTACTCCTCCATATTAAAATTTATTATACAGTAATCAAAGAAAAAGGCTTTTTGATTTTGCGAAAAATCATAGCAAGTAAAAAATCGAATAAAAGGTCGAAATGATGCCAACGCGACAGCAAGATTGAAAAAGGAAATTATGCGGTAAGGTAGTTACACCACCCTGAAAAGTATGCCTATCGTATCCGCAATATAAACCGCATGGTAAGACCTTAAAATCGATATTGGAGGTCGGCAGCAACAGAAGTGCCGTATATATTGGAAAATAAAAAACACGGCAAGGGAATTACACCCCCTGACAAGAAACAACCGTTGCTCCCGACAGAAGTACCGTAAGGAACAAAAAATAATAAATATAGCACTATGAAAATGATAAAACCACCGAACTGAAATGGCACCGATTTGAACGAAAAGTAGAAAAAATAAATTAAAGCAGGAAAAAGCACTGGTGCATTTTCGATGCCCCAGTGCGGTAAACACCGACCGGCAGTGCCGTTCGGGGTGGTGCTTTAAATGATAGTTTTGTGAGGATTTGGTGACATTGACTGAAAACAATCCGTAAATAAGCGATTTTTAACGGTGACCGCAGAGGTGCGACACAGGAAAGGAGAATTTGAATGAGTAAAACAAGGTATGATAAAAAGCACATCAGTATGTGGATTGATGAAGGACTATTAAAAATTTGTGAAGAACATCAAAAGGAGCTTGGAATGAAAAGCCGCAGTGAATATATAGAAGCTGCACTTGAAGCGTATTCACAATTTGCAAATAAGAGAGCAACTGAATATGTTGAAAAAAATGTTCTGCCAAGAATGGAAAAAATGATATATAGTTTGGAAAACAGAATCGGCAGGCAAATGTTCAAATTGATAGTTGAATCTGCAAAAATATGCAGAATATTATTTGATCATCTCGAACTTGATTTTGATGACTTTGATGAACTGCATGAAAAATGTGTTAAAGAAGCAAAACATCTCAACGGAGCAATTACATTTCCGTCATCAATGAGAGGGAAAAAGCTCGCAGAACTATACGAGGAGGAATAAATTTATGGCAAAAAAACATATAAGCTTTTGGATTGAAGAAAAGGATTTAAATGAATGCGATGCGAATGTTATTACATCAAATTGTAAAAGCCGAAGTGATTATGTTGCAGAGGCGGTTAAGTTCTATAATGCATATCTGCATAACAAAAATAATGAAGACTATATCAACCAAAATCTCAAAGACAGTCTGTCAGGTATGATGAAAAAGTTTGAGAAACGAACTGCAAAATTAATGTTTAAAATCTCGGTTGAAGTTGCAAAAATCTTTTGGCTGTTAGTAAAAGAACTTGAAATAGATTTTCGTGATGCGGATACCCTCCATCATAGTTGCGTTGATGAAGTAAAACGCATCAACGGAGCAATCGAATATCCATTCATAAAAGAGGATAAAAAAGACGATGACGAATGGTTCTTTGATTGAGGTTTTATTTTCTAAATTATTGAAATTTCTCAAAAAACATGTTAAAATATTTATAAGAAGTTATCGGAGGTTTTATTATGGATAATAACGATAAGATACAAATATTTGAAGATAAAAAAATCAGAACTGCATGGAATGAAGAAACTGAGGAATGGTACTTCTCTGTGGTGGATGTTATCTCAGTACTAACTGATCAGGCAACCTCAAGAAGTGCAAGTACATATTGGGCTGTTCTCAAAAAACGTCTTAAGGATGAGGGTGCCGATGAACTGCTTACAAATTGTAAGCAGTTGAAAATGACAGCAACGGATGGTAAAAAAAGATTAACAGATGTGGCTGATACCGAGCAACTGCTCCGTATCATTCAGTCCATTCCCTCTCCAAAAGCAGAGCCATTTAAAATGTGGTTGGCACAGGTTGGTCGAGAAAGAATTGAAGAAACTATCGATCCCGAATTGACAATCAACAGAGCCTTGGAAACATATCTTAAAAAGGGATATACAAGAGAATGGATAAACCAAAGACTGCAAGCAATACAAGTGCGCAAAGAACTTACTGATGAGTGGGACAAGCGCGGAGTGCAAAAAGGCATCGAATATGCTATTCTTACCGATGAAATTACAAAAGCATGGTCGGGTATGACAACAAGAAAATATAAAAATCTAAAAGGTCTCACAAAAGAAAATCTGCGCGACAATATGAGTACACTTGAATTGGTATTAAATATGCTTGCAGAAGCAACAACTACAGAATTATCAAAAACAACTAATCCTCAAAATTTTGAAGATAATATAAATGTTGCTAAAAAAGGTGGTAGCATTGCCGGAGATACAAGAAAAGCCATCGAAGAATCCTCCGGCAGACCTGTTATAACTTCAAAGAATGCAGCGGAACTCAATGCTGTTGTTACAAATTTAATTGAAGGCATTGCCGAAGATGCTGACGATGAGGAATAAATTTTAATACATATTATGAAACCTCTGCGGAATAGTCTGTAGAGGTTTTCTCATTCCTTCGTAGACTTATCATAACTTATGTGGTATGCTTTGTGCTACGTAGGAGGTGAAAAAATGACACAAATAAGTTTTACACCAAGAAAAATTAGAAAACAACTAAATATGTTTTATGTAAAGCATACGCTTCTCGTAATAAGTGAAACTCACAACGAAGGCGGTTGTATTTCGGATAACGAAAGTACAACCGCCTTTTAATATGTAATGGACAAATCATTGACAACTCTTATATATTTTATCAATAGTGGTAAAATATAAGTATCAAATAGGAAAAGGGGTTGTTAATATGACAATAACAAGAGAACTTATTGAAAAATTTAAACATTATCTTATTGAGGAAGAAAAATCCTCCGCAACACTCGAAAAGTATCTACGTGATGTAACTGCGTTTTTTGTATGGCTTACAGGATGCGAACTTGACAAAATGACTGTACTTCGGTACAAAGAGTATCTCACCGTTAACTATGCACCGTCATCGGTGAATTCCGTTCTTTCATCACTTAATAGTTTTTTTGACTATAATGAGTGGTACGGATTAAAGGTAAAGATGCTTAAAATACAAAGACAGATTTTTGCAGAGAGAACCAAGGAACTTACAAAGTCTGAGTATGAAAGACTTCTTATTGCTGCAAAGCAAAAGAAAAATGAGCGTCTTTATTATCTTATGCAAACGATATGTAGCAGTGGAATCAGAGTTTCTGAATTATCTGCAATTACTATTGAATCTGTTAAAGCCCGTAAAGCGACAATAAACTGTAAAGGAAAAATGCGTGTAGTAATTCTACCCAAGGACCTTTGTAAAATGCTCGCTGATTATGCAAAAGGGCAAAAAATAACAAGTGGTCCTGTGTTCGTAACGAGAACAGGAAAACCACTTGATAGAAGCACAATATGGAAAATGATGAAGGCGCTTTGCGAAAGCGCAGGAGTTGACAAGGAAAAAGTGTTTCCTCATAATCTCCGGCATTTGTTTGCGCGCACTTATTATTCCATTCAAAAGGATATAGTACGCCTCGCCGATATACTCGGACACTCAAGCATAAATACAACGCGGAT
>JAZROZ010000003.1:0-11474 GCA_045648985.1 Clostridia bacterium
TATAAGCTTATCTGGGACAGATTTGTGGCTTGTCAGATGACACCTGCAGTTTATGACACAAGAAGTCTTGACATAACGGCAGGGGAATATCTGTTTAAAGCGACAGGCTCAAAAATGAAGTTTAAGGGCTTTACGGCTTTATATGTTGAGGGCAGAGATGATGACAAGAAAGAAGAAGATATGCTTCTTCCGCTTCTGGCTGTAGGAGATGTGCCAAGCCTTAAGAAAATGGATGCAAAACAGAATTTCACGCAACCACCGCAGAGGTACACGGAAGCTACTTTGGTTAAAGCCTTAGAAGAGCTTGGAATAGGCCGACCAAGCACATATGCACCGACCATAACGACTATTATGGCAAGGGGATATGTCGCTAAGGAGAAAAAGCAGCTTTATCCGACGGAGCTTGGAAAAGTTGTAACCGATATTATGATTCAGTATTTTGCTGATATTGTTGGTGTTGAATTTACTGCACAGATGGAAAAAGAGCTTGATGCTGTTGAAAGCGGAGAAGTAGATTGGGAGAAAATTCTCAACGAGTTCTATGGTCCGTTTGAAGAAGAATTAAAAAAGGCGGAGGGCGAAATAGCTAAGGTTAAAATCGCAGATGAGGTTTCTGATGTAATCTGTGATAAATGCGGACGAAATATGGTATATAAAATGGGCAGATTCGGAAAGTTCTTAGCTTGTCCCGGATTTCCTGAATGCAGAAATACAAAGGCTATTGTTAAAGAAACGGGAGCTAAATGCCCCAAGTGCGGAGCTGATATTTTAGAGAAAAAATCTAAAAAAGGTAAGCTCTACTATGGATGCGAAAAGAACCCGACCTGTGATTTTATGTCATGGGATGCACCTTTCACTAAAAAACAATGTCCGTCTTGCGGTGGACTTTTGCTAAAGAAAACAGGCAGAGGCAAAAAGATTTATTGTTCGAATGAAAGCTGCGGATATGAAGAATAAAAGAAAGATATCTCTTATTTGGGGATAGGAAAAAAAGATTTAGAATGAACAAACTGAGCAAAAGCAAGGTGTTGCCTTGCTTTTGTTTACCCGAAGACGTACTTTTGTACGTCGAGAGGCGAAGTTTGTTTATAGCAAAAAGAAATTGATTTGGAAGAAAAATCGTAATTTTGAGATTTTTCTACATTAAATTTTGCATAATTTAACGGGCATTTCGATAGATTTACGAATGCCCGTTTTTTTGTAAATATATATTTCTTTTTGCGGTCTGGACTTTTTTTACATCCCCTGTAAAAGCTCAATACCCTTTTTAATTCTTGCAATAGTTTCTTCTTTTCCTAAAATATCTGCAAGCTCGACACCGCCGCCCGGTGTGAATGCTTTTCCTGAAACTGCGACTCTAAGTGGCCATAAAATAAGACCATTTTTAACTTCGAGTTTAGCAATGAGTTCAAATAGTGCTTCGTGGATTGAGTCATAATCCCATTTTTCCAAAGCTTCTAAAACAGGAAGAATCTCTTTTAAGCTTGAGAGTGAATTTTCTTCGTTTGTTTTCATTTTTTTGTGAACATAAAGCTCAGGAAGATACTCGGGAAGCTCGTCTAAAAAGTCGAGCTGCTCAGGAATATCAGAAAGTTTTTCACATCTTGGCTGCAAAAGTGCACTCACTTTCTTTAGGTCAATGTTTTCTTTTTTGATAACTCCGTCATACCACTTTGTAGCAAGTTCGTGGAATTCTTCAGCTGATAACTTTCTTATATATTCACCGTTTAACCAGTTGAGCTTCTGTACGTCAAATATAGCGGGAGATTTACTGATACCATCAACGGAGAAAGCTTTGCATAGTTCATCCATTGTGAAGATTTCCTGCTCGCCACCGGGACTCCAACCTAAAAGTGCGATATAGTTTACGATAGCTTCTTTTAAGTAACCTTTGTTGATAAAATCCTCGTATGAAGCATCGCCCTCACGTTTTGAAAGCTTTTTATGAGCATCACGCATAACAGGTGAAACGTGAATATATGTCGGAATTTCCCAACCGAATGATTCATAAAGCAGGTTATATTTAGGTGTTGATGATAAGTACTCACTGCCGCGTATAACATGAGTGATATTCATAAGGTGGTCATCTATTACGTTTGCAAAGTTATATGTCGGAAGACCGTCAGACTTTAAAAGAACGTTATCATCAAGTGTCTGATTGTCAACGGTGATTTTTCCGTAAATTTCATCATAAAATGTTGTTGTGCCTCTTTTTGGAATTTTCTGACGGATAACGTAGGGCACACCTTCTGCTAAAAGTCTTTCAACTTCTTCTTTAGGCATTTTGGAACAATGACCGTCATACTTGGGCGGAATACCTGCAGCCTGCTGCTTTTCACGCAGGTCATCTAAACGTTCTTTATCGCAGAAGCAGTAGTATGCTCCGCCGAGTTCAACGAGTTTTTTTGCATATTCTCCATATAGAGCACGTCTCTCACTCTGGATGTAAGGTCCATAATCACCGCCGATGTCGGGACCTTCATCATGGATGAGCCCTGTATCTTTCATTGTTCTGTAAATCAGGTCAACAGCACCTTCTACGTATCTTTCCTGGTCTGTATCTTCAATTCTTAAAATGAAATCTCCGCCGTCGTGCTTAGCTAAAAGGTAGGCATAAAGGGCGGTACGAAGATTTCCTATATGCATATATCCTGTGGGACTGGGGGCAAATCTTGTTCTTATTTTTCCCATAATTTTCTCCTCTCAAAGTATTATCTTAAAATATTTTACCTTAATTTTCATATAAAATCAAGGATTTTAGCAAATAATTTATTAACAATATTAAATATGCTTTGCTTTTATATGTAAAATATGGTATAATGACAAAGTCTGTAATTAAAGATATAATGAGGTGAATAATTTTGAAAAAACTTTTTGAAAAGATTTTGGGAAATTACAGCGACAGAGAATTAAAGAGAATAAAACCCATAGCAGACAGTGTTATGGAATTAGAAGATAGCTTTAAAGGTTTAAGTGATGATGAGCTTAAAGGAAAAACAAAGGAATTTAAAGAAAGACTCGCAAACGGAGAAACACTTGATGATTTATTGCCTGAGGCATTTGCGGCAGTAAGAGAGGCATCATGGAGAGTTTTGGGAATGCGCCATTTTTATGTGCAGATTCTTGGCGGTATAGTTCTTCATCAGGGCAGAATTGCAGAAATGAAGACAGGTGAGGGTAAAACACTTGTTTCAACACTTCCTGCTTATCTTAATGCGCTATCAGGAAAAGGCGTTCATATCGTTACGGTAAACGATTACTTAGCACGCCGTGACAGTGAGTGGATGGGAAAAGTATTTAAGTTTATGGGCCTTTCTGTAGGCTTAGTTGTCCACGATGTAGAGCCTGGTGATAAAAAAGCGGCATATGAAGCTGATATCACATACGGAACAAACAATGAATTCGGCTTTGATTATCTTCGTGATAATATGGTTATCTATAAAAATCAGATGGTGCAGCGTGGTCATAGCTTTGCGATTGTAGACGAGGTTGACTCAATCTTAGTCGATGAAGCAAGAACACCACTTATCATATCGGGTGCGGGTGATAAATCAACAGACCTTTATACTATTGTTGACAGGTTTGCAAAACAGCTTACAAAGTTTGTAATCAAGGAAACTGACAAAAAGAGCTTAAATGAAGAGATTGAAGAAGATTATATTGTCGACGAAAAGGCAAACAGTGCAACACTTACTGGGCACGGCGTAAAAAAAGCAGAAAAAGCATTTAACATAGAAAATCTTTCAGACCCTGAAAACCTCACACTTTCACACCATATCAATCAGGCAATCAGGGCAAACGGCATAATGAAGCGTGACAAAGACTATGTATTAAAAGATGGTCAGATTATAATAGTTGATGAGTTTACTGGAAGATTAATGCACGGCAGACGCTATAGTGACGGTCTTCATCAGGCGATAGAAGCAAAAGAGGGAGTTAAGGTTGAACGTGAAAGCAAGACACTTGCTACTATCACATTTCAAAATTATTTTAGACTCTACGATAAGCTTTCAGGTATGACAGGTACTGCGCAGACAGAAGAGCAGGAATTTCAGGAAATTTACAGGCTTGACGTTGTTGTCATTCCTACAAACAAGGATTTAATCCGTCAGGATTTGTCAGACGTGATTTACAAAACAGAAAAAGGTAAATATGATGCAGTTGTAAGTCAGGTAAAAGAGTGTTATGAAAAAGGTCAACCTGTTTTGGTTGGTACAGTTACGATTGAAAAATCAGAGCACCTTTCTGCGCTATTAAAACGTCAGGGAATAAAGCATGAGGTGTTAAATGCCAAGCACCACGAAAAAGAAGCTGAAATCGTAGCTCAGGCAGGTAAGCTCGGCGCAGTTACAATTGCTACCAATATGGCAGGTCGTGGTACTGACATTATGCTTGGCGGTAATGCTGAGTTTATGGCAAAAAAAGAGATGAAAAGGCTTGAATATTCTGACGAGTTAATCGCAGAGGCCACAAGCTTTGGCGAAACCGATGACGAAGAAATAAAAGAAGCGAGAAGGGTTTTTGCATCGCTTTTGGAAAAATATAAAGAAGAAATAAAACCTGAGGCGGAAAAAGTTAGAGATGCCGGTGGTCTTTTCATCATAGGTACAGAACGTCACGAATCAAGACGTATTGATAATCAGCTTCGTGGACGTTCAGGCCGTCAGGGTGACCCCGGTAAATCGAGATTTTATATATCCTTAGAAGATGACCTTATGCGCCTTTTCGGCTCGGACAGAATGCAGACAGTAGTAGGCGCACTCGGTTTAGAAGAAGACCAGCCGATTGAGCATAAGATGCTCACAGGTGCAATAGAAAACGCACAGAAAAGAGTCGAGGGAAACCACTTCCAGATGAGAAAACACGTTCTGCAATATGACGATGTTATGAATCAGCAAAGAGAAATAATCTACGGTCAAAGGCAGAAGGTTTTAAACGGAGAAAACGTTAAGGAAAGCATTTTAAATATGCTTCGTGAGCTTGTACGCGAAACTGTTGACAGATTCTCAGGCGGCTCAGATGTTCCTGATGACTGGAATATTGCCGCTATGCTTGAATATCTTGAAACGATATATCTTCCAAAAGACAGTGTGAGCTTTGCAAGAGAAGATTTAGAGTATCTTGAAAAAGAAGAGCTTATAGAAAAGCTCATAAATATAGGTTTAGAGCTTTATGAGAAAAAGGAAGAAGAGTTTACAAGTGAGAATATGCGCGAGCTTGAAAGGATTGTACTTTTACGCTCAGTTGACAGAAAATGGATGGACCACATCGACGATATGGACCAGCTCCGTCACGGCATAAACTTAAGAGCTTATGCTCAGCGTGACCCGATTGTTGAATATAAGTTTGAGGGCTATAATATGTTTGAAGATATGGTTGCTTCAATCAGGGAAGAAACCCTTATGCACATTTTCCATGCGAGGCTTGAGGCACCGCCCGAAAGAAAACAGGAGGCTATTGCGCAAAACATCAGTTTAGGCGGAGAAACTGAGAAAAGGCAGGCAAAAGCAGGTGAAAAGGTTGGCAGAAACGACCCATGCCCTTGCGGTTCGGGAAAGAAATATAAAAAGTGCTGCGGTGCGGCAGAGTAGCAGAAAAGGGTTTATTTAATGTTTAGTATGATTTTAAAGGATGTGATAAAATGGTAGTCGAATACGACAGATACAGGCTAGATTTAGCTGCTATGGAAACAGACATCATTGAATTGAGGGATTCACTTTGACGTCGCAGGTGCGCAGGCTGAGGCAGAAAAGCTCTCAGAAGAAACACAGGCGCAGGGCTTTTGGGACGATGCCGAAAAGTCTCAAAAGGTTTTGCAGCAGATAAAAAGACTAAAATCAAAGGTTGAAAAATATGAAAAGCTCAAAAGTCGCTGGGAAGACACTAAAGCTTTAGTTGACCTTGCCATTGAAGAAGATGATGATACACTCTTAGGTGAGATAACAGAAGAGTTTGACGGGTTGTCTCAAGAGCTTTCCAATATGAAGCTTGAAACTCTGCTTTCAGGCAAATATGATAAAAATAATGCTATCATATCACTTCATCCGGGTGCAGGCGGCACAGAAGCTCAGGACTGGGCGCTGATGCTATACAGAATGTATCAGCGTTGGGCAGAACGCCGTGGATTTGACGTGGAAGTCCTTGACTATCTTCCCGGTGATGAAGCAGGGCTTAAAAGTGTTACGATACTTATTAAAGGTGATAATGCATACGGATACTCAAAAAGCGAAAAGGGTGTTCATCGCTTAGTGCGTATTTCACCATTTGATGCATCGGGAAGACGTCATACGTCTTTTGCGTCGTGTGATGTAATGCCTGAAATTGATGACGATATTGAAATCAATATTTCACCTGAGGATCTAAAGGTTGATACATTCCGTTCAGGCGGTGCGGGCGGTCAGCACGTTAACAAAACTGACTCTGCCATAAGAATAACTCATATCCCAACGGGTGTGGTTGTAGCATGCCAGAATGAACGTTCACAGCATCAGAACAGAGAAACTGCCATGAAAATGTTAAAAGCAAAGCTCGTTGAAATGGCAGAACGTGAACACAAAGAAAAGATTGAGGACTTAAAAGGCGATATGAAAGATATCGCATGGGGAAGCCAGATAAGGTCATATGCATTCTATCCGTACACTCTCCCAAAAGACCACAGAACAAATTATGAAGTTGGTAATATCGGTGCCGTTATGGACGGAGATATTGACGAATTTATTAATTCATATTTAAAGGGCGCAAATTTAGGAACTCTTAACTTAAAATAACAGACATAATTTTCCTTCGCTTTTAATATAATTTATTGTAAAACAGAAGCGGAGGAATTTTTATGTTTAAAAGAACAACTTTTTTAGTAGCGGTAACTGCACTTTTCATACTTACAAATACAGGCGCCATAGACAAAATGACATCAATAACTGCAGGGAACTTTGAAGATATTGGAGCCCAGTACAGCTGGGCAAGTGAGGCGATAAACTCGCTAAGCAAAAAAGGAGCTGTATCGGGGGTCGAAGAAGATATGTTTTTGCCTGCAGCTTTAGTCACAAAAGAACAGGTTGCAACTATAATTTCAAAGTGCTTTGAGCTGCAAAACACGTCTCTTGGGCAGACTTATATAGATGTACCGCCGCAGAGATGGTCGTTTGATTTTGTTGAGAGTACGAAGGACATAATGGTTAGAAATGACGATACAGATATTAACGAATACGCACCCGAAAGACCGCAGACAAGAGCTGAAATTGCAGCGGAGTGTGTAAGGGCGTTGGGTCTTTCAGAAGACGATTTAAAAGATAGCGATATGCTATCTGTGAGTTTTATTGATTATGATAAAATACCTGCATCACTTTCGGGCCTAGTAGCTGTGGCAACAGAGAAAGGCATAGTCAAAGGAAGTGACGGATATCTGCGCCCTAATGATTATGTAACCCGTGCAGAAGCAACGGTGATGATTTGCCGTGCCAGTGATTTGCAAAAAGAAACAAAAGAAGATAATCTGACACTTATCATTGATAAAGCACACATAACAGCAAAAGAGGCAAAAAAATGGGCACAAAACAGGGGCGCGCACGAAAGATTTATTGATGCGGCAGACGTTTACTGGGAATATGGAAAGCTTACGGGAATAAATCCTGAAGTAATGTATGGACAAGCTGCTAAAGAAACGAATTTTGGAAAATACACAGGAAATGTTAGGGCGACGCAAAATAACTGGGCGGGGATAAAAATATCTTCCCCCAGTGGCGACAGAGCAGAAGACCACGAAACGTTCGAAACGGCAAAAGAGGGAATAAGAGCACATTTTAATCATATGTGTGCATATGTGGGATTAGCGCCAATTGGAAAGCCACACGAAAGGTATGCTTTAGTTGTGTCGTGTTCGTGGTCAGGCAAAATAAAATACGTGGAAGAGTTAAGCGGCAAATGGGCACCGGCTGATGATTACGGAACAAGTCTTGTTAACAATTATGTAAATGATATGCGCAGAACAGCGATGTAAAAACACAATTTTTTACATCGCTGTTTTCTACATTTAGCTAATATCTTTGTATTTTGTTGTAATTGCTATAAGGCAAAATTCACCTTTTGACGTTCCGGACTTTTTTTACATTCCCTTTTTGTGTTTAGTAGAAAATTGACTTTTTAACTTCGTCGGCTTCTTTTGTTTTTCCTAAAGCTGTTGCAATTGCAAAAGCAAATTCAAACGATTTTCCTGCTGCACATGCCGTAATAATGTTTTTGTCCGTTACAACGCCATCTTGGACATATACAGCGCCAACAAGCTCATCTTCAAATCCGGGATAGCAGGTTGCTTTTTTATCTTTTAAAACACCAAATGCGCCCAGCGCTTTCGGTGCAGCACAAATTGCACAAATCAGTTTTTTGTTGTTATGCGCAGAAAGCACGGCATTTTTTACATAATCGCTTGCCTCTAAGTAATCAGCACCGGGAAGTCCGCCGGGAAGAATTACTGCAGAAAAGTCTTTTATCTCAAAATCTTTATACAATTCATCTGCCGTTACAGTTATTCCGCTTCTTCCCGTTACACTTTTTGAGTCCATTACAGAAATGGTTTTAACAGTAAAACCGCACCTTTTCAACACATCAACAGGAATGAGTGCTTCAGCCTCTTCAAATCCATCTGCTAAAAATACTAATATCATAAAATCTCTCCAATTACTTTTAATCTTATAGTAATTTTATATTACCTACGGTTTCTTGTCAATATTTACAGAGAAAATACCTGTTCAATTATGTGAGAATAGCTCATCTAAACATATTGATTTTATCGCCCTGATAGTGTATAATTTATATACGATAAATCTAGCATAAGGATGTAAACAATGAATAAAAAATTTGGGATATCAAAAACAAGAGGAATATATTTTCTTCGCCTGTCAGGAAGACTGCTTATATTACTTATTGCAGTTTTAACATACATATTTGATGAAAGTACGTTTGATATTGCAGAGGGTTTGAATTTCTTTTGCCAGTTTTCACTCCTGCACGTTTTATGGGGAATATGGATATATGATATGATATTGCAGCTTATTCCCGTAAAAGCACACATATCAATCGGCTCTCAAAAGATGTTTTCATCGCTTTTTAAACCGATTAAAGAAAAGATAAACCACAAAACTCTAAAACAGTATATAAAAGATACAACGGCGTCTGCCTATAAGGTAATGATTATCTGGGTTATTCTAAACTGTATCATAGCTATTTTATATCTGTCGGGCGCAGTTTCGTCTGCCGTGATAGTTTTGATTTCGATATTTTTCTATGTTTGTGACTTGATTTGCGTTCTCATATGGTGTCCTTTCAGGCTGATTATGAAAAACAAGTGTTGCACAACCTGTCGCATATTCAACTGGGACCATTTGATGATGTTTTCGCCACTAATAATGCTTAACAGCTTTTTTTCGTGGACTTTAATTTTGTTTGCTTTTGCGATATGGCTCATTTGGGAGCTTTGTGTATTTACATATCCTGAGCGGTTTTGGGAAAACAGTAATATGGCACTTCGTTGCTCGGAATGTACAGATAAGCTTTGCACACAATATTGCAGAAAACTAAGATAGCAAAAGCATAAAAAGGAAGAGAAAATATGCAACATTTTATGATTGTTGACAACAGGTATGCAGAAATTGCACAAAAAGAGTGGGGAAATCTATATGAGATAGTTCCGTCTGTAACATCTAAAAGGCTTTCATTACCTGTCTCGGCGCATCCTGATATGACGCTTTTTAAAACAGGAGAAAAGGAATTTATATGCGCTCCCGATGTGTATTGCGAATATGTAGAGATTTTTAAAATCAGGGGAGCAAAAGTAATTTGCGGTAAAAAGGAATTAAATTGTAACTACCCGAAAGATATTGCATATAATGTATTTAAAGAGAATAAGCTTGCTATGGCTAAATTTTCAGAAACGGACGAAGAAATCATAAAATATCTTGACGGAGAAAACATAAAAAAGATAGATATTAAGCAGGGCTATAGCAAATGCTCTGTATGCAGGTTTAGTGGCGGTATCATCTGTGCAGATAGCGGTATTTGCAATATAGCAAAAAACGAGGGCTTAGATGTGCTTAATATTCCGTCGGGAGAAATCGTCCTTTCAGGCTATGACTATGGATTCATAGGTGGGGCAAGCGGCGCAAATGAAAAAAATGAGATTTTCTTTTTTGGTGATTTGGACTTTGTTAGCTATGGAAAGGAAATAAAAAAATTTCTTTTTGAGAGAGAAATTAGATTTATCGAAATCAAAAACTTACCCTTAACAGATGTCGGCACTATTATGTTTTTTTAGAATATATAAACAGTTTGACGTTCATAATACTAAAGAGTAGTCATCGGATAGGCGTAAAAAGTTCGACCCTCTGATGATTAAGAAGACAAAATCCAGAGGAGTGTATGTATGAACGAAACTATCAGTCTCGGAGTCGGTGGTGACATAAATCTTATAAAAAGCAGGATTTTTTCAAACCCCGACTGTGTTTTTCCTGTTTCCATAACAAAAGATACATCGGAGGATAAAGTAACATATTTTAATCTTGAATATAACGAAGATATAAGAATTTTAGATAAATATTTAAATGTTTTGGCTGAATATATCATAGACAGATATGAAACAAAAATTTTAAGACGTATTATAGAAGAGGAGTTTGGGGAACTATCGCAGAAAGCCAAGCGGGAGATAATAAAAAATGTCATACTTTTTTCAGATGACAAAAAGCTTGGGTATAATGCAAGGAAAAAGTGTATTCTGCTTGCTTTGTATGATTGCTTAAAAGAGGGCAAAAAGATGTTCTTAGATGGCTTTGTTTCGTTCCGCTTGAAAGAATATGAGGCTATGCTCTATGAGCTTATAGAAAAGCTTGCGGATGATTACAGTGCCAAGCGGGAATACGAAGAATTTGTTGACCTTTTAAAATATTTTGTGTCTGTCCAATCGCCAAGACCTGACCTTTTAAACGTGACCGTTTTGGAAAATGGTGCATATAAAATATCAAATGGCAAAGGTGAAGATATCACCGCTAGTGCGATGTCTGAGTTTATAGGCGGTGAGGCTTTAGTGACAGCAGAGGAATATGATGATATTTTAATCAGTATTTTAATAACAGTTGCGCCTGAAAAAATTATTGTACACAGAGCTGAAAACATCAAAAACAGAGATTTGTTTTTGACAATAAAAAAAGTGTTTGAAAAAGTTGAATACTGTACGGGATGCGATTTGTGCTTATAACAAAAAGGAGTTGTAGCAAAATGAATTTCATTTTGCTACAACTCCTTTTAGGCTGGACGGAAAATAGTGCAGATTGAACAAACTGAGCGAGAGCAAGGCATAGCCTTGCTTTTGGTTACCCGAAGGCGTACAATGGTACGTCGAGAGGCGAAGTTTGTTCAAAACACAAGGCAATAAAAAACAGAAGAAATTCGCATTCGCGAATTTCTTCCTTAAGTTTTATCTTATTTTT
>JAZROZ010000004.1:0-74686 GCA_045648985.1 Clostridia bacterium
GAAATCACAGATTTCTGTTGGGGACCCGAGAACCTTGTTATGCTAAGCATAATAATACTGACGTATATTTGCAGAATTTTCTGCAGTATTATGCTAAATTTTCCTTTTTGAACCGCAATCAGTTCGCCTATCCGATGACTAAAGGCTTTATTAAACCACCATAATCATTCCCATACGGAATGATATTAAAGCAGGTCTTCCGACTCATACCATATAGAGCTTGTGCTCCGCATTTTTATGCCCTGCCTTCTCAGTTTCCCAATGACCGGCTTTCACCGACGAGCATAAAAACATTCGATATATACGGCGACAGTTATCGTCACGGATTCACACCGTGTTCCCTTTTCACCATTGATACCTATACAGTATCAACGACACTTTAACCGAAAAAGAGCAATCCGAACCCGCCTAAAACGATGAAATTTCGGCATCTTTCGGCTTATCATCTTCGCAAGGCACGAGCCTTGCTTCATCATCCGTACCAAAATCTGCTCAAAATTTCTTTCGTTTAGGTCATAGAATTTTTAGAGTGCAGATTTTTGGTTGCGGAAGGCAAAAACGCAGGTAATCCTGACGGATTACCGAGTATTTTAACACATCGAAAGCGGAAATCCGCCTCTAAAAATCGGAGTTCGGATTGCTCTCTTTCGGTTTTTCGGACAATATTAAATTTTATATTATAAACACTTGGTTTTTACACAATTCTTGAGCGATTTCCGCCTTTTATAAAGCTTTCAATATTTTTTGCAACTTCTAAGATACATCTCTGTCTTGCATCTAACGCGCCCCACGCCATATGCGGTGTAAAAATAACGTTTTCTCTGTTTAAAATCTGCTGATATGGGCTGTCTTTTTGCATAGGCTCTTGGGAATATACATCTACACCTAGTCCTGAAAGCTTCTTTTCCATAACGGCTTTAGTTACTGCGGCTTCGTCTAAGACTGCTCCTCTTGCAACATTTATGAGTATTGCACCGTCTTTCATAATTTTTAGTCTTTCTTCATTTATAAGGTGATATGTGTCACTGTTTAGAGGCGTGTGTATGCTTATAATATCACTTTCTCTTAAGAGTGTATCAATGTCAACACATTCAAATTCAGGTACAGGTGTTCTTTTATATGCTAAAACCCTTGAGCCCATTGTTTTTGCAATATTTGCAACCTTTGTTCCGATATTTCCAAGACCGACAACACCCCACGTTAAAGCTGACATTTCACGAAACACCGGCTTTACGCAGTTAAATATACCGCTATCTGTATAGGCTCCCGACTTTACATAGTTGTCGAACGAATTAAGATTTGTAGCAAGTGAAAAAGCCATCGCAATCGTGAGTTGCACGACACTGTCTGTAGAATATCCTGCAACGTTACATACTGCTATATTATTTTCCCTGCAATATTCAATATCAATATTATCAAAGCCTGTCGCAGTAACGCAAATGAGCTTTAAATTTTTAGCATACGGCAGATTTTCACGGTTTAGCTTTACCTTATTTAAAATGACTACCTCTGCATCCTTTATCCTTTCAATAACGTCTTCCTGACGTGTCAAGTCATACACCTTTACATTGCCAAGACGGTTAATTGACTCGAAATTTAAATCATCACCCAATGTTACAATATCAAGAATTGAAATATTCATATTACATAGCCTTTCTTCCCAAATAGTAATAAAAAACTATTCCCGAATTGGTTTACTTGTTACGGCAAAAATATTTTTACCAGGAAATATAATACCGATGGACAAAGCAAGCAACCAAGTCCTGTATAAAAGGTAGCAGTCATAGCACCATAAGGAACTAATTTTGGGTCAGTTGCCGCAAGGCCTGCGGACACTCCGCTTGTAGTTCCCATAAGTCCGCCGAATACCATAGCTGAGCCCGGTGTTGTAAGCCCTATTTTTTTTGCAAGCATAGGGGTAAGGAGCATTACTGCAATAGACTTAAATACACCTGTTGCTATCGAAATTGCAATGACAGCAGAGCTTGCACCAACTGCCGCACCTGTAACTGGTCCTACTATAAAAGTAACGGCACCTGCTGCGATAGTTGCCACACTGGCAGCATCTCGATAGCCAAATGCAGCTGCAACCAAAGCACCAATAATGAATGTAAGTACAACCCCTAACAAAAGAGAAATAACACCTATCAAACCGCTTTTTTTGATTTCAGAAAGTTTTGCACCATAAGCTGTTGATATAATTGTGAAATCACGAAGAGAAGAACCTCCTAAAACACCGATGCCTGTAAACATTGTTACATCTGCCAATCCCTTTGAGCCTCCTGCAATTTTTCCGCCTATGTATGCTAAAATAAGTCCAAAGAAAATTGCTATTGCCGAGGCATGTATTCTTCCGCGTGTAACTTTAGCAGAAACAAAGCTTGCAAACATTGCAATAATTCCAACAATCAAAAAAGACATAACAAATCCATTATCTATAAAAAGCTCCACAAAAATATTTGCTATTTCTTTCATCTTTCTACCTCCGTCACTTCTTCGTTTGCCGTTTTCCCTGATGTAAATTTATTAAACAATGGAATAATGGATAGCATTAACAGTACAACACCAACACCTAAAACTAATGCTAAAACCCCACCATTTAAAGCACTGACAACATTTTGAGATGCTGACATAGCAATTGTAACAGGAATATACATCTCTTTCCAAAAATTAATTCCCTTTGTATATGTTTCAGGTAAAATTTTAGTTGCCTTGGGCGAATTGGTTACCAATAAAAGCAGAATCATCGCAAAACCAACACCGCCAATATCAGAATTAAGACCTGTCACAAGTCCTAATAAATTCCCAACAAATGAACCTACAAACATACATCCGGCCAGTAAAGCCACACCATAAATCATAATATCTACCCTTTCTTTTGTTTATATAATGATGTATATGAAACTATTTTACCACATCATCGTCGCAAATACAAGAAAAGATTTATTTGCTTGACTGTTTTTTCGTTTCATAGTATAATTACAAACGGAGGCGAGAAAATGCAAAACAAAGCTAAACATTTATCATATAAAGAAATGGACTTACAAAATGAATATATAGAACGCGTTAAAAGCTTGTATCAGGCGCGCGGCTTTAGGCCTTTGGCAAACATTCTCACTTTCGGCTGTCAACAGAACGAAAATGATTCCGAACGTATTAAAGGCATCCTTGAACTGATGGGATTTGGGTTTACCGACGACAATGAACAAGCTGATTTTATTCTCTTTAATACGTGTGCCGTTCGTGAGGGCGCAGAGGACAGAGTTTTGGGAAATCTTGGTGCTTTAAAGCATTTGGCACTAAAAAAGCCTGACCTTATAATCGGCATATGCGGATGTATGATGCAGCAGGAGCATATGGTAAAAAGAATTAAATCAAAATATAAGCACGTGAGTGTTGTTTTCGGAACTCACACTTTATATAAGCTTCCTCAGATTCTTTTTGAAGCTATTAATTCTCATATTGCCGTTATTGATGTAGAGAATATACACGGTGATATTATAGAAGATGTGCCTGTTTATCGTGAGAATTCGCCTAAAGCATGGGTTTCTGTTATGTATGGATGCAACAATTTCTGTTCGTACTGTATTGTACCGTATACACGCGGAAGAGAACGTTCGAGAAAATGTGCTGACATTTTGGCAGAGGTTCGCTCACTCGTAAAAAAAGGTGTGACAGAAATCACCCTACTCGGTCAAAACGTCAACTCTTACGGAAAGGACTTAGATGAGAGCATTGATTTTGCCGAGCTTTTGAGAAAAGTAAATGAGATAGATGGTCTGAAGCGCATCCGCTTTATGACATCGCATCCAAAGGATATGACAGACAGACTGATTGATGCTATGGCAGAATGTGAAAAAGTATGTAATCAGCTTCATCTTCCGTTCCAGGCTGGAAGCAACAGAATTCTTGACAAGATGAACAGAAAATATACAAAAGAGGATTACCTTGCTTTAGTCGATAAAATAAAGTCAAAAATGCCTGATATAGCTCTTTCCTCCGATGTAATCGTGGGATTTCCAAATGAAACAAAGGAGGATTTTGAAGAAACCATCGATGTCCTCGAAAAAGTACGTTTTGACACTATTTTCTCTTTTATTTATTCAAAACGTTCAGGCACTCCTGCAGCAGTTATGGAAGATATGATAACTGACGAGGAAAAGCATAAAAACTTTGACAGACTTTTAGATGTCCAGAACACAATTTCAAGAGAAATAAATGAAACATACGGCGAAAAGGTTTTAGAAGTTTTGGTTGAAGGACCGAGTAAAACAAATCCTGATGTTTTTGCAGGAAGAACAGATACAGGAAAAACTGTGAACTTTCCGATTTCAAATGATGTAAAAGTCGGAGATTATGTTAATGTAAAAATCACCAAGGTAAACACCTGGTCATTAGACGGCAAAATTGTGGGAATGTAAAAAAGCCTGCACCTCATCCGAGTTTTGCTATGCAAAACCCACCTTCCCCTCAAGGTGAAGACTTCCAAAAAAGCTAAAAGCCCTTTTGGAAACACCAGCTTAGCTGGTGTATTTCTATACATAATAAAGGAGCTGTAGCAAAATGAAATTCATTTTGCTACAGCTCCTTTTAGGCTGGACGGAAAATAGTGCAGATTGGACAAACTGAGCAAAAGCAAGGCTTTACCTTGCTTTTGGTTACCCGAAGGTGTACTGTTGTACACCGAGCGGCGAAGTTTGTTCGTAGTCAAAAGGCGTTTGACAAAAGAAAAACCTCGAATGAATCGAGGTTTTTCTACATTTAGTTAAAATCTTGTCGCTTTTCGTTTCTATTCTTTTTAGAATACAGATACTATAAATACAATAATCAAAGCTATCGGTAAAACGAATGAAAGGTATGGTCTCAAGACTTTGGAGAGCTTAAGTCCCTTTCCCTCGTTAACTTCAGCAAAATACTTGTCCCAGCCCCAGCCGTAACGTGATGTACAGAAAATTACATAGAAAAGGCTGCCAAGCGGAAGCAATATGTTAGATACGGCAAAGTCTTCTAAGTCCATTATTCCCTTTCCTGCTATCTGTATATCTGACCATACAGTAAACCCAAGTATGCAGGGAAGTGATAAAACTGTGATTAAAATGATGTTTATTAAGGCTACCTTGCGTCTTGAAAGTTTAGTCAGCTCAAGCCAGAAAGATATGATATTTTCAAACACGGCGATAACAGTTGAAAATGCTGCAAAAATCATAAATACAAAGAAAAGGGCTCCAACTATTCTACCACCCGGCATTGCGTTGAATATACTTGAAAGTGTTGTAAAAAGAAAGCTTGCTCCGACTGTCTTTGCATCAGCAGTTACACCGTTATTATAAGTAAAGCAGGCAGGGAAAATGATGAGGCCTGATGTTAATGCAACGAATGTATCAAGTGACAAAATCGTGATTGCTTCACCTGTTAAGCTCCTGTCCTTACTTATATAGCTTCCGAAGATTGCTATTGAGCCAATGCCTATACTGAGTGTAAAGAATGACTGTCCCATAGCGGCTGATATAACTGTCCAGAGTCCGTGCTCCTTAACACCGTCAAGTGACGGAACAAGGTAAAACTTAAGTCCCTCTAAAGACTTTGGAAGTGTGCACGCATATATAGCAAGTCCTACCATAAGTAATAAAAGTGCTATCATCATCCATTTTGTGATTTTTTCAACACCATTTTGAAGTCCGAGTGAGCATACTGAAAAACAAACCAAAATAACTGCAAATGTTGCGCCCATCATAAGAGGTGTGTTTGATACAACTGCGCCAAAAACTCCGGCTAAGTCTTCGGATGTTTTAAACTGAAGAATTGAGCCACTTATATATTTAAAGAAATAAATCACCATCCACGCCGAAATGGCTGTATAAAACATCATCAGAAGATAGTTACCTGCAATACCCGCATACTTTAAAAGATGCCATTTTTGTCCTTTCTTTTCGAGCACGTCAAATGACGATGCGATACTTCTCTGGCTTGCTCTTCCTACGGAAAGCTCCATTGTCATTATCGGAAGTCCCATAAGTAAAAGAAAGCCGATATATACAAGCACAAAAAGTGCTCCGCCATATGCCCCTGTCATAATGGGAAAACGATAGACGTTGCCAAGTCCTATGGCGCAGCCTGCTGAAATCAGTATAAATCCCAGTCTTGATGAAAACTTTTCTCTCTCCTTCATTTCTTTCTCCTTTGTTTTATTTTGTTATTTTCTTAAGTAAAACTCCTATTGTATCTTCGTTTACTTCTGTCACTACATCAAAAAGCTTATGTATTTCTTCCGTTACTGCGCCTTGTTTTACCAAATTATCAATCAGGTTTATTAATGAATCATAAAATCCGTCAAGATTTAATACAACGATCGGCACATCCATACGTTTTAAATATTTAAGTGTCAGCACCTGAAAGAACTCATCCATAGTACCAATACCGCCCGGTGCAATAAAGAAAATGTCAGCATGCTTTTCCATAATCGTTTTTCTTTCCGCCATCGTATCTACCATAATTTTATTGTCGCAGTCAAAGATTGCTTCAAATCCGCTGATAAAATCAGGCGTTACACCCATTACAAAACCGCCGTTTTCTTTTACTCCGCGAGCAACCGCGCCCATACATCCTGTTGCTCCTGCACCATATATTAAAGCGACGTTGTATTTAGCTATAATTTTTCCCAATTCGTATATTTTTTCTTTATGACGGATATCAATTCTTTCATTAGCTCCGCCATATACACATGCAAAATATTTTTTTGACATTACTATCCCCCCATTTTGTTCCTAATTTATTATACATCTTTTCGACAAAAAAATCAATCTTTGCTTTTATTTGCAGAAATTACAATGCATTTGCAGAAATATCTATTTTCTATTTTTGCATTTACTGATATAATATTCATAGAGGTGAAAAAAGTGAATTTATTACGTAAAAAAATTGAAAACAAAGAGAAGATTTTAGGAAGCCTGGTTTGTCTTACTGACCCATGTCTTTGTGAAATCATGGGAAACATAGGTTATGACTGCGTCTGGGTTGACATGGAGCATACATATATGAGCTGCAAGGAGATATACTGCCACTTAAATGCAGCACGTTCTGCACAGATTCCTGCTATTGTACGTCTTCCGCAAAATGACCTGACTACAACCAAGAAGATTTTGGAAATGGGACCTGAGGGCATTATTTTTCCTATGGTAAAATCTGCAAAAGAGCTTCGTGAGCTTATGGATATGACACTCTATCCGCCACTTGGAACACGTGGTTTTGGTCCGCTTCGTGCTATTGGCTGGGGCTCTGAAGATGCTAAAGAATATGTTGACAAGAAGAATTTAGAGATGTGCAGATTTGTTCAGATTGAGCACATTGATTTTATAGAAGATTTTGAAGAAGTCTTTAAAATTCCGTACGTTGACGGATTTATCTTTGGACCGAATGACTTATCAGCTTCCCTTGGAGATTTCTTAAATGTTTACGGCGAAAAGACAATGTCAAAAATCAAGGAAGCAATCAGGATTTTAAAAGAAAACGGCAAATGTGTGGGCTTAGCGGGTGGCTACAGCGGAAATGACGTGGAAACATGGTCATCACTCGGTGTTGATATGCTGTTCTGCGGCTCAGACTGGTGCTATGTATATGGCAAGGGAAAAGAAACTTTAGAGCTGATGAAAAAATACAGTAAATAAGGTAATATTGCACAAATCAGATTTTATTCTGGTTTGTGCTTTTTTCTATAATTATTTCTTGCATTTGATGAATACATATGTTATAATAAAGTTTGATACAAAAAAAATGGGAGGTCTTTAAATGGGTCTTATAGTTCAGAAATTCGGAGGCTCGTCTGTTGCTAATGCTGAGCGCGTATTTAACGTAGCAAGCATCGTAACAGATACATACAAAGCAGGAAACGATGTTATTGTTGTAGTTTCAGCTCAGGGCGATACTACTGATGATTTAATTGACAAGGCAAAAGAAATCAACCCTGCCGCTTCTAAAAGAGAAATGGATATGCTCCTTTCATCAGGGGAACAGATTTCAGCTTCACTACTCGCTATGGCAATTGAAAAGCTTGGCTTTCCTGTTATTTCAATGACAGGCTGGCAGGCAGGAATTACCACAGATTCCAACCACTCCAGTGCAAGAATCCGCAAGGTAAACCCTGAATACATAAAGGCAGAGCTTGATAAAAAAAGAATTGTTATTGTTACAGGTTTTCAGGGTGTAAGTAAATATGATAATATCACAACACTCGGTCGTGGCGGGTCTGATACATCTGCTGTTGCACTTGCTGCTGCTTGCCATGCTGATTTGTGTGAAATTTATACAGATGTTGACGGCGTATATACAACCGACCCGCGTATTGTGCCCGAAGCAAAAAAACTTGATGAAATCACTTTCGACGAAATGCTGGAGCTTGCAAGCTTAGGTGCTAATGTTCTTCATAACCGCTCCGTTGAAATGGCTAAAAAATATAATGTGAATTTATGCGTTCGTTCTTCTCTTACAAGAGCTGAAGGAACTGTTGTTAAGGAGGATGTAGATATGGAAAAAATGATGGTAAGAGGTGTCGCTAAGGATTGCGACGTGGCTAGAATTTCACTTGTTGGCATAGAAGATACTCCTGGAAAGGCGTTTAGAATATTCTCTCTTTTAGCAAAACATAACATAAACGTAGATATTATCCTGCAGTCAATTGGAAGAAACAACAAAAAAGATATCAGCTTTACAGTTTCACAGACAAAGATTGATGAAGTTATTGAATTGTTAAATGCTAACAAGAATATAATTGATTTTGAAGATTTAAGCTACACAACTGCTGTTTCCAAGGTATCTATCGTTGGTGCAGGTATGGTAACAAACCCAGGCGTTGCAGCTAAGATGTTCGAAGCTTTATATGAAGCTCACATTAACATACATATGATTGCAACATCTGAAATCAAGGTTTCTGTTTTAATCGACGAAGGCTACGAACAGAAAGCAGTTCAGGCTCTTCACGATAAATTTGAGCTTGCAAGATAAGATAAGTTAAAAAACAAACTATATGCCGCCTTAAAAAAGGCGGCATAATTATACTTAGGAGGATGTATGTCTTTTATTGAACTGATTATTACGGCGATTGGTCTTTCTATGGATGCTTTTGCCGTTTCCGTTTCCAATGCAATCTGCACTCCTAACTTCAAAAAAACAGATGCACTTAAGTTTGGCATTTTTTTCGGTGGATTTCAGGCTTTTATGCCGCTGATTGGCTGGTTTTTTGGTAATCTGTTTTCTGATTACGTTGTGGCTGTTGACCACTGGGTTGCTTTTGTGCTTTTGGGATATATCGGCATTAAAATGATTATTGATGCTTTTAAAGCAGATGATAAATGTGACACAGGAGAGCTTAATTTAAAGCTTCTTTTAGTGCTTAGCTTTGCAACAAGCATTGATGCACTCGCCGTTGGTGTTTCCTTTGCATTTATGAAAATGAACATCATAAAAAGCGTTCTTACAATAGGTATTATAACATTTATTTTATCACCTATCGGCGCACTTTTAGGCAAGAAAATCGGAAACAAGCTTGGCGCTAAAGCCCAGATTTTAGGCGGTGCAATTTTAGTTATAATGGGAACAAACATATTATTACAGCATTTGTTTTTTTAAATACCAACAGCAGAAATATTTTTGGGGGAATTTTACGTGTTACAACTTTTTAAAATCACACTGGACCAGACACTTACTCTGTTTATGTTTATACTTTTAGGTTACTGGCTTAAAAAATCAGGAAAAGTCACAAAAGACTTATCAAAAAGCTTATCTGTTATGCTGGTTAACGTGTTTACACCACTTTTATCGGTTAAAACATTTGCAAATAACTTTACAAGGGATATTTTACTCGATAAAGCAATTTTAATAGGAATTTCCATAATATTTCTTTTGGTTTGTATTGTTGTCGGCTATGTCTTTTCATTTATTTTTGCAAGAGAAAACGGCAAAATCAAAAAGGATACGTTTGATGTATATCTTTATACAATGACAATAACAAATCTTGGTTATTTTGGATACCCTATTATTGAAGCGATTTTCGGTGAACAGATGCTTTTTAACTTTATGGTTTTCACTCTTCCTTTCAGCATATTTATCAATTCTGTCGGCATATATTTATTAAACCCGAACAAAGTGCTTTCTTTTAAGTCAGTTTTAAATATGCCTATGATTGGTATGTTCATTGGTATGATTTTAGGTCTTCTTAATGTTAAAATTCCTGCATTTTTACTTAATGTTATGACATCGGGCGGCAACTGTATGGCACCAGTCGGTATGATTTTAACGGGTATTATATTTGCTTCAAACGACTTAAAGTCGATGGTCGCAAACGGCAAGATATATCTTATTTATTTTATAAAGCTACTCATAATTCCAATCCTGTTTATACCTGTTTTGAGATACTTAAATCTCTCACCCGAAGCGTCAATTTCTATGATGACTCTTTTAATTCTTCCTGCAGGACTCAACAGTATCGTCTTTCCCGAAGCATTTGGCGGTGACAGTAAGACAGGTGCTCAGCTTTGCTTTGTGTCTATGATTGGATGTATTATCACAATACCTATTGTTTATACTCTATTTCAGACTTACGTATTATAGTTGCAAAAGGGAAAGCTCTATGGTATAATATCTAAAAATCTTTGACGGAGGTATATCATGACTTTTGATTATTTGTTACTTTTAAGGCTTTTGACGGCTTTAGTTTGTGGCGGTATCATCGGCTTTGAACGCGGAGGTAATCACCACGAGGCAGGCCTGAGAACACATATGCTTTTATCTCTTGGCTCTGCTTTGGTTATGGTAACAAGCATAAGTCTTGCCGAGTATTATAATATCCCTGCTGAAGTTATGCGAATGAGCGCACAGATAATTTCAGGTATCGGTTTTTTAGGTGCAGGCTCAATCATTGCTGATGGCAACAAAATCAGAGGTATCACAACTGCAGCAGGTCTTTGGACAACTGCTTGCGTGGGAATTACTGTTGGTGCAGGTTTCTATGTTTTAGCAGGATTTACTGTACTTTTGGTGCTTTTTATTATGATAGTTTTAAATCCGCTTTCAGCAAGACTTAAATCATCTTCAACAAAGCGCAAATTCCATATAGAGCTTAAAAACAAAGCTTTTCTGCAGGAGTTTATAGAAAACATCTCAAGAAAAGATACAAAAGTGATTAACCTTGAATTTAAAAAGCTTGAAAACGGACATCTCTCTGCTATCCTGCAAGTGTCGTTTTCTAAGAAAACTGCTTTTGTTATGCTTATGTCAAAGCTTGCAGAGTCAGAAGAGATTATTTCATTTAAAGAAGTTGAATAATAAAAATATTATAAAAGCGGTGGGTTAACCCACCGCTTTTACAATATCTCATTGCTATCCAGTAACACCGTAAACGGTCCGTCATTTACCAAAGATACTTTCATATCGGCGCCAAATATTCCGCATTCCACTTTCCCGAAAAGCTCTACGCATCTTGATTTTACGTGTTCGTAAATTTCATCGGCTAAATCAGGCTTTCCTGCCATTACAAAGCTGGGTCTGTTACCCTTTTTGCAGTCTGCATATAAGGTGAACTGAGAAACAACTAAAACCTCGCCACCCACCTGAGAAATATCAAGATTAATTTTTTCGTTTTCGTCTTCAAAAATTCTCAAACGGCTTACTTTTTCAATCATTTTATCGGCTATCTCTTTTGTATCGTCATTGGAAACTCCGAGAAAAAGCAGATAACCCTTTCCTATTTCGCCAACAGTTTTATTATCTACTTTGACTTTAGCTTCTAAAACTCTTTGTATTACAATTTTCAAAACAAATTCTCCTCTATCAAAAAAGGTGGCAATGCCACCCTTTTATTATTAATATGTGAAATCTTGTGGTCTATCACCCAATCCAAAATAGTGAAGTATCGCATCAACCGTGCGGCGTGATGCACTTCCGTCACCATATGGGTTTACTGCGTGAGACATTTCGTCATACTTACTGCTGTCATCTAAAAGCTCGTTTGCTAAATTAAGTATTACTTCTTCATCTACACCTGCAAGCTTAACTGTTCCCGCATAGATTGCTTCAGGTCTTTCAGTTTCATTTCTGAGTACCAAAACAGGCTTACCAAGTGATGGTGCTTCTTCCTGAAGTCCGCCTGAGTCGGTCATTACCATATAGCATCTGCCCATCAGGTTATGGAGCTCTTCGACATCTACAGGGTCTATTAAGTGAATTCTGTCATGCGCACCCAAAATATCAAATGCCACTTCTCTTACCAGAGGGTTAAGATGAACAGGATATACAACCTCTACGTCTTCATGGCTTTCCACCATTTTGAGTATCGCTCTGCAGATGTTCTTTAGCGGCTCGCCTAAATTTTCACGTCTGTGAGCCGTTACTAAAACTACTCTGTTATTATCATAGTCAATCTGTCGCAGTGCTTCATTTTCAAATACGTAATCGTCCTTTACAGTCATCTTTACTGCATCAATTACAGTATTTCCTGTTATATATATTGCATCTTCATTTACCGCTTCTTTTAAAAGGTGGTTTTTATTGTTTTCGGTTGGCGCAAAGAAAAGGTCTGCTATTGATGTTACAAGCTTTCTGTTCATTTCTTCAGGGTACGGCGAATATTTATCATATGTTCTCAGGCCTGCTTCAACATGACCTACCCTTGCCTGACAGTAAAAGGCAGCAAGCGCACCTGCAAAGGTTGTTGTTGTGTCGCCGTGAACTAAGACAATATCAGGCTTAACCTTTTTTATCACTTCTTCTAACCCCATAAGCACTCTTGATGTAATCTGCGAAAGTGTCTGTTTTTCCTGCATAACGTCAAGGTCATAGTCAGGTGTGATATTAAAGCGCTCTAAAACCTGGTCAAGCATCTGTCTGTGCTGCGCTGTGACACACACGATTGACTCTATCTCTTCTCTCTTTTCAAGTTCTTTTACAAGAGGTGCCATTTTGATTGCTTCCGGTCTTGTACCGAAAACTGTCATAACCTTAATTTTCTTTGTCATCTTCTGCCTCCTGTTTTATATCTTCTTTATTTTCTTCTATATGAGCGTCTTCTTTATCTAAGAACGTAAATGCAAAGAAAGCGAATAAAAGTACTGAAAGTAGTAAAACAAGTGCTCTTTTAAAGCCTGTTACAATCATTACAATAGCGCTTGCAGCCAGTATCGCGCTGAGTCCGTAGAGAATTATTACCGTTGTTCTGTGGGAAAAACCCAAATCAATCAGTCTGTGATGAAGATGTCCTCTGTCAGGCGCCATAATTGGCTGACGTTTGATTATTCTTCTTATGATTGCAAATAATGTATCAAAAATCGGAAGTCCTAAAACTAAAAACGGCACACTGAATGCAAGATACATCTTAAACGGTCCCTGAATTGATATACAAGAGAGCACAAATCCTAAAAACAACGCACCGCTATCGCCCATAAAGAGCTTAGACGGATTGAAGTTATAGGGCAAAAATCCAAAGCATGCACCGGCTAAAGCCGCCGCCAGTATCAGCAGGTTTACAACTGTTATGTGCTGAATCATCAGAACTGACAAAAGTGCAATAGCTGCAATCGACGATATTCCTGCAGCTAAGCCATCTAAGCCGTCTATTAAGTTAACGGCATTTGTCACGCCGACAATCCAGAATATTGTGCCTATTACTGAAATCCACTTTGGAAGCAGGATATATGGGTCAACAGCAAAAGGATTTGACAAAAAGCCTATTCTCACACCAAACAGCACGGGAATTGATGCCGCTACTATCTGGATTAAGAACTTAAACCATGCTTTTCTCGGTTTGATATCGTCAAACACACCAAGCACCATTACCATTGTTGCACCAATCAGGATGCCTATTAGTTGTTTACTTGATGCTGTTGGTGTAAATATATTTCCAAAACAAAGCACACCTACCAAAAAACCGAAATATATGGCTATTCCGCCAAGTCTTGCCTTTGGTGTCTTATGCATTCTGCGTTTGTCCTTTGGTACATCAACTGCTCCAACCTTAAATGCTACCTTTTGTGCTATCGGAGTTGCGGTGAATGTCATTATAAATGCTACTATAAATGCAAATATCGTAAATAAGCTTGAGTCAGTTTTGAACATTATTAAATCGCTCCTAATTTTTCATTTGGTAATAAGCTTAAAAAACGCCACAAATTATCAGTTTCCATTATACATTTTTTTACCATAATTGTCAACCTTTTATAGCTTTTGTTTACATATTTATCCCATAAAATTTTATTACATTTTTATTACCAATATTGACCTTTTTCGACTTTTGTGTTATCATAGGCTTGTAAACTTTCAGGAAGGATGTAGAACAAGATGAAATCAACAGGTATTGTCAGAAAAGTAGATGAATTAGGTCGTGTAGTAATTCCGAAAGAGCTTAGAAAAACGCTTGATATTGCTGAGAAAGACGGCATGGAAATATACGTTGACGGTAATGCAATTATTCTTAAAAAATATGAACCATCATGCATATTCTGCGGAAGTGGGACAGATGTATTCAGTTTTAAAGGAAGAAATATTTGCTCACGTTGCTTAGAAGAAATTAAAAAATAAATGATAAAAAATATTTTACCCCGAAACAATTATATTGTTTCGGGGTTTTTATGTTTTGGGGATGTAAAAAATGTCCATTACAGTTTTTCTGCAACATTTATAATTCTCTTTTTCTTTCTTTTAGCGTAGTCATATGCAATAGCTGTACCTGATTTTGGTTGATAATCTGATAAAAATCTTTTCCCTTTTTTTCGTCTTGGCGGCAGGTAATCTTCCTTGTAATATACGATACAAATATCCGATTTATCAATCATTTCATAGTTGCGATTTATATAAGATGTCGCACCTGCATTTATTACACTTTCTGGAAAGTATGTTTCTTCACAACTTTCCAGAAGATAGTTTTCGTAATCTTTATCTATATATTGATACTCAGCACGCACATAAATTCTTTTGATGTGCGGATGCTTTTCCTTTTTCTTGCAAAGAACTTCACGGCACAAGTCGTCAAACTCACTTTGACTTCCAAAAAGGAAAGTGTTAACATTTTCTTCTGTTATAAGATTTTCAATTATTTCTGTCAGTTTTTCTTTTACTTCTTCTTTTTCCGTAAACTTTCTGTGTCCAAATATGCAACAAGCCTTTTTCTCTGTTTCCATACTATTCCCCGCTAAATAAAAAAGTGCGTAACCCACCCGAAAGCAGAGTCACGCACAAAAAACGTACATCTTGATTTCAGGTAAAGTCACCACAACATTTAACCTCAATACATCTAATATAACACCTAAAGGTACGCTTAAGAGTATGATGAAACAAGAGTGTACGCTTTTTACATAGCGTACCTCTCAAGCGCAACTTTATTCAATTAGATGTCTGTTTTTTGACAGTCGTTAAATATTGTGGTAGATATAGTATATCACAATTTAATTATTTTATCAAGATAAAAAAACACATTCCTGCAGGGAATGTGTTTTTACGATTTTTAATTATTTATCTAAATTTTCGTGAGATTTTGTTACTACATTTTCCTTATCTTCGTCTGTTATCAAAGTTTCTGCGCCCTTTTTCATATAGAGGAGATATTCAATATTTCCCTCAGGGCCTTTGATTGGCGAAAAGTCGATGCCAATGAGTCCAAAGCCTAAGCTTTGAGCAAAGTCTGTTATTTCCATAACGACTTCTTTATGAACGGCAATATCTCTTACTACACCTTTTTTGCCGACTTTTTCTCTGCCTGCTTCAAACTGCGGTTTTATTAAAACTACCGCTTCGCCGCTATTTTCTAAAAGCTCATAGGCAACAGGAAGTACAAGCTTTAGCGATATGAACGAAACATCAACACTGAAAAAGTCGATTATGTCGGGTATGTCTTCCTTTTTGACATATCTTATGTTTGTGCGCTCCATACACACAACGCGCTCGTCGGTACGCAGCTTCCACGCAAGCTGACCATAGCCTACGTCTATTGCATAAACTTTTTTAGCGCCGTTTTGGAGCATTACATCAGTAAATCCGCCTGTTGATGCACCTATGTCCATACACGTAAGGCCATCAAAACTGATACCCCACACGTCAACAGATTTTTCAAGCTTTAAGCCGCCGCGACTGACATATTTTAAAGTCTTGCCGCGTATTTCAACCTTTTGACCGTCCGTTATCACCGTGCCTGCTTTGTCACACTTCTGATTGTCAACATAGACAACACCTGCCATAATGAGTGACTTTGCTTTTTCGCGTGTCAAATCTTCGTTATTTTCTGCTAAATATACATCAAGTCTTATTTTTTCGCTCAATACTTCCACCATACTTACAAATTTTTTTAAGCCCGCACTCTGTGCACTTCGGTCTGTTTGCTATGCAGACTGCCCTGCCGTGATAGACAAGACAGTGGCAAAACTGACTGCCGTATTCACTTGGCACAATCTTTTTTAAATCCATCTCGATTTTTGTGGGGTCAGAACTGTTTGTAAGTCCTATTAAGTTTGTTATTCTTTTTGCGTGAGTATCTACAACTATTGCAGGCTTTTTAAATACATCACCAAGTATCAGGTTAGCAGTTTTTCTGCCGACACCTGATAAGCTCAAAAGCTCCTCCATAGTATCGGGAACCTTGCCTGAAAAGTCAGATATGAGCTTTTTTGAGCAGTTTATGATATTTTTTGCCTTGTTATGATAAAAGCCTGTGGAGCGGATGTCCTGCTCTAACTCTTTTAGGTCAGCTTTAGCAAAAGCATAAACATCGGGATATTTTTTAAACAAACCCTCTGTTACGATGTTTACCCTTGCATCTGTGCACTGAGCGGCAAGTATCGTGGCAATTAAAAGCTCAAAAGGTGTTCTGTAGTTAAGCGTGCAGTCTGCATCTTTATACTCTTTGTCAAAATACTCTTTTATAAACAGTACTTTTTCTTTTTTCGTCATCAGTTAAATATCTCACTTAAAGAAATGTCACCGTCTATCCTCTTGATTGCTTCTGCAAATGCAGGTGCAACAGATAAAATCTTGATTTTGTCAATCTTCTTTTCTTCTGTCAGCGGAATTGTATCTAAAGCTACAAGCTCTTTTATGGGGGAGTCTTCAATTCTTTCTATTGCAGGACCTGAAAGGACTGCGTGAGTACAGCAAGCATAAACCTCTAATGCTCCTCTTTCCTTTAATGCCTTAGCACCGTTTACGATTGTTCCTGCTGTGTCAATCATATCGTCAACTAAGATAACCTTTTTATCTTTTATATCACCGATGATGTTCATAACCTCTGATACATTAGGTTTTGGACGGCGTTTGTCGATGATTGCAATCGGCACGTTTAATCTTGATGCATAGTTTCTTGCTCTTGTTACGCTGCCTAAATCAGGTGATACTACAACGAAATCCTGTATTTCGTCCTTGAATTTTTCAAGGTAATATGACGAAATTATCGGAGCACCAACTAAGTGGTCAAGCGGGATATTGAAAAAACCCTGAATCTGTGCTGCGTGAAGGTCCATTGTTAAGACTCTGTCAGCGCCCGCCGCAGTTAAAAGGTCTGCTACAAGCTTTGCTGAAATCGGGTCACGTGCTTTTGATTTTCTGTCCTGACGTGCATAGCCAAAATATGGCATAACTGCAGTTATTCTGCCTGCAGACGCGCGCTTGAAGGCATCAATCATAATTAAAAGCTCCATTAAATTATCGTTTACAGGATTACAGGTTGACTGTACGATGAACACATCAGAGCCTCTTACTGTTTCGTAGATGTTTACAGAAATTTCACCGTCTGAAAACATTGAAACCGATGAATCACCTACACCTACACCTAAAAGGCGAGCAATATCTGCCGCGAGCTGTGGGTGTGAGTTACAGGAAAAAATTTTGACATCTTTGCCGTGAGTTACCATGTGGAATTATCCCCCTTGTATATTAATTTAATTCAGATTTCTTAAGACGTATATCATCGCCGATAAACTGCACAATTCTGTAATTTCCCATTATCCTTGAGATTACTCTGTCTGTGTATTTTTCAGCGAGCGCCGCTATATCTAAATTTGTGTTTATAATTGTTTTTTTGTTTAAAATCATTCTCGAATTGATTATATCAAAAAGCGCCGCGTTTGTATAGCTTGTGGAAAATTCGCTTCCCAAATCGTCTAAAATCAAAAGGTCGGCTTCATAGAGCTTTTCTGTTTTATCCTTTAAGCCGTCAATATCGCTTGTACGTTTAAATTTATAATCTTCAAGCATTGAAAAAATCTTGTATGTTGTTTCGTATATCACAGAATAGCCGTTTTTTATCAATTCCTTAGCGATACACGTAGATATGAACGTTTTGCCAAGACCTGGCTCACCCCAGAACAAAAGATTTTCAGATGAAGTATCAAATTCTTTTATAAAGCTCATACAAAGCTCTAATATGTTTTTCATATGCGCTCTCGGTGAAACACCGTATCGTACGTCAACCTCTTCTGAATATACATCGAGTGAAAATGTTTTAAAGCTTTGATTTCTAAGCTGCTTTGAAAGGTTTGAGCTTTCAAACGATTTTAAAATCATTTTCCTTTTAAAGCATTCGCAGTCTTTTCCGTCTGCTATTCCCGTATCGCGACATTTATCACACATAAATCGCTCGGATAGCTCGTCTGATGCAAAGCCGTTTTCTACTAAAAGTGTATTTCTTTTTAAAAGCAGAGCTTTTTGCTCTTCGCGAAGCGCTGAAAACTTTAGTGAGAGTGTGTCCTTAGATGATTTTAAGCCAAGCTCAAAAATCTTAAGACCGATATTTTTTATCTCTTTGTCTATTTGCTCTATTTGGGGAACTTTTAAAAATACTCTTCTTTTTCTTTCTTCTAAATCCTGCGCATTATGGCGTCTGATTTCATCATATTCTTCAGAAACAAGAAAATAAAGATTTTTATCATATGACATCAGACATCACCTCCGCTTGTTTTTTTATTGATATTATCAAATGCTTTTTTCTGCAGCTGGGAAAAATCATATCTTGGCTGCTTTGCTTTAGGCTGATGATTTAAAGGCTTGTCCGCACCGCCCTCTGAAATTAATGATTTTAACACTGCATCCATATATCCAAAGGCAAGCTTGCCTGTTTTATTTACCGTTATCTCAAATGCTTTTTTCACATCTTCGTCTTTTGCTTTATATTCATTTTGCCATTTGTTAATATATTCGAGCTCCTTTTGGGTAAACTTTCTTTCCGCTATACCGCAGATTGAACGGACTCTGTATGTAAAGCTTAAAAATTCTTCACGTTTTTTTATGTAGCTTTTGGCTTTCCTTACACTGTCTACGCCTGCATTTGCCCATTTTGCAACTTCTTTTTCAAGTGATTTTAAAGAGCGTTTACCCTTTGAAATGAAATACTCAATCAGCACCAAAATAACTTCAACGGGAAGTGCGTAAAAATCATAGAATGAATATAAAAGCTCGATATCTGCCGTTGAAAGCGCTTTGCCAAGAAGCTGACTCACTACCTTATACATACTGCTAAGGCGTGGGTTTTCAGTTAAATTCCTGCTGATTTCTTCGGTTTTATAGCTTGGTCTAAAGGCTGATACCGCTTTTTTTGAAAGACCTTGCGTTCCCAAAAACTCTATATCAAATTCTGCATCGTCAATGCTTGAAAAATTATGTATCTTTAAGAGTCCTTTTGAATTGAAAAACAAAAACGCATTACAAACGTCCATTGTGCTGATTTTGAGTGCGTCTGCTATATATTTATTAGAGATGTTTGTGTTTCCGCTGTTATACTGATAAAGGGCATAAAGATAAACCGCTATGTAAACAGGGCGGCTTTCTTCTATTAAGCTGTTAGCTAAAGCGTTTGGCACTAAAAAGCATTGCAAAGAGTCAAACGTCGCGTCGGTATTTACAATCATCTCTTACCACCCGTTAAAATAGTAGCTTTTTCGGGGAATTTTTCAAGACATAATATCCCCGTATAATATTATAACATATAAAATCAGAAATTTAAAGACTATTTTTTTAACTTTTTGACAAAAAAAATGCCACGTCAGCGAAAAGCGCAGTAACGTGGCACTGTTTGTTCGTTTAAATTACTTTCTTAAACCTAATTTTTCAATGATAGCACGGTATCTTTCGATATCTACCTTTGTGAGATAGTTAAGTAAACCACGGCGCTGACCAACCATCTTTAAAAGACCGCGTCTTGAATGATGGTCTTTGTGGTTTTCCTTAAGATGCTGGTTTAAGTGGTTGATTCTCTCTGTAAGTATAGCAATCTGTACTTCCGGAGAGCCTGTGTCTGTGTCATGCAATTTGTACTTTGCAATGATTTCCTGTTTCTGTTCTGTTTTCATGCTCATGATGAAATCCTCCTTTTAATTTTTTTCTGATTGCCAAGCCTTAGGCCTCAAACGGAGTGTCGCCAAAAACCTCGCAATAGAATTTGTTTTCCGCTCTGCAAACGAGCAAAAATGATTATATCATAATAATTTATAAATGTAAAGAGTTTTTTAAAATTTCTATAGATTATAGTGTTTGTTATCTACGACTATCACCGCTGAGTACCTTGAATCTTTTTCTTTTAGTCTTTTTTCTATCTCCTCTTTTGCAGAGTTTCTCCTATCTGCTTCAAGCTCGCATGGGACTTCCAAATCAAAGATTAAATTAATATTCTTTTCGCCCTCTGTCATACGGAAATCGTGAATATCAAAATCTTTATTTATACTTTTTACAATTTCTATTATTTCCTCTTTAATTTCATTTGTTTTTTCACAATTTACACTTATCGGGTCCATATGTATTACAATATGGACTCCTGTTACTTCTTCTATGTGCTTTTCTGTAGCATCAATTATTTCGTGAATTTCCAAAATATCTGCATCGCTCGGAACTTCTGCATGTACTGATGCCATTATTCTGCCGGGACCGTAATCGTGGACGATTAAATCGTGAATTCCTGTGATGTTTTCCTGACTCAAGATTATATCTCTTATTTCTTTTACAGTTTCACTATCTGCCGCTTCTCCCAAAAGGACTCCAACTGTATCCTTTACAACTGAAACGCCTGTTATACATATCAAAACAGATACGATACATCCGAAAATTCCGTCTATGGGGAAATCTGTTTTTGTTCCTATTATTGTTGCTATAATGACCACAGACGTCGCCACCACGTCATTTAAGCTGTCCTTTGCCGTTGCTGTTATGACCTTTGAATTTATGAGATTTCCTACATATCTGTTTGCAAAAAACATCCACAGCTTTATTATAACGGAAATTAAGAGTATCACCATCGGTATAAGTGACATTTTGACCTGTTGCGGTGACAAAATTTTTTCAAATGAGGTTTTAAAAAGCTCAAAGCCTACCAAAAGTATGATAAATGACACAACAAGAGCTGATATATACTCTATTCTGCCGTGACCGAACGGATGCTCTTTATCAGGCTTTCGCATACTCATTTTCATACCTACTGCAGAAACCACTGATGAACCCATATCGGATAAATTATTGAAGCTGTCCGATATTACGGCGATTGAGCCGATAAGTACGCCCGCTGCCATTTTGATGCCAAACAGTATCAGGTTTAGAAGTATTCCAAGAAAGCTGACCAGTGTTGCATATTTTGCACGCACTTCTTTATCCCCAATATTTTCTCTGTCTTTTATAAACATTTTAATCAATAGTTTCGTCATATACTCCTCCCGTTGAATTAAAATATCTGTTCATTTTAGAAAGTGCCTTTTTTTCTATTCTAGACACATATGAACGTGATATGCCAAGCTTTTTTGCGATTTCCCTTTGTGTATATTCCTTAGACACAAGTCCGTAGCGCAGAATTATAATCTGTTTTTCTCTTTCTGTCAGGCACTTTTCTATCGCATTATAGATTTTTTTCGACTCTATTTTCAGGCTGACTTCGTCTATTACATCTTCGTCGTCAACAGATAAAATATCCATAAGTGTGATATTTTCTCCGTCTGACTCACCGCCAAGACTGTCATTTAGTGATATTTCCTTTGATGTTTTTTTTGATGCACGCATCATCATCAGCATCTCATTTTCAATGCATCTTGAGGCATATGATGAAAGGCGCGCACTTTTAGTTCCGTTAAAGGAATCCACAGCCTTAATCAGTCCGATTGTGCCGACAGAAATCAAATCATCTGCATCGAGCGCAAAATTTTGTGAGTATTTTTTTGCGATGTGTGCAACAAGTCTTAAGTTATGTTCTACGAGCTTATCTTTTGCCTCTTTATCTCCCGCTTTTGAAAGCTCTAAAAGCCTTTCTTCCTCCTTTGGTGAAAGTGGCTTTGGAAATGAGCTTGCATTTGATACATAAGATAGTAAAAAAGCGCCGTAGCGCAGGAGATAGAATAGATAAAAAAGCATAAAAATTCTCCGTTTCCAAACTTGTTTTATACTTTTTATCTATATGTTTTTAAAAAATTATTTATGCTTTCTTAATGCGGAACACATCGCCTGATATCAATGATTCTTTTGTTCCGTCAGGATACTCTACCACAAGTTTTAAGTCATCGTCAATATCCAGGGCTTTTGCTTTTTTTGTTTCGTTGCCTTTTATAATTTCAATTTGCTCACCGATAAGGTTTGAACGGTTTTTATACTCTTTGGCAAATGACTTTTCTTCCATTTTTTCATAATACAGATAAAATCTTTCAAGTATTTCGGAAATGATAGCATTTTTCTTTTCGTCACTATACTCATTTTCTTCAAAAACCGCACCTGCAATATGTGAAATATCGTTTGGAAAACCGCCGTCTGCCACTTTTAAGTTAATACCTATTCCGACCACTGCATAGCCTATTTTGTCACTGTAAAGGCCAAAACCAGACTCTGTTAATATACCGCATACCTTAAGACCTTCACAGTAGATATCGTTTACCCATTTGATTTTGGCTTCCTTACCTGAAACGGCCTCTATTGTCTCTGCGACTGCAACGGCAGCAAGCGCCGTCATATATTGGGCTTTATCGGGCGTAAGGTCAGGCTTTAGCAAAATACTCATATATATTCCGCTTGACTTGGGTGAGAAAAATGACCTGTTCATTTTCCCCCTGCCGCCTGTCTGCTCTTTTGCTATGATTACTTTTCCCTCATGACAATCAGCTTTTGCCATATTTTTTAAAGTCGTGTTTGTTGACTCCAGCAAATCAAATATTTCTATATCATAAAAATTTTTGCTTTTTTTAAGGTTTTTATATATCTCTTTCATAATTATCCGAATATAATTTCACCTGTTTCATCGTTCATTTCGTTTACAATCGCAAGTGACTCTATATTATATCCCATTTCTCTTATTTCTATGCCGCCGCACTGGAAGCCTTTTTCTATGGCAATTCCTATTCCCTCAACAGTAGCGCCTGCATCTTTTGCGATTGAAATAAGTCCGCGAAGAGCGCATCCGTTTGCTAAGAAGTCATCTATAATGAGAATTCGGTCGCCATTATTTAAAAATTTCTTTGAAACGATAATATTATTTATATTTTTATGCGTAAAAGACTCCACTACTGCTACAAAAGTATCTCCGTCTATGTTTATACTCTTTGATTTTTTTGCAAATACAACAGGAACATCAAAATATTTAGCCGCAGCACACGCAATAGCTATGCCCGATGCCTCTACCGTTAAAATTTTTGTAATTTTTTTACCTTCAAAACGTCTTTTGAACTCTTTTCCCATTTCATCAAGTAGGTTTATATCCATCTGATGATTTAAAAAAGAGTCAACCTTTAAAACGTTACCTTTTTTTACTATTCCGTCTTTTACTATTCTCTCTTTAAGCAGCTTCATATTTCTCCCCCTATGTAAAACCCTGCGTATTATGAAATGGCTTTATTCAATTTCAAACTGCTCTTCTTCCTTTAAATCAACTACTGTGCAGTCGTTTGCATATGTACATTCAGGAAGAATTATAATTGCATTAAGCTCATCTTCGTTTTTTGGAAGCGGTGCTAAATGCCAGATAGCTGCGTTCATTTTAACTATTGTATTTTTTGGCACGATAAATGCTTTAGCAAGGTCTGTTACGGGCGTTCCTGCAGATGCGGGAGCAACGTGGAGTATCATATCGTCATTTAAAGGAAGAATCATCTCCCATGTAGTTGTGTGATATTCCTGCTGAGTGATAATCATTTTTGCAGGTTTTTTTACTGTAATTGGTGAATATCCTACTCTGTGAGTTGAATCTGCTACCAGACGGTCAGGATAGAATGAGTGAAGCTCACCGCAAAGAGCATAGCCCTCAGGCTTATCCATTGTGTAAAACTGACCGAACGGTGCAAAATTTTCATGTGTAATTGGCTGTGCTTTGATTTTTCTCATAGTAATATCTCCTTTATGTAATTTTTAATATTTAAATATATTTAGAATATTCTATCACACTCTGTATTTTTTGTCAATTTTTCGCAAAAAGCCGACCTTTATTTTAAAGGTCGGCTAATAGTTATTTTTCCACAGGCTCAAAATTGTTACATCTTCCATGTTTATAGGCATAAATATAGGGGCATATCTCTGAATGATTGTCAAGCTTATAGCTTGCCTGACCTGTCTTGCATTTTGAGCACAATCTGTCATCCTGATTGATTTCAACTCTGACTTCAATCATCTGTGGTATCTGTTTTTCATTTTTGCCTTTCACAATCCGCTTATATGTCACTTTCAAAGCAGCAATTATAACTACTATGATTATTGCTGTAATTATTACTGTTTTTGCCATTTATTTTCTCCTTACTGCGAGTACATAAGCTTGTAATTTCCTCTATTTCCAATCCTCCCATTTATATTCATAGCCCTTACTATCAAGCCAGTAATTATGAGTGATTGTTGCTTCTAAAATTGTTACGTAATACCATTTTTCTTCAAAAAGGTCGTTATACGGATTAAAACTAAGTGATTTTACGTAGCTTTCAAGTGGCTTTCTGCCGAGAAGCTTATTTATAACAGTCATAACCTCTGCACGTGTTATATTGTTTTCAGGTTTGAAAGTACCGTCTTCATATCCATCAATAAGACCGCTTTTATAAAGGGCAAGAATTTCGCTGTATGCCCAGTGACTGTCATCTATATCTGCAAATGGATTTTCTATATCTGCTTTTCCTCTGTTCGTAAACCTGTATGTGAGTGTTGCAAACTCAGCACGGCTTAAGCTTCTTTCAGGCTTAAATTCACCATCGGGATAGCCTGTTACTACATTTTTCTCTGCCATATATTCAATATCGTGCGAAGACCAGCGGTCTGTATTTACATCGGGGAAAACCACGCCTGTTTTTATGAATGGTTGTTCATACGCGTGATTTGTTATACGATAAAGGATAGACGTAATCTCTTCACGTGTAACCTCTCCGTCTGGACGTACATTTCCGTCGGGATAGCCGTTTATATAGCTGATGTGCGTCGGGTGTTCATTGCCGAAAATATCAACTGTATATTTTCTCGTTTTGTCAAAGTTTGCACCGCCGCCACCTGATGAGCCACCGCCTATTGTTACAGTTCTTGGAACTGTGTATTTATATGTTCCTGTCTTTCCGTAGATGCCGTACCAACATCCCTCTTTGTTTGGCACTTTACACTCAACACATTTGCCGCACGAACTGAAATATACGGCTTTAATGGTGGTTTCTCTGTATAAGAACAAGTCCTCGCCGTTATATTTTATACGGTTTGCATTACCCGAATCACTCGGGTCACTTCCATCTAATGTATAATATAACATTATATTTTCATCTGCGGGATAATCGTTTAATATGTTATATTTTGTTCCGCTTGCAAATTCTACTTTTCCGCTTGCCTCAAGTGAAGTTGTCGGAACTTTCAGATGTACAAAATCAATTTTAAATGTTGATTCACTGTCGGTAATTCTGTTTCCGTCCTTTTCAAGCCACGCAACGATTGTTATATCGTCCATAAGCTCCGTAGGAATGATAGGACGTGTTATGTCATATACTGCAGTATTTGTCGTCAGCGTTTCTCCGTCTGCGACCTTTGTATATGCATAATAGTAATCTATTTCAGCCGTCTTATTCTGTGAAAGAAGTTTTATCCCCTCTGCATATTCGCCTGCTGAGAGCAAATGTGCTGCAATTCTGTCTGTATCATAAGGATATGCGATATATACACTTCCATTTGCCGCACTGCTCTCTTCTATTATGTAATAGTGAATTGTATTTTTGCTGACTCTTTGTGTCGTCTTTTTTCTGTATTTTGTATATTGTGTTGTCTTTTTATTGTATCACAGAATGAATATTTGTCAACCTTTTTTCTTATTTTTTATTGACCAAACTTATGTTTTGATATAAAATATAGTCAGGGAGTGATTAAGGTGGATATGTGTAAGGAATTGATCAGAAAGAGAATAAAGGAAAAATTCAAGACTATTGAAAATTTTTCAAAATGTGTTGATATACCGCGTACTACAATAAACTTTATTTTAAAAAACGGTGTATCATCATCAAATTACGGCATGGTTAGTAAAATCTTAAAAAAGCTTGATATTTATACGGCAGATGATTTTCCGATTTCAGTCGATAGTGAGCTTTTAAACCTTTTAAAGATTTACAGTGCGCTTGACGATGTTGGAAAACATACTGTTTCCTCCGTTGCCCAGACAGAATACAGGCGCGTTTGTCCCGAATCGTTTAAAGATGCTTTGGTTGCAGCTTATGGCAGCATCTCTAAAGGTTCACCGTTTTCAGATGAAGAAAAGGATGTTCTCGATTTGGTAGAAAGGATTAATAGACAGAATCAGTGAAAAAAAACAATTCATTAAAACGCATTGCCAAAAAGACTTTACTTAAAAATAATATCTCTTCTCCCCCAAGTTATGATGATTTAGTACGTATTATCGAATCAAAGCAGTTTACTGTTATTGCGTACAAAAAACACAACAACCATCAAGCTCTTTGCGAGCTTATTGATAAGTTGCAGATTAAAAATGAGATTGAAAACAACGATTCTTTCTTATATATAAGGGACAATCTGCGATTTGTTTTCATCAATTCAGGGCTTAGTATGGAAGATAAATGTCTGCTTTTAAGCCATGAGCTTGGACATATTCTGGACCCGGGACTGAAAAACAGCGATATTGTTTATTCTAAAATAAAAAAAGAAGAATTCGCAAACGAATTCTCTTTCTATCTTAAAAATCCCGGCCTTTTATTTAAAATCCATTCTTTCTTAAAAAGAAAAAGGACGTTTTGTGTCATCGTATTAGCTTTAATTTTGTGTTTTACAGGAATTTGCGCTTGGGCTTCATTTCTAAGTGATGAAGATGCTCCTGTTTCAACTAATGCTGAAACGGTTTTTTTCGTCACTTCAGCAGGCAAAAAATATCACCTTAAAACCTGCCCGGTTGTCAAATACAGAACAAATCTAACCGAATACACTTTAGATGATGCTAAAAAGAAAGGCTTTAACCCCTGCAATTTCTGCATTGGACAGTAAAACTGAATATATATAAAAACCCACAACTTTCGTTGTGGGTTTTTGATTGTTAAGTTAAATCCTGTTTCCCCCAAAAAAGCAAAAATCAAATTATTCAAGTGATGTCTGCATCAAGTTTTCGGAAGCTTCGTATATCCAAATTCCCCTCTCGGGATATTCGGCTATCAAAGTCATTTCTGCCCCCCTTACTGCTGCAAGCATAAGTGCTATATCACGGTTATTATTAAGGAGATAATATACGCACTTATCACTCTCCGTCTCATAAACTGCGGGGTCGCACAAATATTCAACAGGACGAAATACGTCATTTAATCCATCCCAGAATCCCGCCGTTATCTTACCATTGGAAGCAATAGCGATGTCTTCACAGGTATTCCATCCTGAATAGATGGTGGTATAGCCCTTTTCTATCAACATATCACTGATTTCATAGCTAAAATCAGTGTCGGCTTTTAATGCTGTTTTCACCTCAGGTAAGACGCAGTTTTTGAGGGAAAAAACGACTAATACCGCAAGTGATACATAAATAATAATTTTACCAAAATCCCAATATTTATATACATAGGAAAACAAAACCGAAACAAGCGGGAAAATCATAAAATAGTGAATATTGCATACTGTCATATCAGTAAATGTATCCAAAATTCCTATGCAAAGAACGCCGATTAAAAGGAGAACTATAAGTATGCTGCAACTGATAGAACGCTCTTCTTTTTTACGTATCAACTGGATAGCTGCTACTATAATAACTATAAGCACCAATAAAAGAATAATATTATAGTTGTCCTTACCTGTGAGCAGACTTGCCATATTTGTCAGACTTCCTTTTACCGCTGCCGCTATCTCGCTTGTTGACAAAACTCTTGAATACGAAAAGATTTCTTTTTGAGGAACATTCAAAAAGTGCATTACTAAACGTCCGCTTAAATTCGCAATTGAAAGTGATGCTGTAATTATAAGAGGCTTAACTTCAAGCTTTTTAGATTTCATCAGGCTAATAAGCTGGTAAATACCCTCTATAACAAGCATAGATGGCAGCATAATCGCCGTCTGGCGCAAACTCTGCATACCCGAACCAAAAGACAAAACAAGTGCAATCACAAGCATCGCAATACGAGGTTTTGTCAGTTCTTCACGTCTGCGCAAAAAATTGCCGAAACAGACAAATGCAGTAATAACATAGCAAGCATAATAAGAACACATTGTAAAGAAAATCTGCCAGCCATTTCTAGCAGTTATGGCATTTCCCGCACTTGCGGTGAGTACAACAAACCCTAAAATACCAATCAGTCGTTCTTCAATGTGGTGAAAAACAGGTTTTGTCATCCATAAAAATGACAGAATAATGCCAATCGTCATAAGTATAGAAGCAATTGCCATCGCCAGTGCAAAATTTCCTACAATACCATAAATTAAGGACGCGAGCACAGGTGTTGCGATAACGTAGAACTGGTTTCCAAATACCCATCCATCAGGGAAGATAGATTTGCTTTCCCATGCCCGAACCGCATATAATGCATCTGAATACATATCTGTGCAATAAAAGCTGGGATTAAGGGAAAGATTTAAAATACATATGTAAACGAAATATAAAAAAAGTATACCGAAAAGCACAATTGTGGTCGGTGAAACCTTGTTTTTCTTGAGTAGCTCTTTCATAAATTAATATCTGAAAACCATATCCAAAAAAATTTTCCCACAACCTTCGTTGTGGGAAAATAAAACATATCAGTTTATATGGTTGTATCTTGTTTAGTATTTATAACGTGATTATACATCTTGGTTACATCTTCATTCATATTAACAGGTATAATTTGAATATTTGGTTGCTGGTTTTTGAAAACTACAAAAATCTGGTGCGCAAAGCCCTGCCCCATCCATTCAACTCCATTAAAATCAAGTATAACCTCTTCAAATTTATCAAGGCTATTTAGCACTCTCCTTGCCTGAGACCTTGAAACAGGCGACGCATCAAATATATTTTTTAAGGGCACTATAGTTTTTGTAAAACCGCCGTTGACATCTGAATACTTATCAAATACTTCTTTGCTTTTTTTGTGCGTATAATTTGAAAGTGACATAATAACAGCTGTCCCTTTAGAACAGTTTTTTGGTGTATTTATCACATTACTACTGTCAAATTTATCAGCTGTAAAAATTTTATTACTCGACAAAATAGCAAAATCATCCATCAGTTTAGAACTGAAGAAAATTCCTTCTCCTGAATGATTTTGTTTATCAGTAGTAAGTTTCCCTTTAAATAACTCACAAATCGCATCATCTAAAGATGCTAAACCAAAATATTTTTTAATCTTCTCAAAAATTCCAACGCCATCATCACTTATAAAAACACTGGTTTTTAAGTAATTCTTTTCAACTAAAATAAATAGGCTGCTCGCATCGGAATGGTCAATTACGTTATTTACCATCTCACTAAATGCATATTCCCATATTTCCTGTACATTTGGCGGCAAATCGTTTATATGCTTTTTCAAGCTCACATTATATATCTGGGTTTCATTCTCTATTTCATTTTCTTCTCTAAAAAAACAATACTCAAAAGCGGTGTCAACCAATTCGTATATTCCACGTTTTGCGCGCTTTATTGCGTTTTCGTCAACTAACCGATTAATATAAGTATATACGGTGTCTCTGTTAATATCAAAAGTTTCCGCTACAATTCGAGAAGGATTTTCGACTTTTTGCTCAATTTTCTCAAGAAGATATAACATTATACTTTTCTTTTTTTCATCACTAAGCTTCATCATAACACCTCTTCCTCTACTATATTATGTCTTTATTGTATAATATAATTCTTAAAATGTCAAGAGTTATTCGGCTTAAATACAAAGTTATTCGGCTTAAAATATTTTAACCCGAATAACTCATTAAAAAACCCACAACTTTCGTTGTGGGTTTTTGATTGAAAACATATTCTGTTAACGTTTTGAGAACTGAGGAGCACGTCTTGCAGCTTTCAAGCCGTACTTCTTTCTTTCCTTCATTCTTGGGTCACGTGTTAAGAGACCTGCCTTTTTGAGAACTGAACGATATGCTTCTTCGTCTGCTTCTAAGAGTGCTCTTGCTATACCGTGTCTGATTGCACCAGCCTGACCTGTAAATCCGCCACCTGCAACTTTAACTATTACATCAAATTTATCCTGTGTTTTTGTTGCAACGAGCGGCTGATTAACGATGAGCTTTAAAGTTTCTAAACCAAAATATTCATCGATTGTTCTTTCGTTTATTGTAATGTTGCCTTTACCGGGAACGAGACGAACCCTAGCAACTGACTTTTTTCTTCTTCCTGTACCGTAGTATAATTCAGCCATCTATATTCCCTCCTTATTTAATCTCTAAAGTCCAAGCTTCAGGTTTCTGTGCAGCGTTATCGTGCTCACTGCCAACGTAAACTCTGAGTCTTGTGAGTGCCTTTGCACCTAATGTGTTGTGCGGGAGCATTCCCTTAACAGCTTTTGTCATTGCAAACTCAGGACGCTCTGCCATAAGCTTGTCGTACTTAACTTCTTTAAGTCCGCCAACGTAACCTGTGTGTCTGTAATAAACTTTCTGCTGTAATTTCTTGCCCGTCAGAACTGCTTTAGATGCGTTTAAGATGATTACATGGTCACCGCAGTCGCAGTGAGGAGTGAATTCCGGCTTATGCTTTCCTCTTAAGATTGCTGCTGCCTGAGCTGCAACACGACCGAGAGGCTTGCCGTCAGCATCTATGATATACCATTTTCTGTCGAGTTCATGTGCTTTTGCCATAAATGTACTCATAAAACTTATACCTCCTAAGTTACTTTCAATATATTCTTTTCAAAATCGTACGGATGATATTATACAAAAAGTTAAAATGTTTGTCAAGTACTTTTTTAAACTTTTTTAAAATAGATTTTTTAAACTTTGTTTTTCTCCGTTTTTCTCTTCCTAGCTCTCTAATGCTCTATTATCATTTTCACTTTTTTGTAAATTTCTTCTGCTATTTCTTCTCTTTTTCTCAAGTTTCCGCTATCTACACACGATATTTTCTGCCAGCCGAGATAATCACATATTGAAACTGCATTATTATAGGAAGTTTCTAAATAACTTTTATCTCTTTCGTGGATGTCCTTTTCCTTTTCTCCCGTTATTTTATTCATTCGCTCTGCCATAAGCATTCTTGCAAACTCGGGCGGCATATCTAAAAATATCACACAATCGGGTGTGGGAAGTCCGAGCTTTTTATATTCAAGGTCTGACAGCCATTTGATGAAGTCTTCTTTCTCATTTTTATCCACCTTTGATGCCTGATGAACTATGTTTGATGTCACATATCTGTCGCAGACTACTATTCCGCCTGACTTATAGAAATCGCCCCAGTCGCGTCTAAAACTTGCATAGCGGTCTATTGCATAAAACGTTGACGCAGCATAGGCATTTACAGCATTTGGGTCAGAACCTAGGTCCCCTGCCAAGTATCTCCTTACGGGCAGTGAAAAATCGCTTTGATAGTCGGGAAATGAAACAGTTTTTACATTTTCATATTCAGTTTTCAGTCTTTCAAAAAGCATCTCGGTCTGAGTTTGCTTACCGCTCGAATCGACGCCCTCTATTACTATTAATTTTCCCATTATTTATAAAGCTCCTTCATTTCTTTTGCTCTCCCGCAGGACATAGAACCTTCGGGGCATTTACCATATACACATCCGGGTCCTGCATATTTAAAGAGTGTCGGTGCAACTTCTTTAACCTCAAGCAGCATCTTTCGTGCGAGTTCCCTTATCTCCCACTGCGCTCTGTAGCAGCAGCGGTGTCTAAAGAAGTTCATTAAGCTCCTTGCATTCATTGTTACTACCATTTTTGTTTCACACGCATTTGGAAGCACAAAGCGTGCATCCTCGATTGCCTGTTTTTCGGCTTTACGTTTAGCTTCTTTTTCGTCTGTACCGTCGTTTATCATATTGTCGTAGTGCTTTTTAAAAAGGATGTCGCAAAGCTCATTATAGGTTTTCTGGTCGTCTTCCATTGCCTTTATGTAAATCTCTTTTGCTTCTTCTATATTTTCAATTTCAGGCGGCATTATATATTCAAACTGTCCCTCTTTTACATATCTTTGCGATTTTACTGAATAGCTTGCTATTCTGTGACGTGTAATCTGGGCAAGTAAACTCCTTGAAACACCCTCAATTCCGAATGTAAAAGTTACGTGCTCGATTGGGCTTTCGTGTCCCATATCCATCAGCATCGACAAAAATTTATCTGTTTTTTCTTCTGTCAAGCCATCTAAGATATTCTCAACACCTGAACTTGAATAGCATAGCTTAGCTGCTGCTGAAACTACTTTTTCAGGCTCGGGAGTATGCTGAAGTAATTTTACATATATTGACATATTTAATCCATCCTTTTTAAAATTGTACCATTTTAGTATATCTTTTATAGGGCCTTTTGTCAAGTATTGCAGATTTGCGATTTTTGGCGGTTTTTTCCTTAATATTATCTATTTCACTAAAAAATTCAAAAAAATATTTATTTTTTCCCCTTAAAAAGTTGCATATGCTGTAAATTTGTGATATAATAGAATAATGTATAATGTAAAAATGGGAGAATAGGTTATGAAAAACAAAAACCTGACACTTATTATTGTTTTTGCTGTGCTCGCCATTATATATGTCATCAGAAGTTTTGCATCAAACACAGTTGTTAAAGAAACTTTATATAAAGAAAAAATTGAGGATTCCATAAACACAAAGGGTATGGTTGTTAAATACGAAAGTCTTTACTCCCCTGATACCGATGGTGTGATGGATTCAAAATTTACATCAGGTGAGCGCGTTGCTACAGGTTCGCTCATTGCCGTTATCTATAAAGGCAGTGTTGACCCTGACGTTAAAAACAGGCTTGAACAGGTAAACAGAAAAATAGCAATCATAGAAGGCAATCAGTCCAAAAACTCTGCCTTTTCAAATGATATTTCAAAAATTGAACAGGAAATCAGCTCAAATGTTGACGGAATTATCCAGAGCAGCTATATGCACGATATGCAAAACGTTGCATCTTTAAAATATAACATCACAGCGCTCACTGAGCACAAAGGTGTTATCGAGGGCAACACGCAGGCAAAATCTGCAACACTTGATTCGCTTTACCAGACCAGAGCAGATTTGGAAACAAAAATCGGTGTGGCACAAAGCAGTATTTATGCTCAAAGCTCAGGTCTTTTCTCATCGTATATTGACGGCTTGGAGCAGCTTATCACTCCATACAATATGCACGAGCTTACTCCCAGTAAATTTGATGAGCTTTATGAGTTTGACGAAAACAACATCAAAACAAACAAAGAAGCAGACGGCCCTTACGTTTGCAAAATCATTGATAACTACAGATATTTCATAGCTTTTAAGGCAGAGAGCGAAAAAGTGGCAGACCTTTCTGCAGGCGATACTGCATACCTAAGGTTTTATGATATTTCGACATCCTCTGTAGCGGTTGAAATTTTCAACGTTTCTCCCGACATTGACGGCGAGTCAATCGTTATTGTAGAGTGTCGCGACTATCAGGATGGGCTACTCGAAAAACGCTTTGTAAATATTGACTTCATTAAAAAGACATATGAAGGCTTTAAAATAAGTCTGTCCGCTCTGCGTACTAAGGATAATCAGAACGGAGTTTATGTAATACGTGAAAACATCTTAAGGTTTGTTCCCGTTAACATTCTCTACAAAGACGGCGATACTCTCCTTTGCGAGTCGCAGGACAGCACACATCCGCTCAAGCTTTATGATGAGATTGTCATAAACGCTTCAGAATATCAGGAAGGTGAAATGATTAATTAGTATGATAGCTGATAATCTTTTAAAAATAAAAGAAAATATAGAAAAAGCCTGCTCTCTTTCAGGGAGAAAGCCAGAGGACATAACCTTGGTTGCAGTTACAAAAAACGTTGGTATCCCTGAGTGTGATGCGCTTTTGTCAAGCTCTCACAATGTCTTTGGCGAAAACAGAGTGCAGTCGCTTTTGGAAAAATATGACATCTTAGGCGACAAGGCAATCTGGCATTTAATCGGGCATCTGCAAACAAACAAGGTTAAATATATTATGGATAAAGTAACTTTAATCCACTCCGTTGACAGTCTGCATTTAGCCGAAGAAATTGAAAGGCTTGCAAAAAAAGCGGGCAAAACGCAGGATATTTTACTTCAGGTCAACGTTTCAGGTGAGGAGTCTAAATTCGGTATGCCCAAAGGCGACCTCTTCCCCACTTTAGAGGTTTTATCAGGATTTGAAAATATTAAGGTGCGCGGTCTTATGACCATTCCGCCTTTAGCGACCTTTAAGGGTGAAAACAGAAAATATTTTTCTGCACTCTATGATTTATTTTCAAAGGTGGGAAATCAATTTGGCGCTAACATCTCTTTTGACTGCTTATCTATGGGGATGAGTGACGACTATGAAGACGCAATACAAGAAGGCGCTAACATTATAAGAGTCGGACGGGCTTTATACGTTTAGTTTATATTAAATAATTTTATATACAAATTAGGAGGAAATTTTTATGAGCGCAATGGACAAAATGTTAAAATGGATTGGAATACAGGACGAGGAGGAAATGGAAGAAGAATTCTTATCTGCTGCTCCTGCCGTTGAAGAAGAGCCTGTTGTACCTGCAGGCAAACGCGGCAAGGTGGTTAACATCCACACAACAGCACAGATGAAGGTTGTTGTTGTTCAACTCCAGAGCTTTGAAGATGCTAAAGACATCGCTGACCACTTAAAGAGCAAAAAGCCTATCGTTATAAATCTTGAAAACCTTGAAAAAGAAGTTTCACGTCGTGTTGTTGACTTCCTTTCAGGTGCAGTTTATGGTGTTGACGGTAATATCCAGAAAATCACAAACGGTATTTTCTTAATTGCTCCTTATAATGTTGGTATTATGGGCGACTTGAATGATGAACTCAGAAAAGGATTTCCATTTACATACTAATGATTAAAACTGAAGAAGACAGCAAATGGCTCTTGCGTGTTCACGATTTAGCGTTTGCTGCAGATAATAAAAATGTGACTAAGTTTACTAAATTCTGCGACCAGCGGCTTATATATGTAGCAAAAAACTTTGCGGGGGCCGATTTTAAAAAGGGTTGTTTTTGGGGCGGATATGAAAGGGCAGAGCGGCAGATACTCGGGTTTTTTCCTGATTATTTAGAGCCTGACACTTCACTCTTTCCCATATCGCTTTTAAAAATTAAAGGCGCAGATGGTTTGTCTCACCGCGACTTTTTAGGCTCTCTTTTAGGACTCGGAATAAGCCGTGATGTGATTGGCGATATTTTAGTATGTGATGATTTATGTTATGTTTTTGTGTATAGCGGGATAGAAGAATTTATCCTGTATAACCTAAAAAAAGTCGCTAATAAAAATGTGACTGTAAAAAAAGAAGATGATTTATCGGTTGTGCCTGAAAAGAAGTTCTCGGAAATTAGCGGAACCGTATCATCTGAAAGACTTGACTGTATTGTCAGCTTATTTACAAAAAAATCAAGGAGCGATTCGCTTCATTTAATCAGCTCTGAGCGTGTTTTTCTAAATCACGCACCCTGCACAGCTCCGTCAGCTAAAATAAACGAGGGGGATGTGATTTCCGTACGCAAATTCGGGAAAGCACAGATTTCTAAAATCGGTCCTGAAACAAAAAAGGGACGAATACGTATCGTGCTTTTAAAATATGTATAATTAAGAAAGGTGGGGGGGACTTTGCTTACGCCCGTTGATATTCAAAATAAGGAATTTACCAAAGCTTTTCGTGGATATGATGCCATAGAAGTTGATGATTTTATGCAGACCTTAGTCCTTGACTATGAAAAGCTATACAGGGAAAATGCCTCATTAAAAGAAAAAAATGCTATAATTTCCGAAACCCTTGAAAACTATAAGGGTATGGAAAGTACTATGCAAAACGCGATATTAGTTGCTCAGAAAACTTCCGAAGATATAAGACAAAATGCACACGACCGTGCCCAGACTATCATAAAAGAGGCAGAAGCAAAAGCAAAGGATATCATATCTAATGCCGAAAAGCGTTCACTTGACCTTGACAAAGATTTTTCATCACTTAAAAAGGAAATGACGACGTTTAAGGCACGTATGAACTCGCTGCTTACTACATATCTTCGTCTTTTAGAGGATATGCCCACTACTCAAACAACCGCAGAGCTTCCTGAAGAAATAAGCGCTCCTGCGCCAAAGAAAGAAGCTCCGATTTTAGTTCCTGACTATACAACAAGCATTATGAATGCTGAAAAGAAAAAGGATAACAGGGCTGTTTCGGGAGATTCTTATGTGCCAAAAAAGATTAATCCGTTAGTTGACGAGCTTTTAAAGAAGCGCGAAGAGGTAATAATTTTAGAAGATGATGAAGATGATACCCATGCAACCTTGGTAGTTTCAAAGGAAGAGCTTAAAAAAGAGCTTGAAGCTGCGGGCACACAAGAAGCTTTTGCAGAAGATTCAGGCGAAGAATTAGAAACAAATATCCCTGAGGAGATTTTAATTGACCTTAAAAATACTTTTAAAGAACAATATGACGTTTTCAATGATGAAACGCTTTAAAGGAGAGAAATATATAAAATGGCAGAATACGATAAAACATTAAACCTTCCACAGACAGAGTTCCCGATGCGAGCAGGTCTTCCGCAGAGAGAGCCTGAAATCTTAGATAAGTGGGAAAAGGAAAATTTATACGATAAACTTATGGAGCTAAACGAGGGAAAACCGCTCTTTATCCTCCACGACGGCCCTCCGTATGCAAACGGTGATATGCATATGGGACACGCCTTAAATAAAACATTAAAAGACGTTATCACAAGATTTAAGAATATGGACGGCTTCAAAGCTCCATATATTCACGGCTGGGATACTCACGGTCTTCCGATTGAGCGTCAGGCTATACAGAAGCTCGGCATTAACAGAAATGAAGTTTCAATTTCCAAATTCCGTGACGTTTGCGGTGAATTTGCATTAAAATATGTTGAAAACCAAAAGGGGCAGATTAAACGTCTTGGCTCACTTGGCGACTGGGATAATTCATATCTGACACTTGCTCCCGAGTTTGAAGCAAAGCAGATTGAAATCTTTGGCGAAATGGCTAAAAAAGGATATATCTACAAAGGCTTAAAGCCGATTTACTGGTGTCCTGACTGTGAAACGGCACTCGCTGAAGCTGAGATTGAATATGAAGAAGATAAGACAAATTCTATTTACGTTAAATTCCGTGTTACAGAAGATAACGGCGTGTTTGGGGATGTTGGCGAAAGTTTAGATAACATCTACTTCGTTATCTGGACAACTACAACATGGACACTTCCCGGTAACGTTGCTATTGCCGTTAACCCTGATTATGACTACAGCTTAGTGAAGACAGAGGGTGGTACTTTCGTTATCGCAACAGAATTAGTTGATTCTGTTATGGCTGTTGGCGGTATCACAGAATACGAAAAAATTGCAGAATTCAAAGGTAATCAGCTTGATTTAATGAAGTGTCAGCATCCGTTTATCGACAGAGAATCTGTTGTTATCGTTGGCGACCACGTAACATTAGATGCTGGTACAGGTTGCGTTCACACAGCACCCGGTCATGGTGTTGAGGACTATATTGCTTGCCAGAACTACAAAGACATCCCGATTATCGTTCCAGTTGACGACAAGGGATATTTAAATGAATTGGCAGGCGAGTTCCAAGGTCTTTTCTATGAAAAATCAAATGCCAAGATTTTAGAAAAATTAAAAGAGCTTGGCGCTTTATATGCAGAAAATGAAATCATCCACCAATATCCGCATTGCTGGAGATGTCATGAGCCGATTGTTTTCCGTGCTACTGAGCAGTGGTTTGCATCGGTTGACGATATTAAAGAAGATGCACTAAAGGCAATCAAAAATGTTTCATGGCTTCCAAAATGGGGTGAGGACAGAATCTCCTCTATGGTTGCAGACAGAAGCGACTGGTGTATCTCACGTCAGAGAACATGGGGTGTGCCGATTCCGATTTTCTACTGTAAGGACTGTAAAAAAGAGCTCATAAATGACGAAACTATAAAAGCAACTGCCGAGTTATTCCGCAAGAGTGGGTCATCTAGCTGGTATGAAACAGATGCAGCTGATATCTTGCCAAAGGGCACAAAATGTGAATGCGGATGCACAGAATTCACAAAAGAAAAGGATATCATGGACGTTTGGTTTGACTCAGGCTCATCACATACTGCAGTTTTAGAAGTTAAGGAAGGCTTACGCTTCCCTGCTGACCTCTATTTAGAGGGTAACGACCAGTATAGAGGCTGGTTCCAGTCATCATTACTCACCGCTATTGCAACTAAGGGCGAAGCTCCTTATAAAAAGGTCATCACTCATGGTATGATTGTTGACGAGTCAGGCGCTAAGATGTCAAAATCAAAGGGTAACGGCATCAGCCCTCACGATATTATTAATCAGTACGGCGCAGATATTTTAAGACTCTGGGTTGTTTCTGCTGACTACAAAACAGATATGCACATTTCAGAAAATATCTTAAAGCAGCTATCTGAAGCATACAGAAAAATCCGTAACACAGCAAGATATATTTTAGGTAATATCCACGACTTCAATCCTGATACAGATGCAGTAAAAGCATCTGATATGCCTGAAATTGACCGTTTTGCTATGATGAAGCTAAACAAGCTCATAGAAAAAGTGGTGGAAAGCTACAGGGCTTATGAATTCCATATGATTTATCACGCAATTCATAATTTCTGTGTTGTTGATATGAGTAACTTCTATTTAGACGTTATAAAAGACAGACTCTACACACAGAAAACTGATGGCATTTTAAGAAGAAGTGCGCAGACTGTTATGTATAACATCTTAGACGCACTAACCCGCATGCTCACTCCTATCCTTTGCTACACATCAGAAGAAATCTGGTCTTATATGCCGCACAAAGCAGGCGATAACAAAGAAGCCGTTATCTTTAACGATATGCCAAAGGCTGACAAGGCTTTTGACGATAGCGAGTTAGAAGCTAAATGGGAAAAAATCATGGCAGTTAAGGCTGACGTGACAAAAGCTTTAGAGCTTGCACGTGCAAACAAGACAATCGGTCACTCTCTCGGTGCACTCGTTACTGTTTTCGCTGACAGTGAAACAAAGAATTTCTTAGACGAAATTAAAGAAGACTTAGTTTCATACTTCATCGTATCTAAAGTTGATATAAAAGCGATAGATGAAGCTGATGGCGAGGCTTTTAGCGGTGAAACAGGAATTAAAGTAGAAATTTCTCAGGCACCTGGCGAAAAATGTGAAAGATGCTGGATGCTGTCTGAATCTGTTGGAACAAACTCCGAACATCCGACACTTTGTAAGAGATGCGCGGACGTAGTTAGTGAATAGTATTATTTCAGGGGACGATGCCCATATCGTCCCCTAATTTTAAGGAAGTGTAATTTTGTTAAGCTTTTTCTTTATCGGCTCTGCCCTTTTGGTGTTACTTGACCAGATTACGAAATACTGGGCATATAACAACTTAAGAACTATCGATTATATTACAATTATAAATGAAATTTTCAGGCTCAACTACTGCGAAAACAGGGGCGCTGCCTGGGGAATGCTTCAAGGTAAAATATGGCTTTTTGCAATTATAACTGTTTTAGTTATTGGCGCAGTTATATGGTTTATAATAAAAAAGAAACCCCAAAGCAAGCTGCTTATATATTCTCTGACTTTATTGACAGGCGGAGCGATTGGTAATTTTATTGACAGAATAGTGCGCGGCTTTGTGGTGGATTTTTTAGATTTTCACCTTATTAACTTCCCCATATTTAACGTCGCAGACTGCTTCGTTGTGGTTGGTGCTATTTTGCTTGCTGTCTATATTCTTTTCTTCTCTCCCGATTTAACCGAAAGAGAGTAATCCGAACTCCGATTTTTAGAGGCGGATTTTCGCTTTCGGTTACACCGAGAAAAAGAAAGAAGATTAACCGAAAGGTTGTATATTATGATTTTAGAATTTAGTTTTACGGAAACGTCGGGTTTTAAAAGGCTTGACGTTTTTGTTAGTGAAAAGGCAGAAATAACCCGTTCAAACGCACAAAAATTAATTGATGACGGATGTGTGTCAGTGAGTGGGAAAACTGCTTCAAAAAACTATAAGCTTCATACAGATGATGTTGTTACAGTCGATTTCCCTGAGCCTGAAATTTTAGATATAGTCGCTCAGGATATCCCCCTAGATATTGTCTATGAAGACAACGATTTAATTATTGTAAATAAGCCTCAGGGTATGGTTGTACACCCTGCCGCAGGAAACTACAGCGGCACTTTGGTTAATGCAATAATGTATCACTGTGGTGATAATTTATCTGCTATTAACGGCGTTGTGCGTCCCGGTATCGTACACAGAATTGACAAGGAAACAAGCGGTCTTTTGGTTATTGCAAAAAACAATGAGTCACATCTCGTGCTTGCCGATATGATAAAGGAGCATAATTTCGACCGAGAATATGCATGCTTAGTCCACGGCAACATCATAGAGGACAAGTTCACCATAGATAAGCCTATCGGCAGACACCCAAAAGAGCGAAAAATGATGGCAGTTACCGACAAAAACTCAAAATATGCCGTAACGCATTTTGAAGTTTTAGAGCGATTCGGATGCGCTACGCTGCTCCTTTGCAGACTCGAAACAGGCAGAACTCACCAGATCAGAGTTCATTTAAAGAGCATAGGAAGAAGTATTGTAGGCGATACTGTTTACGGAATTAAAAAGGACAGTTTAGCCGCTAAATATCATCTGCGCGGACAGATGCTTCACGCAAAAAGACTTGGTTTTTGTCATCCCACAACTAAAGAATATATGAATTTTACAAAAGATGTGCCCGAGTATTTTGAAAAGGTACTGAGTGACCTTAGAAAAAGTATAAGTTATCAAAATTAAAACTTTATTTTATATATAAAAAAGTATTGAATAAACATCCAAACTGTGTTATAATATATGTGTTCAGTATTTTATACTGTCTGCCGGGTCCTGCGCAACTTGAGCTTGTGAACCTCGTCAGGTGGGGAACCAAGCAGCGATAAGCAATGTCTTGAGTGTGATGCAGGCCCACCCGGTGTGAAACAAACCCATAAAGACCGCAAAAAGCGGTTTTTTTAGTATAAGAATACTTTTGGTGGAAACTCGGTTAAAGATTTTTGAAAGTTGGCGGTGGCTCTATGGCATATCAGGCTTTATACAGAACGTGGCGCCCTACAACGTTTGATGATGTTGTCGGTCAAAACCACATTACGAAAACTTTAAAAAATGAAATAATGAATAACAAGCTTGCTCATGCCTATCTTTTCTGCGGTACTCGAGGAACGGGAAAGACATCTACTGCCAAGATTTTAGCTCGTGCCGTTAACTGCGAGCATCCTATTGATGGAAATCCGTGCAACGAATGTGAAGTTTGCCGCGGTATCTTAGACGAAAGCATCTTAGATGTTGTTGAGCTTGACGGAGCTTCTAAAAACAAGGTTGAAAACATAAGAGATATTATAGAAGACGTTGTGTTTTTGCCTGCACGTGCCAAAAAGAAAGTCTATATCATAGACGAGGTTCATATGGTCACAACTGCGGCATTTAACGCACTCTTAAAGACCTTAGAAGAACCGCCCGAGCACGTTATGTTCATTTTGGCAACAACTGAGCTTAACAAAATTCCTGCAACAGTGCTTTCAAGATGTCAGCGGTTTGATTTCAGGCGTATCACAAACGATGATATTGCTAAAAGGCTGAAGGTTGTCACAGAGTCAAGCGGCAAAAGTGTGACAGAAGAGGCTCTATATCTTGTTGCAGAGCTTGGAAACGGCTCTATGCGTGATTCTCTTTCTATTTTAGACCAATGCATTGGTTTTACGGACGAAACCTTAACATATGACGATGTTTTAAATATAATCGGTATTACTGACCAGAGTGCGCTTTTTGCACTTGCAGAAGCGATAGCTAAAGGTGACGGAGCGGGAGCGCTCTCTAGCATAGAAGACGTTGTTGCAAACGGAAAAGAGCTTGACGTTTTCATTGACTCGCTGACGAAATTTTTACGCGATTTGCTTGTCGTAAAAATTATGGCTAGTCCCCAAAAAGTCTTGAGCTCGTCAAGCGAGAGTATTAAAAAAATGCAGGATTTAGCTGAAAATATCTCAAAGGAAAAGCTTATCCACTGTTTAAATATTTTAAACGACAGTATTATTCAGGCTAAAAATCTTACCTTTAAAAGAACTGTTTATGAACTGGCTCTCATTAAGATGTGCAATCCTGCATTGTCTGAGTCATATGAGTCACTTTTAGCCCGTATTGACGCACTTGAAGAAAAGCTTAAAAACGGAAATTTCTCTTGCCCACCTAAAAAAGAAGAGAAAAAGGAAATGGCTAAAGATATTATAAAAGAAGTGCCGAAGCCTGAAAAGGAAGTAACGAAAAAGGCTTTAGATAAGCCTTTAGAAAACAGTTCAGACGATTTAGTAATATCTAAATGGGATGAAATCAAAGAACACATCAAAAAAAATGGTGGGATGCCTCTCATTCCACACCTTTCAAGTGCCAAGCCGCAGATGATTAAAGGTCGGCTCGCACTTGTTTTCCCCGCATCAGCTATGATGAGCAAAACTGTCACATCCAAGCAGGGATATTTAGACCTTGTGAAAATTTCCGTTCAGGCGGTGACGGGACTTACTTTAGAAGTCGGATGTTTTTCCGATAAAGAAGTAACGTCCGAAGCTAAAGAAGAAGATAATGCGGGTATGAAAAAATTAGAAGAACTTGCTAAAAAGCACAGTATTATAGAAATTATTGACTAACCGAAAGGATGTTTAAAATGGCTAAAGGAAATAAGTTTACCGGTGGCGGTATGAATAATAATATGAATAATATGTTGAGGCAGGCACAGAAAATGCAGGCTGAAATGGAAAGAATTCAGGCTGAAACAGAAGAAAAAACTGTTGAGGCTTCAAGCGGCGGCGGTGCCGTTTCTGTTACAATGAAAGGAAATCACGAACTTTTAAATGTTAAGATTTCTCCTGATGTTTTAGACCCTGACGATATTGAAATGCTTGAAGATTTGATTTGCGCGGCAGTTAACGAAGCAACTAAAAAAGCGCAGGAGCTTATGGAAGAGAGTATGAAAGCCGTTACAGGCGGACTTAACGTTCCCGGTCTTTTCTAATATACACGGCTTAATCTTTTCTAAGGAGGCATTGTTATGAAGCTGTTGTTTTTATCAGTCACCGCAGGACAGGGACATCATCAGGTTGCTTTAGCTTTAGAAAAACATTTTGAGAGCTTAGGTGATATAGAGTGCAGAACTATTGATGTTTTTGATAATGTCAATCCCCTGCTTTGTGATTCTCTTCAGCGCACATATCTGCTTTCAACAAAGGTGACACCTAAGGTTTACGGTAAGTTTTATGACATCGCTGACAAACGTGATTCAAACAAGGACTCCTCTTTAGGTAAGGTAATAAAATCTATTGTGAACCACAATTTAATGCGCTCAATCCGTGATTATAAGCCTGATGCTATAATCTGTACGCATAACTTTGCGGCGATTGCACTTTCATACTTAAAGCGCAAATATCCAATCAGAGCCAAAACCTTTGCAGTTATCACAGACTTTACTGTGCATCCGTTCTGGGAAGATACTGACCTTGATTACTATATCACGGCATCAGAGCTACTTAATTTTCAGATGCAGCTAAAGGGAATCCCCCAGCATAAAGTAAAGCCTTTTGGAATTCCGATTATGTCTAAGTTTTCAAAATCTATAGATAAAAAGGAAGCGCGAAAAGAAGCAGGGCTTGAGGATAAGTTCACAGTGCTTATGATGATGGGCTCTATGGGATATGGAAGCGATACGTTTGACATTATAAAGGAGCTTGATTTGTCACACGAGGATTTTCAGCTTGTTCTCGTTTGCGGACATAACAAAAAGCTCAAAAGACGTGTTGAAAACTATTACTGGCGAAAGAAAATCTACTGCTACGGTTTTACAGATATGGTTAATCTCTTAATGGATGCATCTGACTGCATCATTACAAAGCCGGGCGGAATATCTACTTCTGAAAGTCTCGCTAAAGGTCTTCCTATGATTATGCTCGACCCTATTCCAGGGCAGGAAGACAGAAATAAAGAATTCCTTTTAAACAACGGACTTGCACTTTCAGTAAGTGATACATTTACAGTAAGCGAAGCGATTTACTCGCTCAAAGAGCATCCGTTTAAAATCGAATTATTAAAAGAAAATATGAAGCATATGGCAAAACCTGACTCCACTTCAACTTTTGCAGAGTTTGTTTTGTCGGTGTGTGAAAAATAAAAAGGGAGGTACTTTTATGAAATTAGTTTTTGCGATTGTATCAAGTGAGGATGATTATGCAGTTATCAGAAATCTTAATAAGGAAGGCTACTCTGTTACAAAAATGTCTTCAACAGGCGGTTTTTTGCGTGTTGGTAACACTACCCTTTTAATCGGTGCCGAAGAAGAAGATGTTGATAAGATAATTGATATCATAAAGGAGCACTCAAAACGCAGAAAAAAGATTTTAGTAAATACCGAGCCTTATCTTGGAACTGTTATGCCCATCACAGTTTCTCCAACAAGTCAGATTGAAGTTGGCGGTGCTACGATTTTTGTTGTTGATGTTGATAAATTTGAGAAGGTGTAATTAAGTGAAAAACCGATATTTTGCAGGTAACAAACATCTGGTTTCTCAGCTTGACCATTTTGTAAGGTCAGGAAAAATACTGAATTCATACGTATTTACAGGTGAAAGCGGCATCGGCAAAAAAACACTCTCCCAGCTTTTTATTAAAAATATTTTCTGCGAGGCTTTGACAGATGACGGCGCATGCGGCAAGTGTCCTTCGTGCAGGCAGCTTGAGTCTTTAAGCTTTCCTGACCTTATTTATCTTAAAAAGGTCAAGGACAAAAAGACGATAGGTATTGATGAGGTAAGAGAACAGATTATTAAAAACGCATATATAAAGCCGTTTTATTCATCTAAAAAGGTTTTCTTAATTAAAGATGGCGATGACTTAACTGTGGAAGCTCAAAACGGACTTTTAAAGGTGTTGGAAGAGCCGCCCCAGTATGTGACGTTTATCATTTTAGTCACTAAGAAGAATATGCTTTTAGATACCGTTTTGTCACGTTCATGTGTTTTAAACCTGCACCCTGTATCAAAAGATGAAGCTTTGGAATATCTTAAAAATACATACCCTGATTTGCCCAATGCTGATATTTCATTTGGTACAAAATTCTGTCAGGGTATCATAGGAAAAGCCGAAAAAATGCTCTTTGATGAAAGCTACAAAGCGCTCTTTTACGATACGGCAAAGGTGCTTGGCGCTCTTTTTACAAAAAAAGAAGCTTTTGTGGATTTTCACAGATTTATGCTTGATAATAAGGATAACATCGAAACAATTATCGAATTTATGCTTATTTATCTTCGTGACGGGCTTTTCATAAAAGAGGGACTTTTCGATATGGCAATTTGTCCCGAAAACATTGCTATGGCAAATTTCACACAGGAAACCCTAGAGCGATTTGCTCTTTTAATTGACTGTGTGATAAAATATAAAAATATGCTCTCTGCTAACGCAAATTTTACCGTTTCAACACTTGATTTAGCAGGCGGGCTGCAGAAGAACTGTAATTTAATTTAAAGAGAGGATAAAAAAATGGTAAAAGTAATCGGCGTAAGATTTAAAGCCGTTGGAAAGATATACTATTTCGACCCAGCATCTGTCGCATTAAAAGCAGGAGACGGTGTAATTGTCGAAACTGTACGCGGTGTTGAATATGGTGATGTCGTCCTCGCCGACAAGGAGATTGACAAAAAAACATTTTCGACTCCGTTAAAAAAGGTTATCAGAAAAGCTACTGAAAAAGACTATAAGCAGCTTGAAGAAAACAAAATCAAAGAACGTGAGGCGCGCGCAATCTGTATTGAGAAAATCAATGCAAACAAGCTTGAGATGAATCTTATTGATGTTGAATATACATTTGACAGAAGCAAAGTACTCTTTTACTTCACGGCAGAAGGTCGTGTTGATTTCAGGCAGCTTGTAAAGGACTTGGCATCGGTATTTAAAACAAGGATTGAGCTTAGGCAGATTGGTGTTCGTGATGAAGCCAAAATGCTCGGCGGACTCGGCATCTGCGGAAGACAGCTTTGCTGCTCTCAGTTTTTAGGCGATTTTGAGCCTGTGTCAATCAAGATGGCAAAGGAGCAGTCGCTATCTCTTAATCCGACAAAAATATCAGGCACCTGCGGAAGACTAATGTGTTGTTTAAAATATGAGCAGGACGTTTATGAAGAGCTACTTAAGACTACTCCGGGCGTTGGCTCAATCGTTGATACTCCTGTGGGCCGCGGAACTGTGACATCAGTCAGCGTGCTCAAGGGCATAGTTTCTGTTAAGCTTGACTCAGAAAGCGATGTATCTGTAAATACATTTAATGTATCGGATATTGTTATTATAAAAAATGTATCCCGCGAAACTAAAGACGATGACATCGACTTAAGGGAACTTCGTGAGCTTGAAAAAGATAAATAATTTTTAGAAAGGACTGATTGATTTGGCATCCAAAAAGGAAAAAAATATGTTGATTTATCGCGGTAAGCCGCTACTTCGTGACGGCGATGTTCTTTATTACGGAGATTTTAAGGAAAATTTCATAACAAGATTTACAATCTTAGAAAAAACCAAGGTTAAGGATTTGGAGGTTGCAACAAAGGTTAATATCGAGCTTTTGGAAAAAGCAACAGACAGCATAAAAGGAGCTAAGCTTACAAAAAAAGCTGAACGCAACAGCCTTTATTCAGCCTTGGATATCGGTGTTTTCTGGCTTGAAGATATCTTGGAAATGGAAAAAGAATTTTTATCAAAGTTAGGATAATAAAATATTATCAAAAAAACGTGGTTATAATATTATTGACAATGAAACGTTTTTTTGCTATAATGTTTAGTGGAGACTCGGCTTTTGTGGAAAGTCTGAAAGGGAGAATGCGTCGTGGACTGAAAGCGCATTTGAGATGAGTAGTAAGTTTGGGAACACTCCACGTTTGTATTAACTGAATAAAAAAGCGGATACTTTATCGTATCAATGCGGGTGGCACCGCGGGTTAAATGTTTTTGTTTACTCGTCCCGGAAATATATTTTTATATATTTCCGGGACTTTTATTTTTAATATATTATTGTAGGAGGAATATATCATGTATAGAACCCTATATTGTAATGACATACGTGATGAGCACATTGGCAAAACTGTGCAGCTTGCCGGTTGGGTTGATGTTGTTCGTGACCACGGCGGCGTTATCTTTATTGACTTAAGAGATTACACCGGCGTAACACAGGTGGTTATTCATAACGAAGAGCTTGTAAAAGATGTTAACCGTGAAACCGTTATTTCCGTTTCAGGTATTGTTAGCAAGCGTTTGCCTGAAACTGTTAATGACAAGATTGAAACAGGTACAGTGGAGCTTGTGGCTGACAGTTTGCAGATTTTAGGCAAAAGCTGTAATAATCTTCCCTTTGATGTACGTGCTTCAAGACTTAGCAAGGATGAACTTCGTCTTAAATATCGTTATTTAGATTTGCGTAATCCCAAAAACCACGATAATCTTGTAAAACGTTCGCAAATCATCCGCCATTTAAGAAATAAAATGGAGGAAAAAGGCTTTTTGGATATGCAGACACCTATCTTAACTGCATCATCTCCTGAAGGTGCCAGAGACTTTTTGGTGCCCAGCCGTAAGCATCCGGGTAAATTCTATGCTCTTCCCCAAGCACCGCAGCAATTTAAGCAGCTTTTGATGGTGTCGGGCTTTGACCGATATTTCCAGGTGGCACCCTGCTTCCGAGATGAAGATGCACGTGCTGACCGTTCACCGGGTGAGTTTTATCAGCTTGACTTTGAAATGGCATTTGCCACTCAGGAAGAAGTGCTTGATGTTTGTGAAGACGTGATTTATGACACATTTAAAACATTCTCCGATAAAAAAATTACACCCAAGCCCTTCCGCCGCATCACATATGCTGATGCTATGATGACATACGGCTCGGATAAGCCGGATTTAAGAAACCCGCTTACTATCTGCGATTTAACTGACTTTTTTGTAGAGGTTGACTTCCCTGCATTTAAGGAAAAGCCTGTTCGAGGCATCGTGGCAAACTGTCAGAACAAATCAAAGAAATTCTTTGAGGATTCTTTAAAATATGCAACCTCACCCGAAGTTGGTTTAGGTGGTCTTGGATATATCACATTAAAAGACGGCGCTTTTGCAGGTCCTATCGCTAAATTCTTAAGCGACGAAAAGAAAGCTGAAATCATTAGTCTTACAGGTGTGAAAGAGGGCGAAACACTTTTCTTCATCTGCGACGATAAGAAAAACGATACAGAGAAAAAAGCAGGTCTTATCCGCACATGGCTTGCTAAACCCGAGCAACTTGATTTAATTAATGAAGATGCTTTTGAGTTCTGCTTTGTTGTGGACTTCCCTATGTATGAAAATGATGAAGAAACAGGTGAAACTATTTTCACCCATAACCCATTCTCTATGCCTCAGGGTGGTATGGAAGCTCTGCTCACTAAAGACCCTACTGAAATTTTAGCATACCAGTATGACCTGGTTGGCAACGGCATTGAGCTTGCCTCAGGTGCTGTAAGAAACCATGATGTAGATATTATGAGAAAGGCATTTGAAATTGCAGGATATCCTGAAGAAGAGCTTAAAAAGCGCTTCAACGCCTTATATACTGCATTCCAATACGGTGCACCGCCCCATGCAGGTATGGCACCCGGTATTGACCGTATGGTAATGCTCCTCACGGACGAAGAAAAAATCCTTGATGTTATTGCATTCCCGTTAAACGGCAACGCACAGGATTTGCTTTTGGGCGCGCCCAGCTTTGTCACAAATCAGCAGCTTGAGGATGTTCACCTTCTTGGCAACTCAAACGTGTTTGCACAGCGCACAGCAGGTCCTAATGCTGCAGCAAAAGCTTCTGTCGGCAAACGTTCAACCTTTTCAAATTCACAGCAACTCAATCAGATTGCTTTAAATGATGAAGAAGAAAAGGTTGTAGAGAGTATTTTCAGTGCCATGAGTAAAAAAGAAAAAGCTCTTTTAGAAATCGACACAGAAAAAGTCGAGCCTATGGTACACGTTATGCCCATGACCAACGTTTTACGCGAAGATGTACGAAGTCAGCCGTTTAGTCGTGAAAGCTTGTTAGAAGGCGCTCCCGAGCGCAGCGAAGATAGCTGGCAAGTACCCAGACTTGTAAAGTGAGGTGTGTGAAATGAAATATTACAACGTAAAGTCAGCTGATGGCAATATTGCCGTTGATGATACTATTTTAGTTAAAGATATGCCCGCTAACGCAGGCTCTAAGATATTGGATGGATTTAAGCCATTGTTTAGTGCCGAGGCTGTCACCCGTCTTGAAAACAAAGGCTACAAAATAGCCGGTAAAACCCACGTGGGTGAATTTGGTCTTGACCTTTTGGGTGAATTTTCCCACTATGTGCAAAATGAAGACGTATTAAAAGGTGCTGCCGCAGAACTGGTGGCAAGCGGCGATGTTAAAGCAGCTTTAGGCGTGGATATGAACGGCACAACAAGACGTGCCGCTGCAATTTCCGGTATCGACTTTTTAAAACCCACGTATGGTACTGTTTCACGCTATGGCGTTATTTCCTGTGCCGCATCAGGCGAGCAAATCGGTGTATATGCACAAAACGTGCAGGGCATCTGTGAGATTATGGATGTAATTGCAGGTCATGATGAAAAAGACGGAACTTCACTTAAAAATGATACCTATGATTATTCGATTTCTGAGGTTTCAGGCAAAAAAGTATGCATCATAAAAGAACTGCTTAATAAAGCTGATGACGAAACAAAAGCACGTATTCTTGCTTTTGCTGAAAATCTTCGTGCCGGTGGCGTGACTGTCTTCGAAGTATCATTTGATATTTTTGATACAGCAAACACGGCATGGCAGATTTTAATGACTGCTGAAACCTGTAATAACATCTCACGTTATGACGGTGTGAAATACGGTCATCGTGCTAAAGAATATAAAAATATTGATGAATTATATGTTAATTCCAGAACGGAAGGCTTTAACCTTTTGACTAAGGCTGTTATCCTATACGGTTCCGATGTTCTTTCCAAAAACCGTTATGAAGCCTGCTACGACAAATCCTTAAAGGTTCGCCGCGTAATTGCAGAAAAGTTTGAAGCATTTATGGCAGATTATGATGCCATTTTAACACCGGTTTGCAGCAAGGCTGTGTATAAAGCATATGACATTTCCGATGCTTTTTCCAAGGTGTTTGAAGAAAGCGTATTTACGGCTTTAGCAAATCTCATCGGTATTCCCGCCCTGGTTTCAGGCGGCGTGCAGCTGATGGGTAGGCATTTTTCTGAAAGCATGCTCCTTAGCCTTGCCGGCAGTGTTGAAAGGAAGGGTGAATGATTATGAATTATGAATTAGTCATCGGTCTTGAAACTCACGTTGAGCTTAGCACCGAATCAAAAATTTTCTGCTCTTGTGGCGGTCATTCTTCTCCAAAAGAGGCAAACGACTGTGTATGCCCTGCCTGCAGCGGTATGCCCGGTATGCTTCCCATTATGAACAAACGTGTTGTGGAGCTTGCCGTTACGGCAGGTTTAATGTTAAACTGCGAAATTAATAAATATACCACCTTTGACAAAAAGAATTATTATTACCCTGACCTGCCCTGTGCATATCAGATTACGCAGTTAAATCACCCTATCTGTACTAACGGCTGTGTAACATTAAAAACCTCAGAAGGCAGCCGTGACATTCGTATTAAGCAGATTCATATGGAAGAAGATGCAGGAAAGCTGGTACATGGCGGTAAATATTCTTATGTTGACTTTAACCGTACCAGCGTGCCTTTAATTGAGATTGTTACTCAGCCTGATTTCAGAAGTGCCGAAGAGGTTGTAACATACTTAAATAAGTTAAAATCTATGTTCCGTTCAGGCGGTATTTCCGAATGCGAAGAAGGTGCTATGCGTTGTGACGTTAACATTTCCGTTCGTCCTGAGGGTAGCGATGAGTTTGGTGTTCGTACCGAAATTAAGAATATGAGTTCTTTTGAAGCAATTGAACGCGCTATACGCTATGAAGCACAACGTCATATTGATGCTCTTACATTTGAAACTGAAGAGCTTGTGCAGGAAACAAGACGATTTGACGATGTCAGCGGAAAAACCTTTGCTATGCGTAACAAAGAAACAGAAGCAGATTACCGCTATTTCCCCGATGCTAACTTAATGCCAATTATCATTGATGATGAATGGCTTGAAGAAATTAAGGCAAATAAGCCTGCCGCAGTTGATGAAAAGGCTGAAGATTATCGATTAGCAGGCATTTCCGACAAGGAAATTGATATGCTTATCTCTAATCACAAAATCAGCAAGCTGCTTGACGATATCGTGGAAATGGGATGCAAGGCAAAAGATGCTGCTACGTGGATTTTAACCGATTGTGCAGGTATTTTGCGTAAAGACGGCAAAACCCTGAACGATTTGGATATCCCCGCCCAAAAGCTTTTTGCTATCACAAAAATGGTAAATAATGGTGACATCAACCGTATCTCCGGCAAAAAAATATTAATTGCCGTGATTGAAGATGATGTTGACCCCGTTGCATTCTGCAAGGAAAACGGGTTAGACAAGAAGTTTGATGTATCTGCTATAAAGGCTGTGATTGATAAGGCAATCGCCGAAAATCCGCAATCTGTAAAGGATTACAAAAATGGTAAGGTTAAAGCGGTGCAGGCTCTGTTCGGTGCTTGTATGAAAGAATTAAAAGGCGCCGGCGACCCCGCTGTAATTAAAACCTTGTTAGAAGAAAAACTGAAATAATACACTTTAAATAATAAAAAATGTACTATCTAACGATAGTACATTTTTTTGGCGGAGAGAGAGGGATTCGAACCCTCGGAGCGCTATTAACACTCACACGATTTCCAATCGTGCGCCTTAGGCCAGCTCAGCCATCTCTCCAAAATATCAAATTTTCTGCGACTAGATTATTATAGCATAAACAAACAGAAAATTCAATATAAATATCAAAAATATTTTACTCTTTATGAGTTGTTTTCGGACTATTCTTCGTTTTCCCTGAAAAATTCTTCAATAATACTTATAACTATATTATTAAAGCTCGTTTCGTGCTTTTTTGCAAGATTACTCACTTTCTCCGAAAGCTCATCAGTAATATATAATGTTTTATAGCCAGCCTTAACTTTCTTTTTTGTATCTTTAGGAACAAATGCCATATTAATCATCCTCACAATATTTTATAATTCTATTGTAAAATATTAAAAAGTTAGATTTTTTACTCTTTGCCGTCAATCAGATAGTCATAGCTTACATTAAAAATTTGCTTTAATGCGCTAAGCTCAAAGTCTGATACATATCTTTTATTTGTTTCTATTCGCGTTATGACATTTTTATCCATGTCAATACCTATAAGTTGAAGTTCTCTTGCTAAGTCTCTCTGTGACAGATTTTTCTGATTACGTAAAACTTTTAATCTCTCACCTATAAGATTTTTACCATTTGCATCAGTTCTTTGTTTCATTAAAACCACCACACAATAATTTGTCTCATTTTTTACACTTTATGTATTGATTTTACTATATTATTATGATATAATCGGTTGTAAAAGTGATACAAAAAAAGGAGGAACGGGTGATTAATATGGATATAAGACTTGAAATGTTTTCAAAAGCGGTAGCAGACAGCATAAATGCGTATTTAACTTATACAGAACTTGATATAAATAATGTTGTATATACTTTTTCAACTGCTATATTAGAAGAAATAAAATATGTGATTTGTAATATGGAAATAGAAGATGATTTTGATGTGGTGGAAAAGATTGTTTGTATTTTTGAAAAGTATAATATAGATGCAGGCGGAAGACATAATTTTTGACAAAATAAAAAAACGCATCAATGATGCGTTTTTTTATTTAAATACTATTACTATTTCTTATTTACCAGCAACGAAATCTTTTAAAGCTTTACCAGCTTTGAAAGCAGGAACTGTTGTTGCAGGAATTTTGATTGTAGCTTTTGTCTGTGGGTTTTTACCTTCTCTAGCAGCTCTTTTTCTAGCTTCGAATGTACCAAAGCCAACTAACTGAACTTTGTCACCCTTCTTTAATGTCTCGCTAACAGTGTCAACTAAAGCACCTAAAACTCTTTCTGCGTCTTTTTTTGTTACATCAGCTTTTTCAGCTAAGATTGCAACTAATTCAGCCTTATTCATTTTTCTTCCTCCTATAATAAAATTTTTATAAAATATTTATACAGCATTTGATTGCTATATTAGACTTAGTTATGTTTGACCTTGTCCCAGATTTCGTCAAGCTCTGAAAGTGTCAATTCTTTCATGTCTTTCCCCTGTTTTATCACTTCATCCTCAACTGACGAAAATCTTTTAATAAACTTCTGGGTTGATTTTCTTAGTGCCTGCTCTGCATCAACACCCAAAAGTCTTGACACATTTACAGCTGAAAACAAAAGGTCACCGATTTCTTCTTCGATTTTATCCTGAGTGTTTTGCGCGATTGCTTCTTTGATTTCTTCTGCTTCTTCGCTCACCTTTAAAAGCGCATCCTCTGCTCCGTCCCAGTCCATACCTGCTTTAGACGCCTTTTTTTGCACTTTCTGTGCATATATGAGTGCCGGCAGATACCTGCAGACATCGTTAAGAGCATCCGTATACGATGAAAGGCCTTTTTCGATGGTTTTATTCTTCTCCCACGTATCAAGCACTTCGCTTGCAGTATCAGCTTTGTCCGTGCCAAAAATGTGAGTGTGGCGTGATATCATTTTCTCAGAAACAAGATTGATTACGTCCTGAATTGAAAACGTGCCCTCTTCTTGTCCAATCCTTGAATGAAAAACAACCTGAAGCAATACATCGCCAAGCTCATCGGCGAATTTCATCTTATCTCCCGAGTCTAAAGCTTCAACCGCTTCATATGCTTCTTCGATAAGATTTTGCTTGATTGAGTCGTGAGTTTGTTCTCTGTCCCATGGACAGCCCCCTTCACTCCTCAACGCTTTTATTATACCATTAAATTCCTCAAATGTGAAGTCTTTTTTTTCATTTTTCATAAGTTTTTCCTTTTTTTTTCTAATTTTTTTACATTTTTTGCCTTTTATTTCCATATTCTAGGAGATGAGTTTACAGATTGTTAACAATTTATATAACTTTTCACCTTTTGGCATCATTAAAATATCCTCTTTTTTAATGGCTTTTACCAAAAAAATCATTATCATATACACCAAAACTGCAACTGAAATTGCTGCGCCGAGTGCTATGATTGTCTTAAATCTTTCTCCTGATAGGACAGGTGTGATTGGTGCGTTTTCTTCTATAAATTTAAGTGTCAGTGCTAAAGGAAAACGAGGCGCACCGACTACCCCTGCCGCTATGTTATATGTGTAGAAAGCGGACACTCCCATCACGATTGATGAGATTACGGGTTTTATTAAATTGTCCATAAATGAAAGCTTTGGATTGATTACTTTCTTTATTGCCAAAATATTAAGGGTTGCGATTGTCAGATAGCACAAAAGCGTGCTTATTGGCGCGCCGCCTATGTTTATTACATCTTTTCCTATCAATATATAGTTTGTTACAATCTTAACTATACCGCCTGCTGCCATATTGTATACAGGCATCATTACGTTTCCCGTCGCCTGAAGTATTGCAGTTGTGACAGAAACTAAGCACACAAAGATTACGGCAAACGCTAAGATAAAAAGCATATGCTGTGAGCGGATGTTGTTATACACCACAAGCAGTATCGGTGATGACAACACAGAAAGTCCCACTGCGCACGGCATTGAAAAGAGTGTTGTGATACGGAGGGTTGATTCTGTGAGCTTTTGTGCTTCTTTATAGTTTTTAATGGCAAATGCGCCTGATATTGCAGGTACGATGCTCATTGAAAGTGCTGTGACGATTGTCGGCGGCAGGTTGAACATCGGTATTGCAAAGCCTGAATATGCACCGTAGAGGATTTCTGACGGCTTTTGTGCTATGAGCTTACCTATGGTTACAACTGATGCATCGAGGCCGTAGTATTCTGTGAGTGTTGTAAATATCTCTTGTGTTACTAAAATTGTCTGCAATCTTTTTCTTATCATCATCATATCAATCACGTTTGTGACAGATGATACTGCCGCGCCGATTGTTATCGGTATTGCAATTTTTAAGAGAAGAACAAATATTGCTTTTGTGCTTCTTATTTCATAGCTTTGCGTGATTGTAGTGGCTTTTAGTTTGTTTTTATTTACGATATATGCGCCTATCATGAAAAGTCCTGCAAAGAACGTTCCTGCAGTTACACCTAAAACTGCGCCGCATGATGCTGCGACTATTCCAGACGGCATTAAAAAATATGCAAGCACCAAGCCGATTAAGAGCTTGCCAAGTGCTTCTATTACTTCCGATATTGCAGTGGGCACCATATTGGACATACCTTGAAAATATCCACGAAATGACGAAAGTACTGCTACGAAGAATATTGCAGGCGAGATTGCAATTATGCCAAGATAGGACCCCTCACTCCCAGCAGAAAGTGAAAATGTTTTCGCACCGAAAAACAGTATCACCGCGCCGATTATTCCAAGCATTGATAAAAGCGATACTGCCGCTTTGAATATTTTATTAACTTCCTTGTGGTTTCCTTTAGCGATGCTCTCTGACACCATTTTTGAAACTGCAACAGGAAGTCCTGCAGTTGCAATCACGAAAAGCACCGTATAGAAGTTATACGCCGTGCTAAAGAGCGCCATTCCCTCTTCTTTAAGTATATTTGCAAGCGGAATTTTAAAGAGCGCACCTATTACCTTTACGACTATATTTGCAAAAATGAGTGTAGCAGCTCCCTCTAAATATGTCTGTTTTTTCAGTTTCAAAAGCTTCATCTCCTAACTGGCCATATATATAAAATCTATTTCACAATTTCTTTGCATATACTTATTTTCCCAAACAAAACTTTGAGAAAATTCTGTCAACGACATCTTCTGACACCGCTATGCCTGTCAGCTCGCCGAGAGCTTGGGCTGCCGCTCTTAAATCTATTGATATGAAATCGTCGGGCATTACGCCTAAGTTTGATTTTGCCGAATCAATAAATTCTTTAGCTCGCACGAGTGATTCTTTTTGTGCTGCTTTTGTGATGATTGGCATATCTGATTTTGAGATTTCGCCGACATCAAACATTTCTTCTATTTTCTCTAAAAGCTTTGATACTCCATCGCCTGTTTTGGCTGATATATACACCGTTTCAAAGCTACGGGCAAATTCTATTTCTTTTTTATCACCGCTATCGGTTTTATTTACAACAAGAATTACTTTCTTGCCGCCCAGCATATTTTTAATTTCTTCGTCTTGTTCTGTTATTCCCGTTGTCATATCGGTCATAAATAGTACAAGCTCTGCGCTTTTTATGTATTCCTTTGATTTTTCTATTCCGAGCGTTTCGATTTTATCATCTGTTTCTCTTATACCTGCTGTGTCAAAGATGTTAAGCGATATTTTGCCGAGTGACACAGTTTCTTCTATTACGTCACGTGTTGTGCCCGGAGTGTCTGTGACTATTGCTCTTTCTGACAAAAGTATTGCATTTAATAGCGATGATTTTCCTACGTTTGGTTTTCCTATGATTACTGTATCTACTCCGTCTTTTATCAGTTTTCCACGTTTTGCCGTTTTAATTAATTCTTCTAATTCTTCTGATGCACAATTCAGACGGTTTTCAATTTCTTCAAATGTTATCTTTTCGAAGTCTTCTTCGGGAAAATCCGATACTGCATCAATTTCTGCTATTATATCTGTTATACTGCCACGTAATTCGTTGATTTTATCTGATAGCTTTCCCTGCAAATGAGTAAGAGCTAAGCTTGCCGCAGACTCATTTGTAGCATTGATTAAATCTATTACTGCCTCTGCCTCTGCCATATCAAGTCTTCCGTTTAGAAAGGCTCGTTTTGTAAACTCACCGGGGCCGGCAAGCCTCGCTCCGTTTTTTATGATAATATCCAAGATACGTCTTGTTACAAAAATACCGCCATGGCAGGAGATTTCGACTGTATTTTCGCTCGTGAAACTTTTTGGTGCTCTCATTACCGTGCACAAAACCTCGTCTAAAAGCTCTTCTCCGTCATAGATATATCCAAACAGGGCTGTGTGCGTTTTAGCATCAGCTAGTTTTTTATCCTTTGGACTTTTAAAAATTTTATCACATATTAAAAAGCTATCATTACCGCTAACTCTTATTACGGCTATTCCGCCTGTGCCTATTGGTGTTGCGATTGCCGCTATTGTGTCGCTTGAATACATAAAATCACCTTGAAATCATAATTGGAGATGTCAAAAATAAATTTTTAACATCTCCTTATCTATTTTTTACATCTTCTCTAAAGCTTCTGCAATTAACTTGTTGAGTATCTGTGGGTTTCCTTTACCCTTTGAAGCTTTCATAGTCTGTCCCATCAAATATCCCAAAGCCTTTCCCTTACCTGCTTTAAAGTCAGCTACTGACTGTGGGTTTTGAGCGATTACTTCTTCTACTATCTTTTTAAGCTCGCCTTCGTCTGAAACCTGTGCTAAGCCAAGCTTTTCAACGATTGCCATAGGTTCAGAATCTTCTATAAACATCTGTGCTAAAACCTTTTTAGCTGCCTGATTTGAAATTGTCGCCTTTTCGATTAAGCTAATGAGCGCTGAAAGCTTTTCGGGCGCAAACGGAATCTTTTCAAGCTCTTTTTCATTTAAAAGCTTTAATACATCCCCCATCAGCCAGTTACTTGCTGTTTTGGGGTTTGTACCAAGAGCTACGCAGCTGTCAAAATAGTCTGCCATATTTTTTGATGATGTTAATATGAATGAATCATATTCAGGGAGTCCGTACTCGCCTACATATCTCTTTCTTCTTGCTTCAGGAAGCTCAGGGATTGTAGCTTTAATTGATTCAATCCACTCGTCTGAAATCTCGATTGGAAGTAGGTCAGGCTCGGGGAAATATCTGTAATCGTGTGCGTCTTCTTTTGTACGCATTACTGTGCTTATGCCGTGAACATCGTCCCAGCGGCGTGTTTCCTGCTCGATTACGCCGCCATTATCTAAGATTTCAGCCTGTCTTTTCTCTTCAAACTGCATTGCCCTGAATGCCGCAGAAAATGAGTTTACGTTTTTCATTTCGCAGCGTGTACCAAACTCTTTAGCGCCAAGGGGGCGAAGTGAAACGTTTACGTCGCAACGAAGTGAGCCCTCCTGCATTTTACAGTCGGATACCTCTGTATATTCTAATATTGATTTTAAAGTTTCCAAGAATATTTTTGCTTCTTCGGGTGAGCGCAAATCAGGCTCCGATACGATTTCTATAAGCGGAACGCCGCAACGGTTATAGTCAACGATTGATGTATTGCCATAGTCATCGTGAATTAGCTTTCCTGCATCTTCTTCGATGTGAATTCTTGTGATGCCTATTCTTTTTTCCTTGCCGTCAACTAATATATCAACATAGCCGTTTTCACAAAGAGGCAGGTCAAACTGTGATATCTGATATGCTTTTGGAAGGTCAGGATAGAAATAGTTTTTTCTGTCTTGTTTTCCGTATTTTGTGATTGTGCAATTCATAGCAAGGCCTGCTTTTATAGCATAGTCTACTACTTTTTTGTTAAGTACGGGAAGTGTTCCCGGCATACCTGTGCAGACAGGACAGGTATGAGTGTTTGGCTCGCCGCCGAATTCGTTTTTACATCCGCAATATATTTTAGTTTCAGTCTTTAATTCTGCGTGAATTTCAAGACCGATGACTGTTTCGTATTTCATCTTCTCAACTCCTTACAATGTTGGTCTTACTTTTGTTACTGTCTGCTCAAGTGCAAAAGCTGCATTTAAGATTGTCTTTTCATCAAAATGCTTACCTATAATCTGGATTCCTACAGGCATTCCGTCCTTATCATATCCGCAGGGGATTACGATTGCAGGAAGACCTGCAATGTTTACAGAAACAGTACAAATATCAGCAAGATACATCTGCATCGGGTCAGATGTCTTTTCGCCTATCTTAAAGGCTGTCATCGGTGCAACAGGTGTAACTAAAACATCATATTTTTCAAACGCCTTTTTAAAGTCCTGCATTACAAGTGTTCTTACCTGCTGTGCCTTTTTATAATATGCGTCATAATATCCTGATGAAAGGGCATATGTGCCTATCATTATTCTTCTTTTTACTTCTGCGCCAAAACCCTCGCTTCTTGTTTTTGCATAGAGGCTTTCCAAATCGTCAAACTCTTCTGCTCTGAAGCCGTATTTAACACCGTCATAGCGGGCAAGGTTTGAGCTTGCTTCTGCTGATGAAATCATATAATATGCAGGAAGTGCATATTTATTTAAAGGAAGATTTACATCTCCTACACTTGCGCCAAGAGCTTTAAATGATTGAAGCGCACCTTCTATCGCCTTTAACACTTCATCGTCAATTCCTGCGCCCATATATTCTTCGACAGCACCAATTTTTAATCCCTTGATGCTGGCCGTCAGGCTTTCTTCAAAGCCAGGATATGTGGTGTTTACACTTGTTGAGTCCTGATTGTCATAGCCGATGATATTATCCAAAACCATTGCGCAGTCACGCACATCTTTTGTCATAGGACCAATCTGGTCGAGTGACGACGCAAATGCTACGAGTCCAAAACGTGATACGGCGCCATATGTCGGCTTTAAGCCTACGCACCCGCAGAATGCTGCAGGCTGACGGATTGAGCCGCCTGTGTCTGAGCCCAGTGTAAAGTACGCTTCATCAGCTGATACGCAGGCAGCACTGCCGCCTGACGAACCGCCCGGAACTTTCTCTAAATCATATGGGTTTTTTGTCTTTTTAAAGTATGAATTTTCTGTTGATGAGCCCATAGCAAACTCGTCCATATTGAGTTTACCTAAAAGAACCGTGTCAGCAATTTTAAGCTTTTTGGCAACTGTCGAATCATATGGTGGTTTGAAACTTTCAAGCATCTTTGATGAACAAGTAGTTAAGATGTCTTTTGTGCACATATTATCTTTAAGTGCCATGGGAACACCTGCGAGCGCACCGACATTTTCGCCTTTTGCGATTTTTTCATCAACTGCCACAGCACTTTTTATTGCTTCCTCTGAAAGCACTGTAACGTAGCTTCCTACTTTATCTTCAACCTCGTCTATTCTTTTAAGCACAGCTTTTGTTGCTTCCACAGACGAAATTTCTTTATTTTTTATCATGTCACGTATTTCGTGAGCAGTAAGCTTATACAATTTTGTCACCTCTTTTTTATTCTACAACTTTTGGAACTGCAAAACCACCGTCTTCTGACATTGGTGCATTCTTTAGTATTTCATCTCTTGCGTATGATGGTTTTACTTCGTCCTCTCTGAACGCATTACACATCGGACGTGCGTGAGCTGTCGGCACAACTTTTTCTGTGTCGAGCTCGTTTAATGTATTTGCAAATTCTATGATATTTTCCATATCGGAACGCAATTTTTCTGTTTCATCCTCTGAAAGAGTGAGTTTTGCAAGCTTAGCAACGTGCAATACTTCTTCTTTAGTGATTGTCATATTCATCCTCCTTAAATATTTCATCATCTTCGTTATTTTCTTCTTCCTTTGGCATCATATACATTTCCATTACGTGCCATGCGTAGTAGTTTATCGTATATGCTGACCACGCTATTAAAAATACAACCATAAGCACTCCCCAAATGAGAGCGGGGTATCCGCCATAGACACCTGTGCCTGCAATATGAACTGCTACTAAAATTACTAAATAGAACAGATTTTGCGGCAGTTTGGAAAGTGCAAATATCCACGAATTTTTTATGATATCTTTTATCTTAAGCTCGAACGAAACCAAAAGCGGATATACATAAAAGGCTACACTGCAAAGCATAATTGCGATAAACAATAACCCTGCTTTTATTACTGTCGAGCTTGTCGCTATAATGTAATAAGCGGCAGTCGATATGTATACAGCAAATATCGCAAACAGAATTACGTTAATTATTAAGCTCTGCTTTATATTCTTTTTTGAATAGTCAATAAAATCTGAATATAAAAACACAGGCATTCTTTTTACAAAATCTCTTACGATAGAGGTAAGTCCCGCAGTAAATGGTCCTGTTAAAATGAGCGGAATGAGCGGAACAGTAGCATAAAATACTATAAAGTTATTACCTAAAAGTATCTGCTCTAAATATAGCTCTATGTTTTCTCCTGACCAGAAGTTTACGGCTAAAAACGCACACAAAACAAGAGCTGGTATATTACAAAGGACATATATAAGGTTGATTTTAACCAAATCCCAAAACCTTAATCCTAGAATATCAAAATAGTCACGGCGCATTGCCTTTTCTTTTGATACACCTTTACCGGCTTTTTGATAATTTGGACTGAAAAATCCCATTAGTCTTCCCTCCTCTTTCTTACCATTGAATCTTTTGGAAGCTGTCTTCCGAAATTGATTTTTATAATCTGTCTTGCGTGTGGGCAAGACTCTATTTCGTTTCCGTCACCGTCTGTCATTTTTGTGACGGTGGCAGGTAAAAAGCTTTCCTTTGGCATTATGACTTCAACATCATCGCCAACAGAGAATTTATTTCTCTGCTCTAAAATCGTTTCTCCTGTTTCTTCATCAAAGCCTATTACTACGGCACACACGTTATATTCTCTTATATAAGCGCTTGACGTGTAAACCTGAGCGTCATCTGTGGGCTTGCCCAAAAAGAAGCCCGTTGTGTAGTGGCGGTTTGATACTTTATATAGCTCGTCCATCCACTCTTCTTTAAACACGTATTTATCGGGATTGGAAAGGTAACTATCCAAGGCTTCTCTGTACGTTTTTACAACAGTTGCAACGTAATACTCCGTCTTTACTCTGCCCTCTATCTTAAAGCTTGTGATACCGCTGGCGCAAAGCTCGGGGATATGCTTTATCATACACAAATCCTTTGAGTTAAAGATATATGTTCCGCGCTCATTTTCGACTACATCCATATATTCACCAGGTCTTTGCTCTTCAACGAGTGAATATTTCCATCTGCAAGGATGCGCGCACTCGCCGTTATTTGCATCGCGGTTTATCATATAGTTAGATAAAAGGCATCTGCCTGAATATGATATACACATTGCGCCGTGAACAAATGCTTCAAGCTCTATTTCCTTTGGAGTTTTTTCTCTTATCTCCTTTATTTCGTCAAACGAAAGCTCGCGTCCTAGGACAACACGCTCTGCGCCAAGCTCTCCCCACGCATTTACTGTCATATAGTTTACGTTATTTGCCTGTGTGCTCACGTGGATTGGAACAGATGGTGCATACTTTTTAGCCATCATAAATGCGCCAAGGTCAGATATGATAAGTCCGTCAGGCGAGAGCTTTTCCATCTCTTCAAAAAAGCGAGGCATTTCGTCTATATCCTTGTTATGCGGAAAGATATTTGCCGTTATATATATTTTTTTGTTTTGGTTATGAACAAACTCTATACCGCGCAAAAGGTCGTCCTTTGAAAAGTTTTGTGCGGCAGCACGAAGTGAAAATTCTTCGCCGCCTGCATAGACTGCATCTGCGCCGTATGTTATTGCCGTTTTAAGCCTTGAAAGATTACCCGCAGGTGCGAGTATTTCAAAATTACTCATTTTTCTTCTCCGTTTTTTATAAGCTTTCTTTTTATGATATTTTCAAAAAAGCGTTTTATGTAGAAAAATCCGTTCTCGAAATTTTCAATCGGTGTTACTAAAATTGCATACATCTTGCATCGTTTAGCGCCGAATATGTCTGTAAAGAGCTGGTCGCCGACCATAGCAGTTTCTTTTGGTGTTAAGTTCATATGCTTCATTCCTGCTAAATATCCTCTTTTTGTCGGCTTTCCTGCTTTTGCTAAAGCAAAATATGAAAGCTCCTTATTAAAAATTTCAACTCTTTCTTCTTTTCCGTTTGAAATCAGGCATATTTTAAAGCCGTTGTCTTCGAGATTTTTCAAAAACTCAAGTGTTTTTTCGCTCGGTGTTGGTGTCAAATGGCTCTCTAACGTGTTATCTATATCTAAAATCACACCCTTGATGCCTAAGTCCTTTAATCCGTCTAAATCTATCTCGTGTATGTTATCTACTGCCATATCAGGCAAAAACATTTTTAACATATTTTATTTCTCCGCTTTTTCTAAAAGCTCTTCTAATTCTTCTTTATTCAGTCTATATACTTTCGGGCAGAACTGACAAGTAAGCTCTGCTTTTCCCTCGTTTTCGATTATATCAGAAAGCTCTTCTTTTCCCAGACTGATTAGAGCCTTTTCAATCTTCTCGCGTGAGCAATCGCATCTGTATTCATACTCTGAGCTTTCCAAAAACTTCAGGCTGAAGCCGTCTGCGACCTTTTTGATAATATCTTCGCCTGACATACCGCCAGCCATCATTTCTGTCACAGGCGCAAGTTTTTTTATATTATCTTCTATCTTTTTTGCAGTTTCGTCGTCGCTATTTGGCATCAGCTGAATGATAAAGCCGCCTGCATATTTTGCAGAGAGGTCAGTATCAACCAAAACACCTAAAGCGATTGCAGTCGGTGTTTGCTCCGATTTTGCATAGTAATACGTAAAATCCTCCGCTATCTCACCTGTCACAAGCGGTACACTTCCCATATATGGTTCTTTTAAGCCTAAGTCTTTAGATATGCTTAAATACCCCTTGCCGATTGCTTTTCCTACTGCAAGCTTTCCCTGCTTATTAAGTGGTACATCAACTAAGGGATTATACACATATCCCTTTACCATACCGTCGCCGTCTGTTGTTGCAACAATTCCGCCAAGCTCGCCGTCGCCTTTTATATAAACCGTCACTTTATCTTCAGGGTTTTTAAGCATACTTCCCATAAACGCAGTCATAGTAAGTGTTCTGCCAAGCGCCGCCGTTGCTACAGGCGATGTATTATGAATTTTCTGTGCCGTATTTACAATCTCGGTACTATCTATAAAGCTCACCTTGAGCATACCCTCTGTATCTATCGCTCTTAAAATTTTAGCCATAATCTTCTCCATTCTACACATTAATACTAGTATTATACTATAAATATATGAAATTATCAAGTATAATAATTGACAAAATGGGATTTCTTTGTTAGAATGGTATTAACAAAAAAATCGTACTGACTCGCAAAGATTCGTTCTGAGCGGAAAGGCGTTAAATATGGTCTTTTGTATCTGTTTGCGCCTTTTCAGGCGCTTTTTGTTTTTAGAAAGGAAAAACTTATGGAAGACAAGAGAATTGCATTAGTTGGCATTATCGTAGAAAATTATGAATCTGCCGAACTTGTAAATGACGTGCTTCATACTTACGGCGATTATATCATCGGCAGAATGGGTATTCCCCACAAAAAGCGAAATATATCCGTTATCAGCATTGTTTTAGATGCTCCGCAGGATGTTATCAGCGCTCTGTCGGGTAAAATCGGTATGATTGACGGAGTGAAAACAAAAACTATTTATTCAAAATGAGGAAAATTTATGAAAAATCTCATTGATAAGCTTTATAAAACCGAAAAACTTTCAAAAGGTGAATTTATCGCTTTAATTGAAAACAGGACTTCCGACTTGTGTGAATATGCCTTCAAAAAAGCAGATAAGGTGCGAAGAAGAGTTTACGGCACGGACGTTTATATACGTGGTTTAATCGAGATTTCAAACTACTGCAAAAACGACTGTTTTTACTGCGGTATAAGAAAATCAAACAAGGCTTTAGTCCGCTATCGTCTGACAAAAGAAGAAATACTTTCCTGCTGCGATAAGGGATATCCGATGGGTTTTCGTACATTCGTTATGCAGGGCGGCGAGGACGATGCATTTTCAGTCGATGATATGTGTGATATCATAAGCACGATTAAGGAAAAGTATCCCGCCTCGGCAGTTACGTTATCTCTCGGCGAGAAAACCTTTGAAGAATATGAAAGGCTGAAAAAAGCAGGTGCTGACAGATACCTTCTGCGTCACGAAACGGCAACGGAAAATCACTACAAACGTCTGCATCCTGCATATTTATCGCTTGAGGAAAGAAAAAGATGTCTTTTTGATTTAAAAGAGATTGGATATCAGGTAGGCTCAGGATTTATGGTTGGCTCACCTTTCCAGACTACTGAAAGCTTAGCAGAAGATATGCTCTTTTTAAAGGAGTTAAATCCCCAAATGGTCGGTATTGGTCCGTTTATCCCACACGAAAAGACACCGTTTAAGGACTTTAGCGCAGGAGATTTGGAGCTTACCTTGTTTATGGTTGCACTGACAAGACTTATGCTTCCGCAGAGTTTAATCCCTGCAACAACGGCACTGGCGACTTTATCTCCCGGCGGCAGAGAAATGGGATTAAAAGCAGGCGCAAACGTTATTATGCCTAACTTGTCGCCTGAGTCTAAGCGAGAGCTTTATTCTCTGTATGATAACAAGGCTCATACAGGCGTAGAATCTGCAGAGGGTTTAGAAAGACTTAAAAGACAGGTTAAGGCTTTAGGATATGAAATAGTTACAGATAGAGGAGATTATAAAAATGTATGACGTTAAATCGAAAATAGCAGAAGAATTCATAAATCACGAAGAAATCTTAGACAGTTTAAAATATGCAGATGAAAACAAGGATAACCTTGAATTAATTACGCAGATTATTGAAAAAGCAAAGAAAAGACAAGGCTTGTCGCACAGAGAAGCATCTGTCTTGCTTGCCTGCGACGATGAAGAAAAAATCAAGGAAATATATAGCTTAGCCCAGCAGATTAAAAAGGATTTTTACGGCAACAGAATCGTTATGTTTGCACCGCTCTACCTTTCAAACTACTGCGTAAACGGCTGCGTATATTGTCCGTATCATTACGGAAACAAGTGTATCACACGTAAAAAGCTCACTCAGGAAGAAGTAGCGCGCGAGGTTATCGCACTTCAGGATATGGGGCACAAGCGCTTAGCTATCGAGTCGGGCGAAGACCCTGTTAATAACCCGATTGAATATATTTTGGAGTGTATTGACACTATTTATAAAATCAAACACAAAAACGGCGCAATAAGACGTGTCAACGTAAATATTGCCGCAACAACTGTTGAAAATTACAGAAAGCTAAAGGATGCAGGCATCGGCACATATATTTTATTTCAGGAAACATATCACAAAGAAAGCTATGAAAGACTGCACCCGACAGGTCCTAAGCACAACTACGCATATCACACAGAGGCTATGGACAGAGCTATGGAGGGCGGAATTGACGATGTCGGACTTGGTGTGCTCTTTGGCTTAGAGCTTTACCGCTATGAGCTTTGCGGACTTTTAATGCACGCCGAGCATTTAGAGGCAGTCTTCGGCGTTGGTCCGCACACGATAAGCGTTCCGAGAATACGCTCTGCAAGCGGTGTTGACACTACTGTTTTTGACAACGGAATTTCAGATGAAATTTTTGAAAAGATTATCGCAATCATAAGAATTTCTGTTCCGTATACGGGAATGATTATATCGACACGTGAATCTAAAGAATGCAGAGAAAGAGCGCTAAAGCTCGGTGTTTCTCAAATCAGTGGCGGCTCAAAAACAACTGTTGGCGGATATGACTCACCCGAGCCGGAGGAAGAAGATTCAGCGCAGTTTGACGTAAGCGACAGACGAACACTTGACGAGGTTGTGCGCTGGCTTATGGAATGTGGATATATTCCGAGCTTCTGTACTGCGTGCTATCGTGAGGGAAGAACGGGCGACAGATTTATGACGTTGCTTAAAAACGGACAGATTCAGAACTGTTGTCACCCGAACGCACTCATGACGCTAAAAGAATATTTAGAAGATTATGCAAGCCCCGAAACACGCGAAATCGGCGAAAAAATGATTTTAGATGAGCTAGAGAATATCCCTAACGAAAAGGTTAAAAAGATAGCAGAAGATAACATTAAAAACATACATGGCGGAAAACGTGATTTCAGGTTTTAAAGGAGTGTTAACGTGAAAGTTCCTTTCACGTTAATGCCTACGGCAGATTGAAAAGCTCGTGCGAAATTTTCTTGGCTAAAGCCAAGAAACGCCTATATGCGTAAAAAGCTCTTATCATTCTTTGCCACACGGATAAGAGAACTGTAATTACTATTTGTGCCGACGTGTGGCGGCAGAATGGAGATTTTTATGAGTCTTAACAATACACCGACTGCAAACCGCACACATATCGGCATTTTCGGTAACAGAAACGCAGGAAAGTCAAGCATCATAAATGCAATCACCGCGCAGAATATTGCAATTGTGTCAGACGTTTTAGGCACGACGACAGACCCTGTTTATAAGTCAATGGAGCTTTTACCACTCGGTCCCGTTACGATTATTGACACACCTGGTTTAGATGATGTTGGCGAGCTTGGGAAAATGCGCGTTAAAAAAGCATATGAGGTTTTAGACAAAACTGATATTGCAGTTTTGGTTGTTGATTCTGAAATTGGTTTGAAAAAAACAGAAAATGAGCTTATAAATACGTTTGAAAAAAAGAATATTCCTTATGTTTTGGTGTATAACAAGTCTGACATCACAGAAAGAGCGCAAACGGAAAAGAATGCGATTTCAGTCAGCACGAAAACGGGGAAAAATATTGAACGTTTAAAGGAATTAATCGCATCACTAAAGCCTAAAAGTGAAGAAAAACCGCTCATAGCTGATATCATAAAATCAGGCGATGTGGTTGTTTTGGTAACACCAATTGACGAAGCTGCACCAAAGGGCAGACTTATTCTTCCGCAGCAGCAGACAATCCGTGAGATTTTAGACTGCGGGGCGATTTGTGTCATCTCGCGACAGCACGAGCTTGAAGCCACCTTATCTACCCTTTCGAAAAAGCCTCAAGTCGTAATAACAGACAGTCAGGTTTTTGGTTTGGTTGACTCAATTGTCCCTGATGATATTTTGCTTACGTCCTTTTCTATCCTTTTTGCAAGAAAAAAGGGCGATTTAAAAGCGCTCACAGACGGCGCTAAAGCTTTAGATTCGCTAAAGAGCGGTGATACTGTTTTAATCTCAGAGGGCTGCACGCATCATCGTCAATGCGGTGATATCGGCACTGTAAAGCTTCCCGCTATGATTAAAAAGCATACACAAAAGAATCTTAATTTTGAATTTACAAGCGGAACGGAGTTTCCCGAAGATTTGAAAAAGTATAAATTAGTGGTGCATTGCGGCGGTTGTATGCTAAATGACAAGGCAGTAAAAAATCGTATGGAAAGAGCAAAGGAGCAAAACGTTCCTATGACAAATTACGGCACCACGATTGCATATGTCAATGGAATTCTAGAAAGAAGTATTGAGCCGTTTGGAATGTGATTAATAAAACGCAGATGTAGATTACATCTGCGTTTTCTCGTTATAGTATTTATACTAATTTTTATCAGCTCGTCCCGTTAAATATATTTCCACAGAATCAAAACTCTTGCCGTATCCTACACTGGATTCATCGATTTCTGTCATTTGAGGTTTTATTTCAGAATCATCATCTGTACAATATCCCCAATCATAATCTATGACCTGTCCACCCTTTTTAAATAAGGTTGTATATTCGACAAATCTAGCTGCCTTATCACCATTATTCTTAACTTGGATAATGACTTTATCGGAAGTTGTGGAATAAGTACATTCCAAATCTGACACACATTCAGAATAATATTTTTCTTCGTTAGCAGAAATTATATATTCATAATTTTCAAAAGCTTCTTCGTTGCTGAAAACCAAAACCATTTCGTTTCCTGGTCCAAAAGCATGTTCAGTTTTATTCTCTGCACCTACGACCGCTCCGTTTTTATCTTTAAAAGAAATCTGTACTCTTGGTGAAACAGTATAAGCAGACTCATTTTTTAAGATAAGGGCAAGATAATTAGTGCTATAGTCTTCCCATCTATATTCTCTTATTACTTTTAGTTCACTTGCTATCTTAGATGCATCAAATCCCGTAGCAACACTTTGCGAACCCTGATTTGAAAGCAAAACGGAATTTGTACTTGAGTCCCAATTAACATTTATTCCTAAAGCATTTGCTACTGCACGAACAGGCAGATATGTCGTACCATCAATTATAAATGGTTCAACGTAATTTCCGTTTGCATCTTTAGGTCTTACCTCTTGTCCGTTCAACTTGATTTTTATGTTGTTATAAAACAACTCTGCTGTTTTGCTCGTTTGTTTTGCAAATACCGCTCCGCTTGTGAGTATCACACCAATCAATACTCCTGCAACTAATCCTTGTAACCTTTTCTTCATTTTGTTTTACCTCCATATATGTTATTTTATATGTTATATATAATAACATATAATTATACCACTTGTCAACATATAATATATGTGAGGAGTGATGTTATGGAAGATAAGCTTATTATAAACAAAAAGTCTTTTAAAGGTGAAGATGGATATAAAGTATTTTCTGTACGAATAAAAGAAGAAACTGTTGCGAAATTAAATAAACTATCAGAAGAAACAAATCGCTCAAGAAACGAGCTTATTAATATTTTGTTAGATTATGCTATTGAGAATAGCAAGGTGAAGTGATGAACATGCCAAAAAGAAAAAAATCCAAGGTTAAAAGGGTATAATTACTCTGCACCAGGCGCGTATTTTGTTACGATATGTACGCATAACAGAAAATGTTTATTTGAAATAGAATCCGTAGGGAACGACCTGTGTGTCGTTCCGTCTCCGCAAAATAAAATTATACACAAATGGCTTCAGGAAACAGAGAATAAATTTAATAATATTAAAATTGATAAATATGTCATTATGCCAAATCATATTCATATCATTGTTGTAATAACGGAACGACACACAGGTCGTTCCCTACATGATGTTATGAGATGGTTTAAAACGATGGTAACAAATGAATATATTTATATGGTTAAAGATGGAAAATTAAAACCATTTAATAAAAAACTATTTCAATCGTCTTATCACGACCATATAATTCGTGGTGAAGAAGATTACAAAAAGATTTGGGAATATATTGATACAAATGTATTAAAGTGGGAAGATGATTGTTTTTATGTTAAAACGCAGATGTAGATTACATCTGCGTTTTATTATTATAGTCTTTATTTATTTCCTCCCAGTCTGCAACATTCCACCAGGCTTCTAAGTATTCTTTTCGTCTGTTATTATACAAAAGGTAGTAGGCGTGCTCCCAGACGTCAAGGGCAATTAGAGTTTTCCACGTATTATTTGACGGTCTGTCCTGATTTAACAAATTAAGGATTTTCAGCTCGCCTTTACTTTCAGGACGTTTATCCATTACTAAAAACGTCCAGCCTGAACCGAACAATTCTTCGGCATTTTTCAAAAACTCTTGCTTGAAATTATCTACTGAGGCGAACTGCTCCTTAATTTTTTCTGCAAACTCGCCCACTGGATTATTATTATCGCTTTTTTGGAGCAGTCTGAAATACTGATTATGATTTAAAACTGCGCCTGCACGTGTTCTTACTGTGTTTCGAATAGAATCGGGAAGCGCTCCTGAATTATTTGCAAGCCATTCTAAACTCTTGTTATGAAACTCGGGATAATCCTTTAGTGCTGCATTTAACGTATCGACATAGTTTTTGAGGTGTGCATCGTGGTGAAGATGCATTGTTTGTTCGTCAATATACGGCTCTAATGCATCATACGGATATGGAAGCGGTATTAATTGAAATGGATAATGCTCGGGCATAGTATTCTCCTTTATCTGTTTTTTTATATTAAATATATTCGTAAAAAGCAAAAAAATGCACTCAAGATGAGTGCATTTTTTGTTATACAAGATAATTTATAGATTTAAGAATACTACCGCTATGACACCTAAAACAACGGCAAAATTTTGAAGCGGCGTGAGCTTTTCCTTATAGAGAAAACGTGACAAAATCCATGATAAAATGATGCCGCCGCCTGAAATTAGCGGATACATCAGGCTTGCCTGAACTCTTGTTGAGAGCATCATTACAAAGAGGTTTGTTGCGCCGTTTAAAACACCCCAGACAATCATCCATAAAAATCCTGCCTTCAGGCATTCTTTTATGTCGGCTTTTTCCCCTTTATATGTCAGGATGGAAAGGAAAATCACAATCATTACAAGAGCCGTTATCATAAACTCATTTTTATAGGCTCCCTCAAAATTAAGCTGCTGCACAGTTAATATTGTACTGCAAAGACCGTTTCCAAACAGTGCCAAAGCCGCATATATCGCCCAACGGAGAGAGATTTGTTTCTCTTCCTTTTTTATAGCGATGCAGAAAAGGCTCACCGCTAAAAAAACAAGTCCGATATAAAGGAATATGCCTGCTTCATCATTATTGAAAATGAGTCCATAAATCGTTGGAATCATAAGCGAATAGCTTGTGACAAGCGAAGTAAGTGACAACGGACCGCACATGAGCGCCTTAAAACCAAAGAACACAGATGCGCCGTATGTAACGGCAAAACCTATAGAATATGGAATTATCGCAGGGTCCATCTGAAATTTAAATCCGCCGCTCACCCAGAAAAAGAGTCCTGCAAAAAGACATGAGCCTGCATTAAAGAGGCATGCCCCTCTGCCTGCGACTTTATTTCCGTAGTTCTTTCGGGCTATGCTCTGCCCGCCCATAAAAAGAACAACACTTATTGTTAATAATGCATTCAATGTTTACACCGCTTTCCTACTTTACTAAAACAGTTTTAACGTTTTTTCTTGCTTTAGCATCATCAAATGCTTTGTTAACATCTGCCACACTGTAGCATGTAGCGAGTGCTCTTATTGTCTGGTGGAGCTGAGGATTCTTCTCTAAGAATTCTACATATGTATATACATCTTTAAATGAATACTGAGATGAGCCGATGATGTGAAGAGCTTTAAATGTAATCATCTGCGGCTGAATTTCAATACCGCCGCTGTTTGAATACTGACCAGGTACTAAATATACGCCTCTGTTTCTTAAAATCTGCATACCGAACGGAACTGCGCTTGGAGCACCTGATGCTTCAAATGCTAAGTCTGCACCTAAGCCACCGCTGATTTCTTTTATCTTTGCCTTAACATCGTCTTGACCATCAACGAGTAAATCAAATACGTGTGTAGCACCTAAATTTTTAGCAAGTTTAACTCTTTCTTCGCCGTTATTAGCACCAACTGCGATTACGTTTTCAATGCCCATTGCTGCTAAATATGCAACTGCAAAGCTACCTACAGGACCTAAACCCTGAACAACTGCCGTTTTAACGTTTGCAAAGTCAACTCCTGCCTGTTTAGCTAAAGCTACTGCGTGGATAGCTGTAGGACCAGGGCATGCAAATACTGTTGCCATAGTCGGATCAACACTTTCGGGGATTTTGATTAAGTTTGATACAGGTGCATAGCTATATTCAGCATAGCCGCCGTGGAAATGAGGTGCCACATCAGGATTTCCACTATTGGTTACACCCATACTTACACAGTTTGCATCGTCGCCTGTTTTACAGAGCAGACATTCACCGCAAGTGCAAGCGATGTCAGAAATAACTGCATCTCCTACCTTTAAGCCGCTTTCTTTAGCGTCTGCATCTGAAATTTCTTCAATTCTTCCCACGAACTCGTGACCGATAATCTGTGGTCCCGGACCGCCGAGTTTTCCGTTGTGGATGTGCACGTCTGTTCCGCATACACCGCTTGCAATTAAGGACATTTTTGCATATCCTGCTTTTGGTGATGTTACCTCGTACTCTCTGATTTCAAATGGTTTGTTCGGTCCTACATAGACCGCTGCTTTTGCTTTCATAATTATAAAACTCCTTTCAGTTTTTCTATAATACATTTTGCATATATATCATACCCCGGTTGTTTGAAATGCACCCCAAAAGTTAGACACTTTTGGAGGTGCATATTTTAATGGCAAAAAAAGGATCAACACAGAAAAGGTACTCGACAGAATTCAAAATAGGTGTTATAATGGATATGCGAGAAAACCATATGAGCTATAGTGAGACGGTACGAAAGTATTGGGGAGTAGAAAACAAAGCAGAATGTTCTAATTATCGTCACAGTGTAACTAGATGGGAACGCATATTCTTAGAAGAAGGAGCCGAAGGTCTTATGAAAGAAAGACGAGGCAGAGCATGCGCTGCAAGCGGAACAAGAAAAGGTCGTCCACCTAAACTTGATAAAAAGGTTGAGGAAGACCTAATTGCAGAAAATCAACGTCTCAGAATGGAGTTAGATTACTTAAAAAAACTGAGTGCCTTAGTTCTTGCGGAAGAGCGAAAGAACGGCAAAAAGCGTTGATTATCGCTGAATTAAGGCAACTGTATCCGCTAAAAGATTTGTTGGAATTATCAGGTATTGCAAGAAGTGCTTTTTACTATTATCTAAAAAGAAAAGATACTGATAAATATGAAGATGTCAAGAAGGAAATACTTGATATTTTCAACAGAAACAAAGGTAGATATGGCTATCGTAGAATTTTAGTCGTATTGAAAAAACGTGGATATGTAATAAACCATAAAACAGTATTAAAGCTTATGAACGAGCTTAACATCAAGGGAAAACAACGCAAAAACGGAAAATATCATTCATACAAAGGTGAGGTCGGAAAAGTTGCAGACAATCTATTAAAAAGAGATTTTACGTCATCAAAGCCATTTGAAAAACTGACAACTGATGTAACTGAATTCAAAGTATGTGATGATAAAGTATATTTATCACCAGTAATGGACTTATACAACAGAGAAATTGTTTCATATTCAATTTCATTAAGTCCAAATCTATGGCAAATCAGAGAAATGCTTGATGGGTTATTTAAGAAACTTCCTGCTGATGCAACACCGTTATTTCATTCTGACCAAGGGTGGCAATATCAACATGCAGAATATCAACGGTTGTTATCTGAACATAACATTATACAAAGCATGTCCCGTAAGGGAAATTGTATGGATAACGGAGCTATGGAAAACTTTTTTGGCAGACTAAAGGTTGAAATGTTTTATGGCGAAAAATTTGAAAGCGTTAACGCTTTCATCGATGAATTAAAAAAATACATTGATTACTACAACAATGAAAGAATTTCTATGAAACTAAAAGGAATGAGCCCGGTGCAATACCGAACTCATTCACAAGCAAGTTAATATTAAATTTTGTCTAAACTTTGGGGTTCACTTCA
>JAZROZ010000005.1:0-28685 GCA_045648985.1 Clostridia bacterium
TGAGTGAATCATCATTCCGTCTCCTGCATAAATGCCTACATGGTGGACATAGCTATTTCCTGGACGTTTAAACATAACAATATCACCGGGAATTAGGTCTGCCTTATCTACAGGAGTACCATTTGCAAGCATACTGTCTGCAGTTCTGTTTAAATTATATCCAAGTTGTTTATAAACATAATAAACAAGGCCAGAACAGTCAAAACCTGACGGACTTGTTCCGCCATAGCGGTAGGGAGTGCCAAGATATTTCTTAGCAATTTCCAAAGCTTTGTCGCCTACTGTTTCCAAAGAAAAGTTTTCAACGTATGCAGCATAGATATACGCATATGTAGTAGGGCTTGTACCGATTTTATACCATTCGCCGTTTCGCTCAAAAACATCAACTAATACGTCTTTATTTACAAGACTTTCAACTGCAGCATCAAGGCTCGGTGCAGTTCTTACGTTCACACTGTTTTCTGTTACCTTACCAACAAAAGGGAACTTTTCAGCACTTACTGTCATTACAAGGCACGAGAAAACTAATATAAAAACTAACAGAAATGAGATTCCTGTTTTTCTTTTGAAACTCATGAAAAGAGTACCTCCAATAAATCTATTACGAAGTTGTTACAAATATATTATATAGATTTAAAACAATTTTGTCAACCTTTTTTTGAAATTTCTTAATATTTTTGTAACAACTTAAAAATATTTAGCCGAATAATGTTTCGTAAATGGGATAAAATACTTGAAATATTTACTTAATATGATATAATTATATATAGGTTAATTTTGGTGATGAAATAATTAGAAAAACATAAAGGAGAATGACTTATGGCAAGTATCAATAAAGTTTTAGCTTTTGACTTTGGTGCATCAAGCGGCAGAGCACTTCTTTTTACTTATGACGGTACAAAACTTGAAATTGAGGAAATGCACAGATTTTCAAATGACCCTGTTATGACTGGAAAGAGCTTTCATTGGGATATTTTAAGACTTTTCCATGAAATTAAGCAGGGAATTTTAAAAACAATAAACGCAGGTCATAACGATATTTTATCTATCGGTATAGACACATGGGGTGTTGACTTTGGTCTTTTTGATGAAAACGGTGAAATGATTGGAAATCCTTATCACTACCGCGATGAAAGAACAAACGGAATGATAGAAAAGGCCGATGAGCTTGTTGGAAAAAGATATATATTTGACAGAACGGGTCTTGAATTCAATTTCTTTAACTCGTTATTTCAGCTGATGGCGGCAAAAGATACACCGCAGATGAAAATTGCTAAAAAGGCTTTGTTTATTCCCGATATATTCAACTATCTGTTGACAGGAGTTATGAAAAACGAATACACAGAAGCATCAACCTCACAGCTTCTAGATGCTAAGAAAAAAACATGGGATAAGGAACTTATGGAAAAATTGGGTATACCTGATATTTTCTGTGACATAATAAAACCGGGAGAGGTTGTAGGATATTTAACAGATGAGCTTTGTGAAGAATTAGGTTGTCCAAAAGTTCCTGTTGTTGCAGTAGCTTCACACGATACGGCATCTGCTATTGCGAGCCTTCCTGTAACAGAGGATTATAATTATGCTTATATAAGCACAGGCACATGGGCACTTATGGGAACAGAAAGTAACGAGGCTAATATTAACGACGTTACATTTAAATATGCTTTTACCAATGAAGGCGGTGTTTCTGATAAATATTGCTTCCTTAAAAACTTAATGGGTTTATGGATTGTTCAGGAGAGCAGACGTCAATGGGAAAGAGAGGGAAATCTTCTTTCATTTGATGAGCTTGAAAAAGCTGCAACAGCATCTAAGCCTCATATGTCATTTATAGACACCGATTGTCAGGATTTTGTAGCTCCTGGAAATATGCCAAAAAGAATTCGCAAATTCTGTTCCCAAACGGGTCAGCCTGAGCCGCAGACACAAGGTGAGATTGTAAGATGTATTATGGAGAGCTTAGCTTTCAAATTCAGATTGGTTATTGAAGCATTAGAGGATATTCAGCAGGAAAAAATCGAAGCTATTCATATGCTTGGTGGCGGAATCAAAGATAAGATGTTCTGTACATTTGTAGCAAATGCAACAAAGAGAAAGGTTGTAGCAGGTCCTGTTGAAGCAACAGGAACAGGTAATGCTTTGATTCAGTTTATGGCACTTGGTAAGATTGATAGCTTAAAAGACGGAAGAACAGCTGTTAAAAATTCATTCCCAATCAGCATTTATGAGCCAGATGGGGATGCTTCATGGGATGAAGCATATGAAGAATTTAAAAAATATGCAAAATTAAAATAAAATTAAATATCAAACATAAGTGACAGCAGAATACTTTGTTTCGGTTTGACATCTTAGAGAGACATAAGAGAGATTTATTTCTTGTGTCTCTATTTTTTTAATATATTTATAAAAGAAAAGAAAGGAAAGATTTCATGAATTTTGAAATGATGCATCCTGCTGAGCAGATTGTTATGATTATGAACAGAATTTACAGATATCAGATGACAACAACATCAGGCGGTAATCTTTCGGTTATGGATGATAGTGGCGACATATGGATAACACCAAGCGGTGTTGATAAGGGGAGTCTGACCGAAAGTGACATTATGAGGGTAAAGCCTGATGGTGAGATTATAGGCAGACACAAGCCTTCTATGGAGCTTCCTTTTCATAGTGCTCTTTTAAAAAGTAGACCGCAAATAAAAGCTATACTTCACGCACATCCGCCTGCACTTGTTGGCTTTAGCATTGTAAGGCAAAATCCTAAAACTGATATTACGACGGAGTTATATAGGCTATATGAACGCGGCGGAATAAAAATGGCAAAATATGAGATTCCGGGAAGTGAGCTTTTAGGTGACAGAATTTTAGAGGCATTTGAAGATGATGTAAACACAGTTATGCTCGAAAATCACGGAGTTTTAATCGCGGCAGAAAACATTTTTGAGGCCTTTAAAATTTTTGAAACTTTAGAGTTTGGCGCAAGACTTGAAATAAATGCTAAAACCTTAGGAAAACCACAATCTCTAAGCGAAAGTGACTATGAGGTTGCACAAAACACTCAGGTTCCTCCCGAGCTTGGCGACTATGATGACCACATACCGTCAAGTTATGAAAAACAGGAGCGAAAAAAGATGTGTGATATGGTGCGCAGGGCATATCAGCAGAGACTTTTCAGCTCGACTCAAGGGACATATTCAAGAAGAATTGATGATGAAACCTTTATCATAACTCCGTTTGACAAGGACAGAATGTACCTTGAGCCTGATGATATTGTTGCTATTAAAAACGGTCGCCATGAAAAAGGGAAAGAACCGAGCCGCAGTGTTCAGTTGCATATGGAAATTTATAAAAGACATCCCAACATCAATTCAGTTGTAGTTGCATACCCGCCAAACGTTATGGCATTTGCAATAACGGGAGCGGAGTTTGATTCAAGGATAATTCCCGAAAGCTACATTATGCTTCGTGATATTCCAAGAATTAATTTTGACAAGGCATATTCTGAGCCTTGTTCAGTGGCGAATACTATTGGTGAAAGCACACCTGTTGTTATGGTGAACAATAGTTGTCTTATAACGACGGGTGACAGTATGCTTCAGGCTTTTGACCGCCTGGAAGTTGCAGAATTTTCAGCAAAAGCATTGATTTTTACCGAAAGACTTGGAAAAATTGTGAGAATTAATGAAAAACAGGTTGAAGAAATAAACAAATCCTTTAATCTGAATTAAAAATGAGGTGTAAATATGGTAAACAGAATGATTTTAAACGAAACATCGTATTTTGGTGGTGGTTCAAGAAAGGTCATAGTAGATGAAGTTAAAAAAAGAGGCTTTAAAAAAGCTCTTTTGGTGACAGATAAAGATTTAATGAAGTTTGGTGTAGCAACAAAGGTGATTGACGTTTTAAAAGAAGCGGGACTTAGCTATGAAGTGTATGATGACATAAAACAAAATCCTACGATTAAAAATGTGCAGGATGGAGTAGAAGCATTTAAAAAGGCCGGTGCAGATTATATCATATCAGTCGGCGGCGGCTCTGCGATAGATACTGCAAAAGGGATAGGAATTATAATAAATAATCCTGAGTTTTCCGATGTTGTTTCTTTAGAGGGTGTAGCAGATACGAAAAAGAAGTCAGTGCCGCACATAGCAGTAGCAACAACGGCAGGCACAGCCGCAGAAGTCACAATTAACTACGTTATAACAGATGTTGAAAATAAACGTAAATTCGTATGCGTTGACCCTAATGATATTCCTGTTATAGCAATAATCGACCCTGAGCTTATGGCCAGTATGCCAAAAGGGTTAGCAGCGGCAACGGGAATGGATGCACTCACTCACGCTATCGAGGGATATATCACAAAAGGAGCATGGGAGCTTACTGATACTTTGACACTCAAATCTATTGAAATGATAGCTAAAAACTTAAAAGCTGCAGTAGAGGGAGATATGGACGCTAAATCCAATATGGGTATAGCGCAGTATGTTGCAGGCATGGCATTTTCTAACGTAGGACTTGGTATAGTTCACTCTATGGCGCATCCCTTGGGAGCATTTTATGATACACCTCACGGTGTTGCAAACGCACTTTTGCTTCCTTATGTTATGGAATATAACGAGGAAGCAACGGGTGATAAATATATGCATATTGCTAAGGCTTTCGGTGTGGATAATGCGTGCAGTATGCAACCGCAAGAATACAGAAAGGCAGCGGTTGAAGCAGTTAAAAAGCTTGCCTGCAGCATTGGAATACCGCAGAAATTGTCTGAAATTGGTGTGAAAGAAGAAGATTTGAAAGAACTTTCAAAAGCAGCTTTTAAGGATGTTTGTACAGGCGGTAATCCAAAGGAAACAAATGAAGAAGAGATTTTAGAAATATATAAGAAAGCATATTGATAAAAACGAGTAGCTCTTAAGAGCTACTCTTTTTTTATCTTAATTCCAGAAAGTTGTTAAATATTTTACCTTATAATAAAGGTCAGGATTGCACTGTCTGATGCCTTCGCCCGTTTCTGTAAAAATTAAAAGCAGGTTATGAGAAAGAGTTATTGCAAAACATATGACCAGAAGAGTTCTTAAAATCTTTTTTGCTCCACCTGTTTCTTGTCCTTTGTATATAGCAGCAAAAGCGATAGCTGCGCCGAAGTAAAGAAACAGTCCAAAGTCGGCTGTGTATCTTGTTAAAATACCTGCCATCTGTGTGTCTGCAAATGTTATAATTAATGTAAAGGCGAGACACATTAAAGAAGCAATAAGATGCTTTTTATCCTCAAAGTATTTTCTTGACCAAACTGACAACACGCAAAACCACACAAAAGGATTTGTAAGTAAATATCCGCCAAACATTTCCTCTGTTATAGTTGTGCCCTGATATGCAGTATAAACGGTTGATGGATAAAGAAACGGGAATCGTGCTATAATGTTGGGCGGTTGCAGTAAATATGAAAACCAACCCAGGATTGTTCTGTCACCTTTTATTCCACGTAGCGTCATATCGTTCATTGTCAGGTTATAATTTGCACCGAAGTCAAACGGTGAACCAAATCGCGCAAAATTATAATACATCAAAAATGCGGCGACAATAACGTATGGAACTATTACTGATAGTGTCTCTTTTTTTGAATTTAACGAAAGTATTTTTTTCTCTTTGAAGCTTTCGTAAAATATTATAAATATAAAGAAGCTTCCCAAAATAAATTGCGGACGGGAGCCTGCAACGAGCGCCATAAACAGTGAGCCAAAAAACAGCCATACAGAGTTTAGTTTTTCTGTATTTATTGCTCTTAACCAGAAATAAAGACCAAATAAGGTGAGCATAATCGCAGTAGCTATAGGGACAAAGTAAAAGTCAGGACGCTTTGCACTGAGCCAAATTCCTCCGCCCGTTATCATTAACTGGCACAAAAGCAGATAAACCGCGTATGGTGTGTCAGGATATTTTTTCTTTAAAATTTCCTTTAAAAGTAGCATGATGCCTAAAACGGATAATGCCGAATTGATAAATATCACAACGTAGGTAGGCATATGAAGGCCTGTTATCAAGTAACATGGTAAATAGTATAAAAGGCAAGGAACAACGCCGAAATATACATAGTATTTACCCTCAAAAAATGCTTGGTCCCATACGTAGGTTCCCCACGTTCTCTGGGAAGGATCGTAAGGATTTTCTAATTGTAAAAGATTTGGATTCACATTTGTATCTAAATGGAACTGGCCTTTTAAAAGACTTTCAGCTAAGGAATGATATTGCTTATGTTGTTGCCATTGAGGGTCTTTAAATGTAGGGTTTATATTTACAAGTATCAGGATTATTAAAATATTTATCAATGCGAAAGTAAAAAAAGCAGAAGATTTTTGCTTTTTATTAAGTTCTAATCCGTAAACAGTGGATGAAGGACGGATTGTATAAAAGATTGACAGGATAAGCCATACAAAAAGTAATCTTGAAAAAGAAAAAGTCATCGGCACTTTTTCATTAAGACCTATTGAGTTTACGGAAACTGTGCGTCCGTCTGTGTTCTTAACATCAACTTTAATTGCTTTTGCTTTTCCTGCTAAGTTTAGTCTTATAAATTTGGTTGATTTGATATTTCTTACCAGTTCTTTTTCGGGAAATGATGAGAATTTGGAATTTCCTTCATCAATAGCGGAAATAGTAATCGGTAAAACATCAACCCCTTCAGCTGTAATATCAAGTTTAATATTTTTTATATTTTTGTTAATGTTTTCAATGTTAAACGAGAAATTACCATTAGCAGTAACAGTAACGTTTGCATTATTGCTGTAAACAGAACCATCGCTGTATTTAACGTCAAATTCAGGAATTCTTTTGTTAAAAACAGATTCTATACTCCTGAAATTAAAGAAAAAGCATTCAAGTATCAGCGAAACAAGCAAGAAAATGCCAAGTGCTCTAAAAAAACTCTTTTTTGAATATATGTTATTTTTCACAGTTTATAAGCTCCTTTTTAATTTGTTAAACTTGTATTCGGCATCTATAAGCCGCATCTCAAAATCCTGTTTGCTTTTTTGCTTTATTGTCGAAAGAATCAGTCCCGAAAAGAATGAGATAATTGCCGCAAGCACTGCAAAGCCGCAAACTATGAGAGTTGGGAAATTCGGCACGTTGCCATATTTTACAAAATGAATTAAAACAGGGACAAAGAAAATTGTCGCAAGCAACACCAAAAAAGCCGAAATTATTGTAAAGAATGACAGCGGTTTATAGTTTTTATAAAGCTTGACAATAGTCTTTAAAACCTTAAATCCGTCAGAATATGTATTGAGCTTAGATTCGCTGCCTTCAGGACGGTCGCGATATGTTGTAACAACGTTTTCAACGTGCATATTTTTATCAACTGCGTGGATTGTCATTTCAGTTTCAATCTCAAAGCCCTTGCAAAGCACAGGGAATGTTTTAACAAAACGATAGCTAAATGCGCGGTAGCCCGTCATAACATCCTTTATGTTAGATTTAAAAAGCATATTTATAGATTTACGCACTAATGTGTTTCCGAAGTTATGGAAAGGTCTTTTGTTTTCCGTAAAATATGTAGATGAAAGTCTGTCACCTACTGCCATATCTGCACCATATGTAAGAACTTTATCAGCAAGCTCGCGTGCATATTCAGCAGGGTACGTGTCGTCGCCATCCGCCATAATATAGCACTCAGCCTCGATTTCTCTGAACATTCTGCGTATGACGTTTCCTTTTCCCTGCATATGCTCATATCTTACAACGGCACCTGCATTTTTGGCAATTTCGTCAGTTCCATCTGTTGAGTTGTTGTCATAAACATAAATAGTCGCCTCGGGAAGCTCACGTTTGTAATCTGCGACAACTTTAGCAATAGTTTTACTTTCGTTATAACAAGGAATAAGTACGGCTATTTTATCCATAATTAATTCTCCATTCTTTTTTTACTCCACATATGCCAATTATAGCACAAAATATAAACAGATGCAACAAAAAAGGATATAAAATAACAATAAAATATTTTATATCCTTATCATATTTAATTTTCAAAAAGAGGAGTGCTGAAATATCTTTCACCTGTGTCGGGGAGAATTGTCACAACGCGTTTGCCTTTACCGAGTTTTTTTGCCATTTTGATAGCGGCACAAACATTAGAACCGCTTGAAATGCCGCACATGATTCCTTCCAATCTTGCAAGGTCTTTTGCTGTGCCAAGTGCTTCTTCATCTGTGATTATTTCAACGTGGTCATAAATTTCTGTGTCGAGATTTAAAGGAATCAATCCGTCACCTATTCCCATCTGCAGATGTGTACCAATATCTCCGCCTGCTAAAATAGCCGCATTTTCAGGCTCAACTGCCCAGATTGTCATATTGGGGTTAGCTTCTTTTAACACCTGACCAATACCTGAAATAGTGCCGCCTGTACCTACTCCTGAGCAGAAACCATCAATTGTGCCGTTTACATCACGTAGTATTTCCAAAGCTGTGTTATGCTTATGAACTAACGGATTGTTGGGATTTTCAAACTGCTGAGGAATATATACATTCGGATTTTCCTCTTTCATACGTATAGCGGTATTTAAACATTCTTCAATACATTTTCCGATGTTGCCGTCGTCGTGAACAGTAATAACTTCCGCTCCGTAATGGCAGACAAGTTTTGTTCTTTCAGCACTTACAGAATCAGGCATTATTATAACTGTTTTATATCCGCGCACTGCGCCGACTAAAGCAAGGCCGATTCCCTGATTTCCGCTTGTTGGCTCAACGATTATAGTATCTTTATTTATAAGACCTTCTTTTTCAGCTTCCAAAATCATATTGTAGGCCGTTCTTGTTTTTATCGAACCACCGATGTTCAATCCTTCAAACTTAACTAATATTTCAGCCGAATTATCATCTGTTAAATGGTTTAGCCTGATAATCGGCGTGTTTCCCATAGCATCTAAAATATTGTTATAAACCAAGATAAACTCTCCTATAAAAAATACTTCTTATCTTATTATATGCTAAATTTTCCTTTTGTCAAGTAAAAGGTTTGACATAGTTATCGAAAACTGTTAAAATATATACTAATGAAGAAAACTGGGAGAAGAGGATATGAAAAAGAACATCTGGAGTAATGTATATTATAGATTAAACGACCCTGTGATGATACGTTTTGCAATTCTTTATACTATGAAATATGTCGAATTTCCTATAAGTTCGATGGATTTAAAGCACGTAATGCTTGATGCTACACGTGTTGATTATTTTGATTTGTGCGAAACCATTGATGTTTTAAAAAAGGAAAATCATATAAAGGAAGTTATCCGTGACGGAATTAACAAATTTGATATGACGGACTCGGGCAGAGAAACTATAGAAATGTTTGAAAAAGATGTTTTGTATAGTGTACGCCGAAGCATCAGGCAAAGTGCGGATAAGTTTTTTAAAGAGGAGTTTGAAAAAAACTCTGTAAAAAGTAGCCTCACACCAAATGATGCAGACACGTTTTACCTTGATATCGATTTAAACGAGGGTAAATCGAAGCTCCTTTCTATGTCGGTGTTCGCGGGCAGTCGCGAAAACGCAGAGGAAATGAGAGAAAAGTTTTCCGCCAATCCGACAGGATTTTTTCAATACATATTAAAATATTTGCAGGAAGATAAATAAAAAAACAGACTCAATAAGAAAATCGGGAGAGGGTTTTATGCTTAAGAAAAACAGCAGAAATACAAAAGGTAAAATAGTATCTGCGGCATGGAAGCTTTTTTATGAGCAAGGTTATGACGATACAACAATTGATGAAATTATTGAAGAGTCGCAAACATCACGAGGCTCATTTTATCACTATTTTGAGGGTAAAGATGCACTACTTAGCTCTCTTTCTTATCTTTTTGATGAAAAATATAAAGAGCTTGAAGGTGAACTGAAAAATATAAGCGGCAGCTTTGAAAAGCTTATGTTTTTAAATGCTGAGCTTTTTGATTATATTGAAAATAATATATCTTTAGATTTACTTGCAAGACTTTATTCATCTCAGCTAATTACAAAAGGTGAAAAGCATCTTTTAGACCATAATAGGCTTTACTATAAGCTTTTGCGTAATATTGTTTTAGAGGGACAGACAAAAGGAGAACTTGTGCGCCTTGCAACTGCAAATGAGATTGTTAAAACGTATGCTTTGTGTGAAAGAGCGCTTCTTTATGATTGGTGTATTTGTAATGGAGAGTATTCTTTAAAAGGTTATGCAGAAACAAAAATGCCTATGTTTTTGCAAAGTTATAAAAATAATTTATAATTTGTCTATTGTATAGTTTATAAAATGTACAGTGTTCAAAGTGGTAATATAACTGAATATTTAGTTTTTATAACGAACGAAGTATAGACTATGGTCTATACTTCGTTCTCTATTGATTTTCTGTAATTTATATGATATAATCTTCGCATATTATTATTTTAGGGGGATTTTTCCAAATGAATACGCAAACAATTCAGATACTTATAGCGATGGTTATTTATATGGCAGTAGTAATCGTTATAGGTATTGCTTTTGCAAAAAAAGCAAATGCAAATTCAGAAAACTATTATCTTGGTGGTCGTTCTTTAGGACCATGGGTAACTGCAATGAGTGCAGAAGCCTCAGATATGAGCGGCTGGCTCTTAATGGGTCTTCCTGGTGTTGCTTACTGGTGCGGTCTTGCAGATGCAGTATGGACAGCTATCGGTCTTGCAATAGGTACATATTTAAACTGGCTCTTAGTTTCAAAAAGACTTCGCAGATACAGTATAAGAGCAAACAATTCTATTACACTTCCAGAATTTTTCTCTAACAGATTCCGTGAGGGTAAAAAGGTTATTCTCACTATTTCAGCACTTTTCATACTTGTATTCTTCACAGTATATGCAGCAAGCTGTTTTGTAACATGCGGTAAATTGTTCTCCACATTATTTGGAGCTCCATATATTGCAATGATGCTTGTTGGTGCATCTTTTGTGCTTTTATATACAATCCTGGGCGGCTTCCTTGCAGAAAGCGCATCTGATTTTATGCAGGGGATTGTCATGATAATAGCTTTAGTTGTTATCGTTGCTGTAAGCACAATAAATGCAGGCGGTTTTGGCGCAGTAATCGAAAATGCGAAAGAGATACCGGGATTTTTAGATTTCTTTGGTTTAGCTACACCTTCGCTTGATGCTAATGGTCAGCAGATTGTAGAAGCAGGTAAGCCACTCTTTGGTGATGCTGCTCCTTATGGACTCCTAAGTATTTGTTCGATGCTTGCATGGGGTCTTGGATATTTTGGTATGCCGCAGGTTCTTTTGAGATTTATGGCAATCAGAGAAGAAAAAGAACTTAAAATGTCAAGAAGAATTGCAATGATTTGGGTTGTTATTTCTCTTGCAGTTGCAGTATTTATCGGTATCGTAGGTAGACAGCTCTTTGCAACAGAGCACTTAACAGCATCTTCTGCAGAAAGCATCTTTATAACACTTGCTACAAGCTCACTCCCTGCACTTTTAGCAGGCTTTGTAATGGCAGGAATTTTAGCTGCAACAATCAGTTCATCAGACTCATACCTTTTGATTGCCGCTTCTGCATTTGCAAAAAATATTTTCCAGGGCGTGTGCAAAAAGGATGCTACCGACAAACAGGTTATGACAGTTACAAGAATTACACTTTTAGTTATAGCTTTAATCGCTATCGTGATTGCTCTTGATGAAAACAGTATTATCTTCAGAATCGTGTCATTTGCATGGGCTGGTTTTGGTGCAACATTTGGACCTTTAATGCTCTTTTCACTTTTCTGGAAGAGAACAACAAAAGAGGGTGCAGTTGCAGGTATGGTAACAGGTGCCGCTATGGTATTTATCTGGAAGCTTTTAATAAGCAATCTCGGCGGAGCTTTTGCAATATATGAGCTTTTACCTGCATTTATTATATCTTCAATTGTTATCGTTATAGTGTCACTACTTACACCGGCACCATCAAAGGAAATTCAGGATGACTTTGATGCAGTTTGTGAAAAATAAGAATTAAGTTTTATATAAAAATGGCAATTTATCTAATTTAAATTGCCATTTTTTATTTTTTTGTGTATAATAATATTATTATATTGTACTTTTGGAGGAAGAAAATGAATTTAGACAGAAAAAGCATAAAGGCGATATTATTCTTAGTTTTTTGTACAGTAGTACTGTTCTGGGGTTTTCAGAATTTAGATGACATATCGAAGGCTTTTAATTCATTTGTTGATATAATAAAACCTTTCATCTTAGGCGGCGCGATTGCATTTGTTGTAAATGTCCCTATGAAAAGAATAGAGGGGAACCTTTTTAGCAAAAGCGAAAAGCTTAAAAAGGCAAAAAGACCCGTTGCTTATCTTATCACACTAGTTGGTATTGTAATATTGTTGGCTTTAGCTATGTTTGTAATTATTCCCCAGATTGCTGCCACAATAGAAAAACTGGCATTGCAGATTCCGCCTGCTTATAATGCTACAAGGGAATATATATCACAATTGTTTGATTCAAATGCGCACATTTCTGAAATAATAGAAAAATTAAACCTTAACTTTGAAACTCTCACGGAGGATTTGATTACTCTGCTTCAGAGTAGTGCAAGTAATCTTTTAAATATCAGTTTTAGTGTAGTAGGCACAGTGATAGGTGGTGCTTTCTCTTTTGTTATAGGCTTCGTTTTTTCAATTTATCTCATTTTCCAGAAGGAAAAACTTGCCTGTCAGGGCAAAAAGGTTATATATGCTGTTTTTCCTTTGCCAATAGCTGACAGAACAGTTTATATACTAAAAATGGTAAACGAAACCTTTTCAAAATTTATTTCAGGACAATGCTTAGAGGCACTGATTTTAGGACTGATGTTCTTTGCCATAATGACAATTTTCAGATTCCCATATGCTCTTTTAGTAAGTGTTTTAATTGCAATTACGGCTCTTATTCCCGTAATTGGCGCTTTTATAGGATGTATAATCGGAGCCTTTTTGATACTTATAGTAAACCCACTTCGTGCATTGATTTTTGTTATTATATTCTTGGTGATTCAGCAATTAGAGGGTAATATTATCTATCCGAAAGTAGTAGGAAGCTCAATAGGACTTCCGCCTATATGGGTTTTAGTTGCCGTGACAGTAGGAGGCGGACTCTTTGGAGCAGGAGGAATACTCATTTTCATTCCGCTTTGCTCAGTATTTTATGCTTTGTTTAAAGAAATGGTCGGAAACAAATTAAAAGAAAAAAAGATACCGGTTGAAAAATTGAAATAAAAGTAGGAATGGCGGTTTGCCGCTCGTAACGGTAATTTTAAAGGCTGAACGAAATCAATAGTTCAGCCTTTTATCATACGGTTTTTAATACCTTTTTTTAAAAAATATTATCCTTTAATTCATCTTTAATATCATAAGTATATGCTCTGCGTGGGTTTTTAGCACGTTTTAAGAGTGTAGCTGATGATATTGGAGAAATGAAAACTTTACTCTTTTTATTAGTTTCGGCAATAACAAAGGATTTTGGCAAATCTTCCTGGGATACATTTACAACAAAGCCTTCTTCTTCAGCTACCGCTAAAAACTCTCTTGTTGTTTTAGATGTACTTGTAACATCTAAATCGCATATGGCAATAACATCGCTTAAATTAACAACCGTATCGCCGCCTAAATGCAAAAACATAAATTTCCTCCTATAGTGTGTGACCTGCTTTTACAGTAATTATATTTGCATCGCTTCCGCTGAAAACTTCATCAATGCCTGCGCATGTGATGATAACTTGTTTATCAGGGATTTTCTTGACCAAAAATGAACGTCTGTTAAAATCAAGTTCGCTTAAAATATCATCAAGAAGCAAAACAGGATATTCACCTGTTTCACGATAAAGCATTTCAGCCTGTGCAAGCTTTAAAGAAAGTACGGCGCTTCGTTGCTGACCTTGTGATGCGAAGGATTTTGCATCTTTTCCGTCGATTAAAATATCAATATCATCGCGGTGCGGACCATAAAGAGTGCAGCCCTGTTCTATTTCGCGCATAAGTGATGCTTCGATTTTTTTGAGCATTTCTTCTTTTGTTTCAAATCTTGTTTTATACGATAAGGAAAGGTCTTCGCCTGTTGCTTCAAAGTGTATTTTTTTAGCTTCTGTGCAAAGATTTTCAACATATTCCTTTCGATATCTGCAAAGCTCTATACCATAGGTGCATAAGCTTTCATTCCACACCTTTAAAGTGTCTGCAAGTGGGGTTTTGCCCGTTAGCCGCATTTTTTTAATCAGGTTGTTTCTTTGGTCTAAAATCTTGTTATATTTCCCGAGTAAATGATAGTATTTAGGTTTGGCGCCCGAAATTGCCACATCTAAAAACCTGCGTCTTATATATGGACCGTCTTTTATTAATCCAAGTTCTTCGGGGAAAAACAAAACAACGGAAAGCTTACTTAAAAGCTCGCTTAACTTTGTTATATTAACACCATTTATTTTTATCTGTTTTTTTCTGTCTTTTAAAATAATAATTTCTATCGTATTATTACGAAAAGAGTCTTTATACAAAACATCAATTTTCGTATAAGACTCACCTAACATTATTGTCTCTCTGTCCTGTTGCGTTCTGAAAGACTTGCCGAAAGCAAACATATAAAGTGCTTCAAGCGCATTTGTCTTACCCTGCGCATTATCTCCGCAGAGGATATTTGTTTTCGGTGTAAAACTTATTACTTCGTCTTTATAATTGCGAAAATTCTTAAGACGCAACTGCTTTATATACATTCTATTCCACCTTGAGTTCTACTTTTTCTTCATCATCCAAATATACTGTAGCACTGCTTCCCGGATACATTTTTTTGCCTCTTGCCTGACAAATTTCACCGTCTATTTCTACGCACCCTGCTAAAATAATATCCTTTGCTTCAGCGCCTGAATAGGCAAGTCCTGAGAATTTAAGTAGCTGATCGAGCTTTATATATTCTGTATCAATTTTGATGTTCATACGTCAGCTCCTGTCTTTTAGGTTAGCAACAAGCTCTTCAATGATTTTTTTAGTATCCTCATTTTTTTCCATGCTTGTTTTTATATTGTTTATTCCATTTAATATTGTGGCATGGTTTCTTCCGCCAAGCTCTTTGCCGATTTTGGGAAGGCTTAAACCTGTACATTCGCGCAAAAGATACATTGCAATATGACGGGCATATGAGATTTCCTGTGTGCGTTTTGACGATAAAATCTCATCTGACGTTATGTTAAAGTAGTTTGCCACGATTGACAGTATGTATTCTGTGTTTATGTGCGGGTCGTCAGACTTATTTAAAAATTCTTTTATCGCATCATCTGCAAGTTGCATTGTGATAGGCTTGCCCATAAGCACATTATATGCAGTAAGTCTTTTTAAAACACCTTCTAAGTTTCTAATGTTTGATTTTAAGTTTTCAGCGATGTAGAAAAGAATTTCGTTTGGTACTTCAAAGTTTGCTTCGCTTGCCTTTTTCTTTAAAATTGCAATTCTTGTTTCCAAATCGGGCGGCTTGATATCAGCAATTAAGCCCCATTCAAAACGGGTCTTTAAACGTTCTTCAAGCTCTTTTATTTCTTTTGGCGGTCTGTCCGATGTAAAAATAAGCTGTTTGTTAGCTTCGTGCAAAGCATTGAAGGTATGGAAAAACTCAACTTGCGTCTGGTCCTTTTTTGATATGAATTGAATATCGTCAATGATTAAAACATCACAAGTTCTGTATTTGTTCCTGAATTCAATGCTTTTTTTGTCAATTAAGGTATTAATAAATTCATTTGTGAATTTTTCACTTGTAACGTATATAACGTTAGCTTGAGGATTGTTTTCTTTTATTTTGTTACCAATAGCCTGAACCAAGTGTGTTTTGCCAAGTCCAGGTCCGCCGTATATAAACAATGGGTTAAAAGCATCGGCAGGACGGTCGGATACTGCCAAAGAAGCAGCATGGGCAAGTCTGTTTGATTCGCCTACTATGAATGAAGAAAAGGTGTAACGCGGGTTTAATGTGTATGCATCATCTGTTCTTTCTTCATGAAGCACAGTATGTTCTAAGCTCTGCGGAAGCGGGTCATTTATATCTAAAAGTGCAACGTCAATCATCATATTGCTTGCAAGAGATACTGCTTCTTTTATTGCGCTAAGATGCATACCTTTAACTATCTCTAGGTGAACCTCTGTGGGCATTTTGAGATACAAAACATTATCCGCAAGTCCTACAGGAATGAGCGGATCAATCCAATGTTCATAGGCAGTCTGGCTTACTTCGGGATTATCCCTGATTAAGCTCAGTGCCTGAGTCCAAATAGCAGTAAATTGTGTGTTCATATGTAAATCCTCTTAATTTAAAGTGTAGTTTGATAATTATATCATAACAAATAATTTTTATCAAGTGGGAAAGTTATATTTTTTTGTCAGATTTTTTTGTCACTTTTATACAAATTGGAAAATCTTTTAAGTTGACATATTATTACAAATAGTATATAATAATAAAGATAAAATGGAAAAAGTATGAAAAGACAAATTTGAGCGCTTGCGCAAGGAGGATAATTATGCTTAACAATATGAGTAAAATACTTACAGGAGATTTATTGAAAATTTTATGCGATATGGGACATGGAGATGAAATAATAATTGCTGATGCCAATTTCCCTGCAGATTCGATTGCAACAAGACTTGTTCGTCTTCCTGGCCTTGATGTATCTTGTGTTTTAGAGGCGATAAAAACGATTTTCCCTGTTGATGTGAAATATTCTGAGGTGGCGGCGGCTGTGATGGATATGACAGATTCAGATAAAAAATCAGGCATGAAAGATCCTGAAACATGGGGTGATTTCGAAAGTATTTTAAAAACAGAATACCCTGAACTAAGGATGGGTAAACTTGAAAGATTTGAGTTTTATGAAAGAGCCCAAAAAGCATATGCTGTCATTCAGACAGGTGAAGAAAGAATATATGGAAACCTTCTTTTAGTAAAAGGTGTTGTGCTTTAATAGGCTTGTTTTGAGTTGGAATTTTAGATGAGGAGAACAATAGCGGATGTTTGGTTTAAAGGAATACAAACAAGAAGATTATTTTGATGTGGCGATTTTTTTCATAGTTGCTTTCTATCCGGACATTTATAAGTATATATGGGCAGTATTTTCAAAACTGGGACTTGGCGTCATAGCTTCAAACTTAAATTATCTGGTTTGGGCAGCGATTATTTTAGTTTTTCTGCCCGTGATTTCTAAAAGAGTACATAAAAGAGATATTATAGCATGTGTTTCACTTGCGCTCGTTTGGTCCATATTTAGTATTTTTCCCTGGCAAAATGCATTTACATGGACAAGATATTTTGAATTAGTTACTGGAGTTTTGCCATATTTCATATTGGGTAGAGTGTATAGGTATAGCGAAAAACATAAAAATTTTGTTTCTTTCATAGCAGGAGCAACACTCATCCTTGCAATGATCTATACTGTTTTTTTTGTAATTGATGATGAAGGTATGTTTTACGATGACATGTTTGCATCGTATAATTTGCTATATTCAATACTTATACTTTTGAGCTCGTTTTTTGATGAAAAGAAATATATCTATAGAGTACTTGGGGTAATTGGTATTGTGTATATGTTGCTTTTAGGAACGAGAGGACCTGTTTTGTGTGTTGGCGTCTTCATTATGATGATGCTTTGCAAAAAAATTGGTTCTGTAAAGACAATTACAGTGGCGCTGATTGCAGTCGTGTCAATTAATATTTATATATCCTCTCCTTCGTATGAAAAGCTATTAGAAAACCTTTCGGTATCGGTAGCAGAATATGGTTTTAGCACAAGAATAATTGATCTTCTTCGAGATGATGGTATTTTACGCTCATCAGGGCGAGATGACATACAGAGTCATATCATTAGCGAAATAAAAAGGAATCCGTTTGAAGTAAGGGGACCATATTCCGATTGGATTTTAACAAGCAAGCATTATAATTATGAGATAAAGGATATTGAAGAAAAAGGTACTTATGCACATAATTTTTTTCTTGAGATGTGGACGCATTACGGCATTTTCTTTGGTAGTATTATAATAGCTTTTGTTATGATTAATGTAATAAAGCTTATTATAAAAGTTGATAAGGATAAGTGTTTTATAGCTTATGCTGTAGTATGCGCAGGGTTTGTTATGTTAATGCTTTCAAGCTCTTATTTATTGAAAGAAAGCTTTTTCTTTTTAATGGGAATATGTTTCAATGAAAGTTTTATTAAAAATATAAAGTAGTTATAAATATTTAATGAAGAAACGGAAGGATACGTTATGAAAAATCTCAAATACGGAGCCTTGCTTTCCTACATCTCTATTTTTATAAATATGATGTATGGCTTTTTTATAACACCTTTTATACTAAGGACTCTGGGTTATGGTGAATATGGTGTGTACAAAACAATTGCGGCAATGACCTCATCAATTGGTATTTTAGAGTTTGGAATAGGAAGAACCATACAGAAATATACAGCGCAGTTTTTAGCAGAGGACAGAAAACAAGACTGTTATAATTTTTCTGCAATGGGAGTATTGCAGGCGTTTTTTTTGTCATTGATTGTAGTAATTGTGGGTGGCATAGCTTTTTGTTCAATAGATAATATATATGCTATGTCATTTAATGATAAAGAGATTTTAAAAGCTAAGCAGCTTTTTGTACTGCTTGTCTCGTCTCTTGTAATACAAATATTAGAAAATGTAATTCATGGTGTGCTTACAGGATATAATAAATTTATTTTTGCCAGCTTAGTTAAGATTACATCATTGTTATTTAGAATACTTTTAATCTTTGTCTTGTTGCCAATTTTTAATAATTCTGTAGTGCTTGTGTATATTTCCATAATCATTCAGATTATGACACTTTTAATATACTTTTTGTATATAAAATTAAAGTTAAACCACAAAATTAAATTATATAAATGGGATGCTTCTTTGTTTAAGGAATCGTTTTTATACACGGTACTGTTATTTGCCCAATCAATAATAATGCAGCTTAATGGTAATATTGATAATGTTATTATAGGTGCATATATTGGTACTTCTGCTGTTACAATATACTCTTTTGCGATACAGCTTTTCGTTATGTATGAGGAATTTGCAACATCAGTATCAAGTGTTGCCCTCCCATTTGTAACTCACAAGATTTATTCAGGAGCCACAACAGAAGAACTAGAACAACTTGTTGTTAAGTTTGGACGAGTACAATGGATGATGCTTGGTGGAGCATTGTTTGGTTTCGTTTGTTTTGGAAAGGAATTTTTTGAGGTGTGGCTAGGCAATAATTTCAATGATTGCTGGTATCTTTGCCTGATTTTGATGATACCTGTTACTTTCCCGTTGGTAGTGAATATTTGCCTGACTATTTTAAAAGCACGTAACCTTTTGAAATTCAGGACGATTTCTATGGCATATGCTGCTGCATTTAATGCTATATTTACGATAATAGGAACAAGATACTTTGGATATTGGGGTGCTGCAATAGGTACTGCTCTATCGACTATCATAGGTAGTATTATTTCAATGAATATTTATTATTGGAAAAAACTTGGTATGAATATTATAAAATTGTATATTGAGATTTCAAAACGAATAACTATATGTTTGATTATAACATCGATTCTCACAGTTCAGCTTAATAGATTTATTTATGGTTCATGGACGAGCTTTATAGTTAAAACGGTTGTATTTGTTTTTATATATGGAATATTGCTACTAGTATTTGGTATGAACGAAAAAGAAAAATGTTCCTTGTTAAAAAATAAAATAAAAGGCTTGAAAACGTAAAGATATTCGGTGATATCCAAAAAAGAAAGCATGAGAGAATTTTGTGTCAAGAAACCAGACTAAACGAGGTTTTATTGCTCTTTTATGGATTTGAGCAATTAGAATGTAATATGTTTTTTATAATATAATATGTGAAATAAAGGGGAGCAAATGATGATTATGGATTTTTATGCCACCTACGAAGAGATTCCGAAATCAATTTTGTTAAAACTGGAAAATGCAAATGTTTTCTTTTCAAAAGAGTATTATAATTATGTTACATTAACTGGTAGTAGAATCGTTTTTTTAGCAAACGACAATTATATCATTCCATATGAAGTGAGAAAAAAATATATATTTTCATTTGGAAGATATCTTTCAGAGCCTTTTTGCCTAAATGATACTCTTAACACTATAGAAAACAGAAAAGTGTTTATAGATAGCGCACAAAAACACATATCATCTAAAAAAATTTCCGATTGGCAAGATTCTGTGGGCGCGTACACCATGTTTGATGTTTATCCGAGTACATCAAAACGAATTGGGTTTGGAAATTTAGTCATTGACCTTGAGAATGATTTAGATACACTGTTTTCCAATATGACATCAAAACATAGGAATATGGTGCGGCGGGCAGAAAAAGATGGTGTAATGGTGAAAATCGGGGGTTCGGAATTATTAGATGATTATTGTTATATAGACTCACAAACCTGGAAAAGAAGCGGACAACCTTCTGTTGATCACCGTTTTTATGAAAATATATTAACACATATGCCGTCTTCTGCGTTGGTTGCCATATCTTACTTTGACGGAAAACCACAAAGCGGGATGATTTCTTACTATAATGAGCAAATAATGTATTATATGTATGGTGCATCAATAGACCGCCCTGCGATTGGAGCGACTAACCTTCTTCATTGGGAGATTATAAAAGAAATGAAAGCTCGTGGTGTGAGAAAATACTCTTTTGTCGGATACAGACTCAATGTAGATCTAGACGGAAAGCTCGCCGGGATACAACATTTTAAAAAAGGTTTTGGCGGAGAATTGTTTGAAGGATATTTGTTCAAGGAAACATTTTCCCAAAGAAAAAGAAAGATATTTGAGCTTTTATATAAATTAAAAAATCGTACCGAATTTGAAAATGATGCCATTGATCAAGAAATAGAAAAATGGCAAAGCATCAATTTGTAAAATGCTGATTTGGAGGAATTATGTTAAAGATTTTAATTGGATTTGATTATGAAATGTTCCTTGGAGAAAACCATGCCAGCCATAAAGAAATACTCACAGACACAACTAATCAAATATTGGAACTTCTAAAAGCAAATAACGTAACCGCAACATTGTTTGCAGATGTATGCTGTGTGCTGCAACATAAAAAATATGGTTTGACGGAGTTTGTAAACGATATTGAGGAGCAACTAAAACAAGCCCAAAAAGACGGCTTTGATGTGCAACTTCACATCCATTCAAATTGGTTAAATTCATCTTATGACAATAACCGATGGGATATTGCTGCAAAAGGCTACAGAATACACGAGTTTGGTTTTGATGAAAATGGAGCATGTAAAATAATAAAAGATGGTGTGGAATATTTAAAGGATACTTTGAGCGATGAAAACTCCGACTATAAATGTGTTGCATATCGTGCAGGAGGATATTCGCTCCAGCCACATTCAGAATTAGTACGAATTCTCAGAAGTAATGGTATTTTAATCGATTCTTCTGTTTGCAGACACCTATACATAACATCCAATACAAACAACTATGATTTTAGGAATGTTCCTTCCCAAATGAATTGGTGGTTGACCCCTGATAAAGACTTTGCATACGAAGGCAGCAAGGAAGAGGGTGGCTTGTTTGAGGTCCCTGTATGCAGTGATAATAACTCTCTTTTTAAACGCCTTTTCTGGAAAAGAGAAAAGATACTTTTAGCCTCATACGGTTGGCCTGATAGGAATGGTTCATGTGCAAAAATAGAAGTTTCCGAAGAAAGTCGGCCGAGTAAACTTAAGCTCCTATTGAATTACAATAAAATATACTCTCTCGTTTCTTTTGATGGAACTGCCCCCGAAAGACTTTTCTCGGCTTTGAAAAAAATCGAAAAAAGATATAATACTAAGAAAAATGATGTTTATATAAGCATTCTTGGACATCCCAAACTATGTGACGAGTATGTGCTTGATGGTATGAAACGATTTGTGGAGCAGGTAAACTTACATAAAGACAGATTTGAATTTATCACTTTTCGCCAGCTGTACGATGAACTGTGTAAAAAGTGATTTAAAAAGCTTTGATATAGATTAGGAGCGTTAGTAATATGAAGGTTGGTATTTTAACATTTCATCGTAGTTATAATTACGGTGCATATATGCAGAGCTATGCATTATCTAAAAGAATACAAAAGGATTTTCCGGATACAGATGTGGAAATAATTGATTACGCTACGGCACGTATGTACAGAAATTATGATACATCTATTAAGAGTTATATTTTTGGCACAATTGATAACCGCAATTCATTAATAACTGCCTGTAAGAAGATAATTAAGCTGATTTTACAGCCAAGTCAACTCAAAAAGAAAAGGACTCTTCATAAAGCTTTTGAAAGAGATTTAAAATATTTACCGTTATCCAACTATCGTGTAGTGTCAGACGATTGTGAGGAAACGTTTGACGCTATTCGTGGAAGATATGACGTTATTGTTGTTGGGAGCGATTGCGTTTGGGAATTTATTACATACGGGTTTCCAAATCCTTATTTTTTAAATGATGATGTTGGCGCAGTAAAAGTGAGTTATGCGGCAACATCCGATCGAATGCACATAAGTACCTTAACCGATGAACGAATTAATTATATAAAAGAATCACTCAATGATTTTGTTTATCTTGGAATTCGTGATATAGCTACGCAAAATTTATTGGATAAGATTATACCACAGCAAAAAACATACCATAACTGTGACCCAACAATACTACTTGAGATAGATGCTTTAGCAGATGAAAAGTTAATTGTCGAGAAAAAATTAATTGCTGCAGGTGTTGATTTAAACAAACCAATTATTGGACTTATGTGTAATGATCAAATTGCTAACGCAACAATAGAATACTTTGGAAAAGATTATCAATATGTTTCTCTATATTGGCCGAACAAAAAATCCGACGTAAATTTATGTGATCTGTCACCACGAGAATGGTCGATCATATTTTCTTTTTTCAAACTTACAGTTACAAGATTTTTCCATGGGAGCATATTATCAATGAAAAACGGAACGCCCGCCTTAACAATAGATGAATGGCCTATGACGGATGACGAGCATATCTCTAAACTTGAAGATTTATATAATAGGTTAGGATTGAAAGAGCACTATTGCAGGCGTAGTGATTTCTTTGACAATGACAAACAAAAAGAGATATTAAATACGGCAAAAACTTTTATTGATAATAGTACAGATAAACTCAAAATAGTTAGTGCGTTAGAAAAAGAAGCTGAAACGTATTTTGACTTTTCACACAAATTAAGAACGATAATATCCGACATTAACACGAAGGAGAATAAGAAATGATAAATGTAATCGGACTTGGTTATATTGGTTTACCTACGGCGCTTATGATGGCTTCTCACGGGGTAGAAGTGGTTGGCACAGATTACAATAAAGAGCTTGTGGCGACGCTTAATGCCGGGAAAACAACTTTTGAAGAAGATGGCTTATCAGAACTGTTTTCCAAGGCTTTAGAAGGTGGGGTAAAGTTTACAACAGAGTATCAGAAGACGGATACGTATATAGTTTCTGTCCCAACACCATATGATAAAGCAAGCAAAAAAGTGGACCCTTCCTATGTGATTGCAGCTATCAAAGAAATTATGAGAGTCTGCAAAAGAGGAACAACGGTAGTAATTGAATCTACTGTTTCACCGGGAACTATTGATAAATATGTAAGACCGATTATAGAAGAAAATGGTTTTGAAACAGGAAAAGATATACACTTAGTGCATGCTCCTGAACGCATAATTCCCGGGAATATGGTTTATGAACTTTTAAACAACAATCGCACAATAGGTGCAGACAGTAAGGAAATAGGTGAAAAGGTAAAGGAGTACTATGCATCTTTTTGCAAAGGCGAGATAGTTGTTACAGATATCAAAACAGCAGAAATGACGAAAGTGGTAGAAAATACATTCCGCGCTGTCAATATTGCCTTTGCAAACGAACTTGCAAAAATTTGCCGATATGATAATATGGACGTGTATGAAATAATCAAGATTTGCAATATGCATCCAAGAGTGAACATTTTGCAGCCTGGTCCGGGTGTTGGTGGACACTGTATAAGCGTAGATCCATGGTTTTTGGTTGGAGATTATCCGAGCCTTGCAAAAGTCATTGATGAATCAATGAAAACAAATGATAAAATGCCTGATTTTGTTTTAGGCAGAATATATGATATTATGCGTGAAAACAATATAAATGATTTAAATAGAGTCGGACTTTATGGCCTTGCATATAAAGAAAACGTAGATGATTTCCGTGAATCGCCAACGCTGCAGCTTCTTGAAAGTCAGGAAAGACATTTAGCTGAGCCACTTAAGGTCTATGACCCGTTTATAAAAGAGGATATTGTAAAAAATCAGTATCATAGCTTTGATGAGTTTATTAATGACGTTGACTTTATAGTTATTATGGTAGGGCATAATGAAATTAAAGAGAATATGGAAAAAATCAAAGATAAGTTGATTTTAGACACAAAAAACATTTGCAATCTTCCGGGTGTGTACAAGCTTTAAAAAAGTATTACTAGGAGTGTAATTTATGAATTCACTAACTTCGCTATTTCTTTCGCAATCCTATCAGGATACTTGGGACGACTATAATCGTTCTTTAACAAAAAAAGACTTTGCACGTTGGGACTATGTGATTTTAACAGCATCTAATGAAAAGCAGGCTGAAGGTTTTAAGCTGCAGATTGATGAAAGAATGAAAGCAGGTTTTTTGCCATCGGGCACACATTTTGCAGTTATTCCCGACCCTTGCGGCAAACGAGTGGGAAGTGGAGGAGCCACTTTAGGAGTAATTAAATATATAGCAGAGAAAACAGGTAAAAGTGACTTTTCAGACCTGAGAATTTTGGTAATTCACTCGGGCGGTGACAGCAAACGAGTTCCACAGTATTCAGCATTAGGAAAACTTTTTTCGCCTGTGCCGCATAGATTGCCAAACGGCAGATCTTCAACTCTTTTTGATGAGTTTATGATTTGTATGTCTTCAGTCGCGGGCAGAATTAAAGAGGGAATGGTCTTGCTTTCAGGTGATGTGCTTTTGCTTTTCAACCCTTTGCAGATTGATTTTTCAAGCACAGATGCCGCTGCAATTTCATTTAAAGAGAACGTCAAGACTGGTAAAAATCATGGTGTTTTTGCGATGGGCGAAAATGGATACGTAGCAAAATTTTTACATAAACAGACAGAAGAAGCCCTAAAAGAACATGGGGCAGTAAACGAGCGTGGTCTGGTTGATATTGACACAGGCGCAGTAATTTTTTCAAGCAGTATGCTTAGCTCATTATATGGTCTTATTTCAGATAACGGTATTTTCGATGAGAGAAAATATAATAATATAGTAAATGATAAAGTGAGACTTTCGCTATATGGTGATTTTCTCTATCCTTTGGCTGAAAAATCTACACTTGAAGATTTCTATAATGAAAAGCCTGAAGGAATATTTTGTGATGAGTTAAAGGCGGCACGGGCTAAGGTGTGGGAGACTCTTTTGCCGTACAAACTAAAGCTTTTGCGTCTTGCTCCTGCAAAATTCATTCATTTTGGAACAACAAAAGAGATTCTGGAGCTGATGGCAAAGGAGATAGAAAACTATAGCAACTTAGGTTGGTCAAAGGAAGTTAACAGCAGTATAGCCGGTGACGTTGCGGGCTATAACAGTATTTTGTCACAAAAAGCAAAGGTGGGGATAAACTGCTATTTAGAGACGAGTCATATCCATTCATCTGTAACCTTAGGTAACAACGTACTACTATCGTATATAGATATAAAAAATGTCACAATTCCAGATGATGTGGTAATGCACGGCTTAAAACAAAAAGATGGCAAGTTTGTAGTGCGTATCTATGGAATAAATGATAACCCTAAAAACATATTAGAAGATGGCTGTACCTTCTTTAATACAACATTTTCTGACTTTATCAGAAAGAATAATATTAATATTTCAGATGTCTGGGACACAGAGGAACATTCGCTCTGGCAAGCTAATATCTATCCCGCTTGTGATACAATTGAAGAAGCGGTTAAGGCTTCATTGAACCTTTATGAAATGGCACAAGGTAATGGAGACAGTGATGCTTGGCTTTCTGCTAATCGCAAGAGCCTTTGCTCAGGGTTTAATGATGCAGACTCAAACGCGATTATAGAATGGGATAGCAGGATGCAGGAACTTGTAAAAATTGACAGACTGATAAAGTCAATCGAAAGTGGCAAACCTGCGAGCGAGCTTGCAAATGAATTTAATTTATCTTCGCTTACAAAGATTCAGCAAAAGTGGATTGAAAGTATGCTTAAGACAGCTGATTTTCCTGAGAAAATGCGAATTAACTACTATGTAGGAAAAGCGCTGGGGGATATAGAGGGAGAAAAATATATTACGGCTTACTTTAAATGTATTCAGGAGGCAATACTTCAAAATACCTTAAAGGATGTAAGGTATAACGATACCTGCAAAATAGTGAAAGATATACATTCTGTCAAACTGCCGCTCAGAGTAAATTGGGGAGGTGCGTGGAGTGACACTCCGCCATATTGCCTAGAAAATGGCGGAACGGTTTTAAATGCTGCTATTTTATTAAACGGCGAAAAACCTGTTGAAGTAACGCTTAAGAAGATAGAAGAAAAGAAAATTGTGTTTGACAGTCGTGATATGGATGTTCACGGCGAATTTGATAAAATTGAACCGTTGCAGAAAACAGGTGACCCGTATGATCCGTTTGCACTTCAAAAAGCAGCTTTAGTTGCCTGCGGAGTTATACCTCAAGAAGGCGGAAATCTTGATGAGATTTTAACCAGACTTGGTGGCGGATTTATAATGAATTCAGAAGTGACAGGAGTACCAAAAGGCAGTGGACTTGGCACAAGCTCAATTTTGTCTGCAGCCTGTGTGAAAGCAATATTTGATTTTGTCGGTGTATCATATACACAAAATGAGTTATACAGCTATGTTTTGTGTATGGAACAGATTATGTCAACAGGCGGCGGCTGGCAAGATCAGGTGGGAGGACTTTCAAATGGAATTAAATATAGCACATCAAAGCCTGGGATAAAGCAACAAATTAATGTTGACTATGTTAATATTTCGGACAAAACGAAAAAAGAGCTATCAAGCCGATTTGCACTTATCTATACTGGACAAAGGAGATTAGCACGAAATATTCTTCGTGATGTTGTTGGCAGATATGTCGGAAATGAACCAGATTCACTAAAAGCATTGGCTGAGATACAAACACTTGCACAAAGAATGAAATGTGAGCTTGAAAGCGGAAATGTTGATGCTTTTGCAGAACTTTTAGATCGTCATTGGGAGTTGTCAAAAAAAATAGACAAGGGAAGCACTAACACCTTAATTGACCATATTTTCCTGTCGGTAGATGACTTGATTGATGGTAAGCTTGCCTGTGGTGCGGGCGGCGGTGGTTTTTTGCAGATAGTACTTAAGAAAGGCATAACTAAAAAAGATATTCATAATAGGCTTAAAGATGTTTTTGGAGACAGTGACATTGATATCTGGGATTGCACATTAGTTTAATAAAGACTAAAAAGTTATAAAAACAATTGTTTTTATAACTTTTTTTATATTTGTTTTAAAATAAACAAATAATAAAAATGAGGTGATAAACGTGAAAAATCACGTTAAAGCCTTCGGCGGATTTGATTGCCCATGCGATTTTTTTTTGCTTTTGCAAAAACGCATATGGGCATAATTTCTACTATACGCCTTGTCTGCCTACAAACAAGATGCGTATATATTTCTTTACTTTTTTTGTAGGCAGAAAGGCTATGGAAATTTTTATGAAAGATAAATATGAAAATATCATAGGTGAAGATACAACAAAATACGGAGAATTTATTTCAAGCTTTGATGCATGGCTAAGCTTTGAACAGCAGAAAAGCCGCGCTGAGTATTTAGAGAACAATACTAAAAACAGTAAAACAGAGCAAATATTTCCTGAATAATCGGTTATTTCGGGCGCAAAATACTATTGAGGCTCACGCCTTAGAAAAATATCAAGGAGAATGTAAAAATGAAAAAAGTAGTTCCAGAAGCTAAAGAAGCTCTTAACAGATTTAAAATGGAAGTTGCAAACGAAGTAGGCGTTAACTTAAAGCAGGGTTATAACGGAGATTTAACATCTAAACAGGCTGGTTCTATTGGTGGCCAGATGGTTAATAACATCTGTCCCGTGCGAACTGTATTTTTCACTCGAAACAACCGTACTCTTGACGGTCATGTGCATAAAATCGGCTATGAATATAGGATAGTTATTTAAACGATTTACGCATAGTATTCAAAGCTATGCGTAAATTTTTTTAGAAAATTTAATTTTGTTGTTGTATTTTACTTAAAATTGTGATACAATAATTACAACAGATATTAAAGGAGGTTTTTATATGCCAAATATCAGACCTGTTTCAGATTTAAGAAATTATGCCGAGGTATTAAAAGAAATTTCATTTGAAGAGCCTGTATTCCTTACAAAGAACGGCAGAGGCCGTTATGCCATTGTCGATATGGAAGAATACGAAAAAACAAAAGCTATTATTAAACTTATGGGCAAACTTGCCGAAGCTGAAAAATCAGCAAAAGAAAACGGATGGTTATCTAATGATGATGTAAAGGCTGCTTTGGGGGTATAATGATGAAAATTCGAGTTACCCC
>JAZROZ010000006.1:0-4643 GCA_045648985.1 Clostridia bacterium
ATCAATTTTTATGATGTTTTCCTTCATGTAGTCAGCAGTAGCAGAAAAATATGTGTTCATAGTAACTCTTATATCAGTATGTCCCATTATCTCCTGAAGGACTTTAGGCGGCATACCTGCCTCTGCACAACGTGTAGCAAACGTGTGTCTGAGTGAGTGTAGGTCAACTTTGCCTTCGGTAACTGTTGCATCAAGAATATTATACTTCTTCAGAACTCTTTGAAATTGTAAGTTTACTTGTGATGTAGTAACAAGCTTGCCTCGATGCTTGAAAATCACTCCGCTTGTTTTATCTCCTATGCAATCGGCAAGAAGCTCCCGGACATCTTCTGTCATTGTTAAGGTCCTTCGGCCTGCATCTGTTTTTGTTGTATCACCTAAAACGGCAGCACCTTTTTCCACTCTGGAAATAGTACGGCGAACTGTGAAACGATTAAACATAAAATTTATATCCTCAACGTGCAAAGCATTTATTTCTCCCATACGCATACCGCTTGCTAAAGACAGAAGCATTTGTCGACTATATGGTATCTCCTTAGTCTGAAGAACGTGTATCAGTCTTTTTTGCTCGTCTTTAGTTAATGCTCTAACCGGGATAACTATTTTTTTAGATTTAGGCTTTTTTATATATTCCATAGGATTTTCCACTATGATTTTTCGCCTTTTTGCCTCTTTGAAAGTCCTCTTCAGCATTTCAAAATATTTATTAATGGTCGATTGAGAATAATCAAGAGTGCCGCCGATGAAGTGCCTGAGCTGTGTTTCTGTTGCATCCTGGATAGCGGTATTGTAAATAGGAGCTAATATTTTAAGGGTTTCAATGTGTGTTAAATATGTGGTTTTTTTAAACTCATTTTGATTAAGTCTGTCATCTAAAATCTGTTTAGCTAAATGATAAATAGTAATATCGTTTTTGTCAACGAAAGCACCCGTATAGATTTGAAATTCTATGCTCTTTAGCTTTTCTTTGACTTCCTTCTTAGTTTTACCATAAACTGTTTTTCTTTTCCTCTTGCCATAAAAATCGAAGCCTAAACCTATCTGACCGACATATAAGTTTCTTTTTTCGTCAAAATAGACTGCGCCTTCTCCTCTGGACCTTCTCTTTGCCATAAAAAATACACTCCTTTTTTGATTGACAAATAGAGTGCATTTATGGTACAATTTAATTGCTTTAGTGGTGTACCTTGTGTGCACTCTTTGCCGTTGTGGTATTCCCGTACCATAGCGGCTTTTTTATTTGTCTTTTGAATTATTTTATTATTTTAGTTATATTTTCCTTCAGTTCCGGGAAATCATTTGTAACAGTAATATAAACGTCTTGCATATGCAATGTCTGATATTTATGAGCTGCTATATCCCTAAAGCCTGCTATGCTCTTCCAGGGGATTGCTTTATGCTCGAGCCTGAACTCTTCTGATAAAGACTTTACAAGCTCGCCTATATTAATTACTGTCATACATACGGCTCGTTTTAATATCTCATTTTCATCAAAAGCATTAAAGGACATATCTTTTATCATATCGAGAGCTATATCAAGCTCGCTTGCAATTTTAAGCAAAACAATTTTATCTCTATGCTGCATAAATCTCTACCACCTTTTCGGGATTAATTAAAGAGTTTTTTGGAATAGGCGCATGTATGATGTCAACATCTACTCCCAAAAGTTCCTCTAATGAGTGTTTTATATCCGCTATGACAAAAAGAGATACAGCGGAAACTGTAAACTCGACAAGTAAGTCAACATCGCTCTCAGGTGTGTTTTTGCCCTCTGCATAAGAGCCAAACAACATAATGCGTGTTATGGGGTAGTTAGATGCTACCGTGTGAGCTGCTTTTATTATTTGTTCCATTGTCAGCATTTCATCATCTCCTCTGGTTTAGTATATTTCATAGCGGTTATATTTATTAGCTTGCCGATGCGGAGCTTAGTGTTATTTTTTTAGTATATATTTCGATATTTCATTTAGTTCCATTGAGTATTCAAGAAGTCTGTCTTGACCTAATTTATTTAGGTTACGGAATATAAGAATAATACTTTCTTCTGCAGCGGAAAGCTCGTAATCCTTACTATAATACTTTGCTTCCATAGGAACATCATAGCCCCTGAGCCAATCCTGAGAAACTTCCAGAGTTTTGCTAAGTATATATATATTATCTTCATTCGGACGTGTACCACCTGATAAATACCTTCTTAAAGCATTTTCTGAAATTGAAGTTTTTTGAGATAGTTCAAGAATTCCCATATTTTTCTTTTCAATTGCTTGTTTTAAACGAAGGTTTACATCTTCAATAGGTACCATAGATTTTCTTGTTTCTATTTCTCTTTCTGCTGTTTCTTTAAGTTGAAACGGGTAATCTTCCCATCCCATTAGATATGCAGGTGTTGTTTTGAGCTTTGTAGCTATAAGACTAAGTTTATTTAATGGAATATTGGAAATAATACCAGTTTCGTATTTGTGTATAGTTTGTTTTGTAGAACCAATATAACGTGCTAATTCCTCTTGAGTGATATTCAGTTCTATCCTTGAAGATTTTATTCTTTCGCCAATCGTCATATTTCTTCCTCCTAACAATTGAAGTATAACAAAAAAAATGTCACTTGTCAAGCAATATTTTTCTTAAAAAGTTACACAAGGTGCTTGACAAGTGACAAAGTGCGTGCTATACTATTAGTAACTTAAAAAGTGACAGAAGGGAGGTAAAATATGCTAAACGTTAAAGATTTAAAAGCTGAAATAGTTAGAAATGGATACACTCAGGCTACACTTGCAGAAGCTCTTGGAATGACTTCAAGAACATTTAGTAGAAGGCTTAGTGAAAAAAATTTCGGGAGTAAAGAGATTGAAATAATGATAGAACTATTACATCTAAAAGACCCAATGAGTATTTTTTTTGGGAAATGAGTAACTTTTTAAGTTACAAAAGCGAGGTGAATCCATGAAGCTAATATTAAATCCGCACTATGACCTATATGGAAAAGGAGATAAAGTGTTCTGTGATAGCTTGCAGGTAGCAGAGACTTTTGAAAGACAGCACAAACATATTCTGACTACTATTCAGAATTTAATAGAGCCGACAAGTGGGCTTAGTGAAGAGTTCAGAAAGAGTAATTTTTTAAAGGCAAGCTATATCGGTAACAACGGAAAAAGGAATCCTAAATATTATTTGACAAAAGACGGTTTTACAATGGTTGTTATGGAATTTAAAACAGTAAAAGCAAGGCAGTTTAAAGAAGCTTACATAAAACGATTTAATGAGATGACTGAGTTTATAACTGTATTGTCAGACATAAAAGAAGATTTTCCCGGATTTACAGAAGCTATAAGACAAGCTCATGCAGAACCTAAACCGTATCATTACATCAATGAGCTTAATATGCTTTACTCAATTGTGTTAGGTCAGAGTGTGCGAAATTTTAGAAAAAAGCATGGAGCAGATGGAAATATCCGTGACTGCATGAGTAAGGAACAACTGGAACAGTTAAGAACTTTGCAAAGGTCCGATATAGGTTTATTGCTTATAGTTCCTGATGCAGCGCAAAGAAAAGAAATTTTGACAAAAATTGTAGGATGATTGATAGAAAGAGGGGAAAGAGTTTGAGTTGAAAACAAATACAAAATAACCGTTTTAGTTAAGCTATGCCAACAATAAAGGCAACAGTGCAAGCTGAAACACAGTAAAAATCAACATTTCAGGGTGAATAATTCCTGTCAGTAGAATAGAAAGGGGCGAAAAATTGACAAAAAACCACTTAAAAGGCAAAGAAAAAACGAACGTCTAAAGCTTGCCGGCTACCGTTCGTTTAAGCTCCCCATCAGGAAGATGAGGTATTTTTAGTTTTACATACTGTAGACATTATACCACTTCTTCCGGGAGAAATCAAGAGAAAGGAAGAAGAAAATGAAAAAACTAAAGAAAATAACATTTTATTCTATGACTATTTTAGCCGGGAGTGCAGCATTTACTTCCGCTATGACCTTCAGGAACGTAACCAAAGAGGCAGTAGCTATATATATCGGCTCTCTTATTTGGCTTACTATAGCCGCTATCGAAGCGGAAAAGAAAGAAGGTCCTGCGGAGTGAAAAAAGAGAACATATTAAGTAAAGATTTAAGTATGCAGGTAAACAATGTATATTATATGGCTGAAAAAGCAGCTATTTTGTTACAAGATTTAGGAGAATACTTTGCATACACACCAACTGAGTCAGAAGATGATAAATTAGCCGTTTTAAATATGCATTATATAATCGGAGTTAAGCGGTCGATTATAAAAGATTACATGATGGATATGTCAGATTCGTTATATGCAATTCGAGATGATTTGGAAAAATTATCAGCTATCATATCGAAAGGAGCTGATACAGTATGAAAAATAAAGACTTAATTAAAGCATTATATATTGAAGTGGACAAGTCGGAAACGTTTGAAGATTGTTCAAAATTAGATGAAATGATTGAAGAAATAGAAAAAGAAGATGCTGAAAGAGCCGACGAGCTTGAGGAACTTATAAACGAAGAATTTGCAAAATATTCATATCGTTATTTTGAATTAGGTTTTAAATGTGCTATGCAGTTAAGGAATATCGGAGAGGAGCAGATGAACCATGAATAATTTTGAATGTTCTGAACAGTCTGCTACC
>JAZROZ010000007.1:0-5506 GCA_045648985.1 Clostridia bacterium
ATCAATTTTTATGATGTTTTCCTTCATGTAGTCAGCAGTAGCAGAAAAATATGTGTTCATAGTAACTCTTATATCAGTATGTCCCATTATCTCCTGAAGGACTTTAGGCGGCATACCTGCCTCTGCACAACGTGTAGCAAATGTATGTCTGAGTGAATGAAGGTCAATCTTTCCTTCGGTAACTGTATTATCAAGGATATTATACTTCTTCAGAACTCTTTGAAACTGTGAATATACTTGCGATGTGGATATGAGCTTGCCTCGATGCTTGAAAATTATACCACTCGTTTTATCTCCTATGCAGTCGGCGAGAAGCTCCCGGACATCTTCCGTCATTGTTAAGGTTCTTCGGCCTGCGTTCGTCTTTGTAGTATCACCTAAAATAGCGGCGCCTTTTTCTCCTCTGGAGATAGTACGATGAACTGTGAAGCGGTTGAACATAAAATTTATATCCTCAACGTGCAACGCATTTACTTCTCCCATACGCATACCGCTTGCTAAAGACAGAAGCATTTGTCTGCTATAGAGTATCTCCTCAGTCTGAAGAACGTGTATCAGTCTTTTTTGTTCGTCTTTGGTTAATGCTCTAACAGGGATAGCTATTTTTTTAGATTTAGGTTTTTTTATATATTCCATAGGATTTTCCGCTATGATTTTCCGCTTTTTAGCTTCTTTAAAGGTTTTGGTAAGCATTTCAAAATATTTATTAATTGTCGATTGTGAATAGTCGAGGGTACCACCGATGAAGTGCCTGAGCTGCGTTTCCGTTACATCCTGGATAGCGGTATTGTAAAGAGGCTCTAAAGTTTTAAGTGTTTCTATATGTCTGTAATAGGTCGGCTCTTTAAACTCATTTTGGTTGAGTTTATCATCCAAAATCTGTTTAGCTAAATGATAAATAGTAATATCGTTTTTGTCAACGAAAGTACCCGTATAGATTTGAAATTCTATGCTCTTTAGCTTTTCTTTGACTTCCTTCTTAGTTTTACCATAAACTGTTTTTCTTTTCCTCTTGCCATAAAAATCGAAGCCTAAGCCTATCTGACCAACATATAAATTTCTTTTTTCGTCAAAATAGACTGCGCCTTCTCCTCTGGCTCTTCTCTTTGCCATAAAAAATACACTCCTTTTTTGATTGACAAATAGAGTGCATTTATGGTACAATTTACTTACTGAGTAGTGTGTACCTTGTATGCACTCTTGCCGTTGTGGTATTCCCGTACCATAGCGGCATTTTTATTTATCTTTTGCATTTAATTTATTATTTTATTTATATTTAGTTCACTCGTTCTGATGCGGAGCTTAGTGTTGAAGTTTCGTTTATATTCCAAGAAGTTTATTAACGGCTTCTTGCATTTGTGGGTTTTGCCTATACTTGATTATGAGTTGTTCTTCTATGGGAGAAAGATGTATTTCAGGCAACTCTTCCCATCCCATTAGATACGAAGGAGAACAATTGAGTATGGATGCAAGTTGTACAATAATATGATGTTTTATATTTTTTATTTCTCCACTCTCATATCGTTGGACGGTAGCTTCTTTAACATTTAATAAGTCTGCTAACTGTGATAATGTATAACCTCTTTTTAATCTTAATTCTTTAATTCTTTTTTGAAGTTCAGTCATAAGAAAACCTCCTAACATTACAAGAAGATTATATAACAAACTTTCGCAAAATGCAATAGTTTTTTTAAAAAATTCAAAATAACTTACGCAAAATGTATTGACAAGGATTGTTTTGTATGCTAAAATTACTTACGTAATAAGTAAGAAAGGAGTGAGACTATGAAATATGCGTGTGATGTTGTAGAAATAAAAAAGGAAATGGCAACTCAAAATATTAGTACAATAGGCGAATTGTCAAGTTTATCTACAATTAGTCGAAACACTTTAGGGAAAATCTTAAATGCACAAGAGCAACCTTCAGCAGCAGTTATGTATAAATTAGTTGATGCTTTAAATTTAAGCCCTGAAAAAGCAGGAAGTATTTTTTTTAAACACAACTTACGTTAAACGTAAGTAGTATGGAACGAGGTGTAATTAATGGCATTTGATTATTCAATGCTTAGGAAAAGAATACGAGAAGTATTTGGAAATGTGACAGAGTTCTGCAATAGCTGCAGAATCAATGAAGTGGAATTTCTGAAAAAGGTAAATAACAAAAAGCCTTTTTCTACAGATGAGGTTATACTGATAAGCGATGTATTACACGTTTCAGAAGATGAAATAAAAGCATTTTTCTTTACAAAACTATAGAAAGTAGGTGAAATAATATCGTGTCCACAAAAGAACATTTAACAGATGCAGAGATAGAAGCAGAGATAAAAAGGCTCTCAGGCTCTCCTGCAGTTAAACTTGCAATAAAGGAAAACAATCTGAAGAACAAAAGAAAGCAAAGGCTTTTCCATTTGCGTTGGTTAGAAAAAAGAGGCAAGGAGCTCCTGGCAAAAGGTATCACACCTGAGAACATAGAGGCGGTCCTTAAGCTCGAGCAGAAGAATTTTAAAAAAGAAAAAACGAACGTCTAAAGCTTGCAGGCTACCGTTCGTTTAAGCTCCCCATCAGGAAGATGAGGTATTTTCAGTTTTACATACTGTAGACATTATACCACTTCTTCCGGGAGAAATCAAGAGAAAGGAAGAAGAAAATGAAAAAACTAAAGAAAATAACATTTTATGCTATGACTATTTTAGCCGGGAGTGCAGCATTTACTTCCGCTATGACCTTCAGGAACGTAACCAGAGAAGCAATAGCTATATATATCGGCTCTCTTGTATGGCTTATTATAGCCGCTATCGAAGCGGAAAAGAAAGAAGGTGCTGCAGAGTGAAAAATAATATAATCATAGCAGCAAAAACATTTGCTTTAAAAGAACTCAATGGAAATTTGAGTATTGAAAGTCTTACTGAAGCATTAGAAAGACGCAACTATAAAATAATAGTTTTTAGTGATGAGGACAAGAAAAAGCTATGGCAAAAGTACTTCAGTGCAAGAGATGTCGACTATCCACCCAGAGCCTTTACCGAGTTAAAACCAAAGAGGAACAAACAAAATAAAGGGAAAGTGTATTTAAGTGATGCTCTTGACTATGATTATAATGCTGAAACAAAGCTTATGATATTATTGCATGAAGTAGCTCATGTTGTTGTAGGACATGCAGACATTCCCACAAATAAGAAATTTAATCATCTATTGGGAGAAATAGAAGCAAATGCATTTGTTTACTTTGTTTTGAACGCTTTAAATGTGGAGGTGCATCATGGATAATTTTGAATATTCTGAACAGTCTGCTACAACGCAAATGTCTGAAGCAAAAAACAATACCGAAAAAGACTTGATATTTTACGGCTCAAAGGACGTAGCAAAGATGTTGTCTTGTTCTATACCTAAAGCACAAGAGATAATGCACAGACAAGATTTTCCGCTTATTCAGGTAGGTAAAAAGATGTTGGTTTTTAAAGATGCTTTTGTAAAGTGGGCTATGGAAAAACGAACAGAAAAGCAGATAAGGGGGATTAGGTGATGTACTATAACACGTGGAAGATAATTAAATCAGTACTTGGTCCGGGCGAATGTGAAAAGCAAGACGTGCATCAGGAAGAGGAAGGAGTGAAAAATTGGCAACAGGAAAAAGATATTACTGGATAAAGCTCAAGGAGTCTTTTATGAATTCTGATGAAGTAGATTACATTATGGGAGACGAAAAAGACGGAGCAAATTATATTGTACTTTATCTAAAATTATGTCTAAATTTAGCAAATTTTAATGGTAAATTTATTAAAGAAATTGGTGAGATTATTGTTCCATATGATGAGGAAAAAATCAAGCGAGAATGTAAATGGTTTTCCGTTTCATTTATAAAAAAAGCACTTGAATTATACAAATGGTTAGGACTTGTATATGAAGATAAAGACGGCTTTTTAGCGCTATCTGATTATGATAATCTCGTTGGAAGTGAAACTGATTATGCAGCTAAAAAAAGAAGACAAAGAGAAGGTAAAGATGTGGACATTAGTGGGGACATTAGTGGGGACATTGTCCCCATAGATATAAGAGATAAAGATATAAGAGATAAAGATATTAGAAATATAAATATATATAACAATCAGCAAACGGGAGAAAAAACAAGCTTATATGAACAGGTTATGGATTTATATCATTCTCTGTGTCCGTCTTTGGCCAAAGTAAGTAAAGTAACAGAAAAAAGAAAAGAAGCAGTTAAAGCACTACTTGATACATACTGCATTAAAGATGTTGAAACGATGTTCAAAAAAGCAGAAGCTTCAGACTTCTTGACAGGACGAATAAAAGGAAGTACCTGGAAGGCTAATTTTGATTGGCTAATTAAAAAAGAAAATTTTATCAAGGTGATTGAAGATGCATATATAAATTGCGCACAATCTCAAAAAACAAACTCTGCAAACAGTAATTATGATTGGGATAAATTACAAAGAAAAGCTTTTGAGAACATAAACAAAGCATCACAAAAAGAAGGCGGTGGCAAATCTCCTTCTCACATAAAGAGCATTAAGAAAAAGTGATTACAAAAGAAAGGATTATAAAAATGTTAGAAAAGTTATATAAAATGATAAATACTGATGAGCTTGCAACTAATCCAATGGAAACACAAGAGATACAAGAGGCTGAGTTGGATTTAATTCAAGGAGTGATGGGAGCTAAAGCAAGATTAACGGGAGAGCAAGCAAAAATTATAGAACCTTCATTGTTAGAACTTAAAGAAAAGTATAAAAAAGCTGGGTTTTATGCAGGATTTAAAACCTGCATTGAATTAATATTGAATCTTTTGAAAATATAAACAAACAACAACCAGAAACAATTTAACTGTCGAGGAACTGTCGAAAACATAGATAATTATGAGAGGTGGTTAATGTGGAGTAGTTTAACGTGTCCGGGAGATTATTAAATAAAAAATACATAAAAGGAGAAAGACATGATAATCAATCACAATGAAACAAAAGAAATTATTAATAAAGCTTTAGAAAAATGTCAGGGGATTATAGCTGAGTCTGTAAAATTCTTCGAGGATAGCGAAAAGATAAGAGCAGACAAAGATTTAGTACCTGATGCAAAAGATAGAAGAATCTTAGAAGTAGAAACTGCAGCTAAGGAGAAAGCAAAAAACATCTGCTCAGAACTGACCGAACTTGTTGAAGGTTTTGAAAAAGTGGAAAAAGAAAACTCTCTTTGCTTTGACGTTTCTGATGCAAAAGTACTTGGTGTTACTGAGATTATGAACTCAATGGGAAGTGATGCAGATGCAGAGCTATGTGCAAGTGTTGTAGAAACATTTAAGGGCCAGTATCTTGCATTGAAATACTTAAAGAGCATCTTTAAGAAAAATGGCCTGTCAACAGAAAAGATAGACAGTGTTATAGTTAATATAGACGAAGTATGCGAAGAGCTCAGAGACTTAATAAATGACGTGCATAATGAAGGAATAAAAAGCGCAGCAAATGCTTTTAAGCTTAAGCATAAGCTGATTGAT
>JAZROZ010000008.1:0-19120 GCA_045648985.1 Clostridia bacterium
CTTGGTATCGTTTTGACACCAAAGCATATAACGGAGCTTTTCTGTGATTTGGTTGATATTAAACCAACGGACACAGTTTTCGATCCGTGCTGTGGCACGGCAGGGTTTTTGATTGCGGCTATGCATAAAATGTTAAAGCAAGCAGCAATCGACAACGAAAAGCGGAACATAAGACAAAAGCAACTGCACGGCGTTGAACTTCAACCCTACATGTTCACGATAGCTACAACTAATATGATACTTCGGGGCGATGGCAAGAGCAACCTTATAGATACGGACTTTTTGAAGTTAAACCCCAATCAGTTGCAGTTAAAGGGTGCGACAGTAGGCTTTATGAATCCGCCATACTCACAAGGTAGTAAAGCAAACCCCGATTTGTACGAGATAGCGTTCACGGAGCATCTGTTGAACAGCTTGACAGTCGGGGCGAGGTGTGCCGTTATCGTTCCGCAGTCTGCTATGACCGGAAAGAGCAAGGACGAGCAAGCCGTCAAAGAGAGCATTTTGAAACATCACACGCTTGAGGGCGTTATCTCATTGAGCAAAGACACCTTTTACGGTGTGGGTACTGTTCCGTGTATTGCAGTCTTTACGGCTGGCATACCGCACGAAGCGGACAAGATTTGCAAATTTATCAATTTTGAAAATGACGGCTTTAAGGTTTCCCCACACATAGGACTGATTGAAACCGAATCAGCAAAGGACAAGAAAGCACATCTTTTGTCTGTATGGCGTGAGGAAATGGAAGCCGAGAGCAAGTTCTGTGTATATACAACAGTTGAAGATACGGACGAATGGCTACATAGTTTTTACTATTTCAATGATACGGTACCGAGCGAGGAAGATTTTGAAAAGACAATCGGCGATTATCTAACATTCGAGTTTTCTATGGTTATGCAAAACAAAGAGTATTTGTTTAAAGGGGGCGACGAAAATGTTAAGTCTTAATGATAGAGCATGGAAAGAGTTTACCTTCGAGCAACTATTCATTGTTAAAAGAGGTCAGTCAGTATATAAACAATATATGAAGCGTGGCAATATCCCCTATGTGAGTGCATCTGCATCTAACAACGGAATAACAGACTATGTTGACAAGCCGAACAGAGCAGCAAATATGATTTCATTAGCCTATGACGGAAGTGTCGGCTCCGCTTTTTATCAAAATACACCTTGGTTTGCAAGTGAAAAAATTGTATCAATAGAATTGAAAGACCAGCCGCTTAATCGCTATATAGCTATGTTTTTGTGCCGAGTGATACATAACCAAAAAGACAAATACAACTATGCTTATAAATGGAGCGTAGGAATACGGATGATGCGTAGCAAGATACTTGTCCCCATTACCGACGACGGACAACCGGACTATGCTTTTATGGAGCAGTACATCAGGGAGCGAGAGGACAAGCTCAAACAGAAATATATTGACTTCATCGGCGACAATTACGACATAGGGGGGGTACTTCCAAGCCTTGAAAATAAGGCATGGGCGGTGTTTAACCTCAAAGACCTATTTGACATTATACAAAGAGGAAAACGCCTTGTGCGTGAACATCAGCAAGCAGGCACAATGCCCTATGTATCATCGACAGCAATGAATAATGGTATTGACGGCTTTATCAGTACGGAACGGACGACGAGAGAGTTTTCAAACTGTTTGACGATAGCAAACAGCGGAAGTGTCGGCAGTAGCTTTTATCAGCCATCGAAATTCATAGCCTCAGACCACATAACCCACTTGAAGAACGACAGCTACACAATGTATGTCTATCTGTTCATCGCTACAATGACAAAGCGAATGAGTGAGAAATACAACTTTAACCGAGAGATTAACGACTATCGAATATCAAAAGAGAAGATACTGCTCCCCACAACCGACGAGGGCAGCCCCGACTATGAGTATATGGAGCAGTACATCAAAGCCGTTATGTTCGGGAAGTACAAAAAATATCTTGAATATGCACAAAAATAGAAGAAGCCGCACCGAAAGGGGCGGTTTTCTTGTTGTTGGAAAATATTCTTTTTTAGTGATATAGCTTGCAATTTAAAGCAAAGTATGTTACAATGTTGTTAGTAAATATAAAGGAGTTGAAAACAATATGGTAAGTAAAAGCCTTGACGAGCTTTTGAAAATACCAGATTGCGAATGGGAAGAAGAAATCTCCCTTTACGCTCGTATTTCTGTTGATTTAGAGGACGAAGAAGACGACAACCTTTCTATCGAAAATCAGCTTAAAATTATGAAAAATGAGATTGCAAGGCGTTTTCCTAAATGCACATATAAGGAATATATTGACCGAGACCGCAGCGGATACACTTTTGAAGAACGAGAGAACTATCAGCGTATGAAAGAGCGACTTGTAAGCGGTCAGTCAAGAATACTTATGGTAAAGGACTTTTCACGATTTGCAAGGCGTACCGGAAAAGGACTTGTTGAACTCGAAGAAATCAAAGATGCAGGTAATCGTATAATCAGCGTAAGCGACGGCATAGACTTTCCCAAAGACGACAAATGGTTTGTAATAAGTTTCTACTTTGTTATAAACGAACAGCCAGTCACCGAAGCCAGCCGCAAGGTTAAAGGGAGCATTACTGTAATGCAAAACGAGGGCGAGTGGCTTTGTAGTGTACCTTATGGGTATGTGATAAAGCAAGTCGGCAAAAAGAATGTTGTAGCCGTTGTCCCCGAAGAAGCCGAAGTCGTGAGAGAAATATATCGTCTATATGCTTATGAGGGTTGGGGATATAAGAAGATAGCAAACTACTTAACATCAAAGCATATACCGACACCGACACAATGCTATAAAAGGCGTAAGGAAGAAAACGGCGAGATATACAAAGGTAAGGTCAGCGAGGCGTGGGCTGTGCCGACTTTACAAGATTTGCTTAAAAATGACTACTATGTCGGCACATACAGAGGTCACAAGTACACAAGGGAAAAGATAAACGGCAAAGACAAAAAGCTCGATACCTCAGAGCATATAGTCATAAAAGAACACCACGAAAGCATACTTGACGATAGACTTTTCCTTTTTACACAAGGGGAGCTTTCACGCCGTACAAGTAAAACAACACATTACAGAGGTACAAAGAAGTATGACACACCATACACAAGCTACCTTTTCTGTGGTGAGTGCGGAAGCCCGATGTTCAGCCGTAGCCGACCCGATTTAGCACCTTCTTATATATGCGGAACTTATCACAAGAGAGGTCTTGACTTCTGCACATCACACCACACAAGGACAGACTTTCTTGACGGCGTGCTTAAAGATTATGTCCGTATGGTAAAGGAAAATTGCACCGATATAATAGCGGAGCTTGAGCAAGCAATCGCAAGCGAAGCCGACAGCGTAAAGGAAACCGAAAAGCTGTATGACCATTTACAGAAACAGCTTAAACTTGCAAAGGAAGAACTGAAAGCAACCAAGAAGCAGAAAATAAAAGAGCTTGCACGAAATCAGGACGACCCCGAACTTATAGAGGAAACTTTCAGGGAAATCGAGGAAGAAATCACAGACCGCATTCAGGGACTTCGTGAACAGATAGAACAAGTCGCAAACAGACAGAGCCGAGTTGTTGAGATAGCACGAACATCTAAAACAGTCTTTGAAGTCTTTGACAACATACTGAACAAGCCGACACTTGACCGCATTGACATAGGCTTGATTGTAGATAAGATTTTAGTCTATGAAAGCGGAATTGTCGAAGTAAAGCTCAAGGCAGACATCAACGCTTTGTTAGGTATCAGCACATTACCGAGCGAGGAAAAAGCCGTAAATTTTAATTTTGACAGTATGAGTAACTTATACACCGCCCACTATTCCCAAAAGGTACGCAACCAAAAGGGAAAGGCTTATACTGTCAATGTTGTCTGTGAGGGCGACCCATTAGAGATATATACTGACAGAGACGGAGAAGTTATTTTCAAAAAATACTCACCTATTGGCGAAATCGGAGATTTTGCAAATCATTATGCAGAAAGCTTATCAAGAACTAGCGGACATCCTACGTGTATTACAGACAAAGACAATGTCATAGCCGTATCAGGTGTTCCTAAAAGAGAGCTTTCGGATAAAAAAATAAGTGCTGAACTTGAAAAATTTATGGAAGACAAGACAACGTTTATAAGTAATGGCAATAACAAAGATATGGTTAAAGTCATTGACGGCAATGAAAAATATACTGCAGGGGTTGTTGTTCCTATTATATCGGAGGGTGACACAATAGGCTCTGTTGTCTTTTTCTCTAATGAATCCACTACGAAAATGGGTGAAGTCGAAGAAAAGCTTGCTAAATCTGCAGCAGGTTTTTTAGGAAGACATATGGAACAATAAATAAAAATAAAGAAAGTAGCTTTGATGACTTGTCAAAGCTACTTTCTTATTATTCAGTAAATTGAATACCAAGAATTTTAGTTTTTTATTAAAATTTATGATATAATTTAATCGACATTATATTTTAGTTTATAAGTTTCATAAAGTTCTGTAAATTCTTTACCATCCCCGGCCTTTAAATTCTGGAGATATTCATGTGTTTCGAAAGAATCGTTACTGATTTCAATGAAACAAACTGCAATATTTGAACAATGGTCCGCTACTCTTTCACAGTTTGTAAGAAGGTCTGAAAGAATAAATCCAAGCTCAATAGTACAGTCACCCTGTCTCAGACGTTCAATATGACTATTTTTAATTTTTCTCTGTAGCCTGTCAATAACCTGTTCTAACGGCTCAACAGTTTTTGCCAAAGAAATATCGTTATCTACAAGTGAGTCAACCGCAATCTCTAATATTTCATTTACAGCCGCAATAATAACTTTGATATCTTTTTTTGCTTTCTGTGAAAAATCAATTTTCTTTTCATATATCTCTTTTGCTACTTCAGCAAGGTTTAAAGCGTGGTCGGAAATACGTTCAATGTCACCAATACAGTGCAGAAGTTCAGTCACAACCTTGCTGTCTTTAGAAGACATACTGTTTGCTGCAATCTTAATCAAATATGTGCTTGTTTTGTCTTCGTATTTATCAACAAGTTCTTCATTTGATTTGATTTTTTCAAATATTGATGGCTCAAAATTTTCCATTAGATCTGAAGCCTTAACGAAAGTATCTCTCGAAAGTTTCGCCATATCACAAACGAGTTCTCTACACTTTTCAACCGCAAATGATGGCATGTCTAAGAAACGTTCATCTAAAGCATCAAAAACTTCATACTGTTTATCTTTTTCATTACTTTTAATTGTTTTTACTGCTAGTTTTTCAACTATATTAACAAATGGCATTAAAACGATTGTTGATAAGATATTAAAAAGTGTATGAATAACAGCAATATCTAATGCTCCTGCTCTTTGTGTCATAAATTCAAAACCTATAAAATGGTTTAATAAATAGAAGATTGAACATACAACTATAACACCTATCATTTTAATATATAAACAACAAATAGCAACTCTTTTAGATTCAGTATTGCCGCTTATTGATGAAATTATTGGTGTAATTGTTGTTCCTATATTTTGTCCTAAAACCACAGGAATTACAGTCGAATATGGCATAATGCAAGAAAGTGAAAGAGCCTGAAGTACGCCTACCGATGCTGAAGAAGACTGTATAACGGCTGTAAATATTGTACCAACCACAATGCCCATAACTGGATTATTCGAGAACATTGTCAAAATATTTGTAAACGCCTCGTTTTCTCTCAATCCCTCAACAGACGAACTCATCATTTCCATACCAAACATCAATACAGAAAAGCCAATTAAAATACACGCTGTATTTTTTCTTCTGTCCGATTTTGCAACCATTGTCATTATTACACCTATTGCTGCAAGAATTGGAGTAAAAGAGTCAGGTTTTAATAGCTTTAAGATTAATTGAGCACCTTCAATTTCTGCTGTACTTAAAAGCCATGCAGTAACAGTCGTACCGATATTGGCACCCATAATAATCGGTATGGTTTGTCCAAGCTTCATAATTCCTGAGTTAACAAAGCCGACAAGCATAACCGTTGTAGCAGATGAAGACTGAATAACTGCAGTTACAATAAGACCAAGCAAAAAACCCTTCCATGACGTTGATGTTAATCTTGCAAGTATTGACTCAAGCTTTCCACCTGCAAGTTTTTTCAAGCTATCACCCATAAGGTCCATGCCATAGAGGAACAGTGCGAGTCCACCAATAAGAGCTAAAATACTAAAAATATCCATATTGTTTTTTCCTTTCTTCACGAAAACAAACGATTAGATACCATAATCATCTTAATTATATAATAACATATTTATTATTTTCTGTAAAGATTAATATAATAAAAAAAGTGATAAATAAAATCAGATTAATTATGATTTTATTTATCACATCTACACAGTTTATTATACTGCAGCAACTAAGAATTCTTCACTTACAAAATCTCCGGTGCCTATTAAATCTTCTAAGACTTCCTGCATACAAATGGGAGTTACACTATTCCTTGAAAGCTTATCTAAAACATCCATTGTTTCAGCTTCCGTACAAAAAATATCGAATATTTTTCTATATTCAAAGTATGACGAGTTGTTTTCACGCTTATCTCGTTTACAGATTTCAATACCATATGTATTTACCGAAAATCCTTCAATCTGTACCTCCTTTTCTAAGATATAATAATCAAGTGAAAATCTCCGTTCTTCTCCGTCACATTCACTTGCTACGCTTACAGTTTTGTATAGCTTTCTCATCGCCATACAACTCATCCCCTTCCATATATTGTGTCATTCATTTCTTACAAATACATTATATAGTATTATTGCAAAAATTTCCAGTACCAAAAAACGCACTCTTCGACAAAAAAAAGAAAAAACGACATAAAATCCGTGATAAATAACAGATTTTATGTCGTATCTGATTTCTTGTTACAAAAATACTATTGAAGAATATCAACAATAACTTTTTTGCTTTCATGGCTTGCAGCAGCCTTCATTACAGTTCTGATAGATTTTGCAATTCTACCCTGTTTTCCGATTACTTTGCCCATATCTGCTTCTGCAACGCGCAGACCTAGAACAACGTTTGAGCCTTCTTCGGTTTCTGTTACGCTGACTGCATCGGGTTCATCAACCAAAGCCTTTGCAATAACAATCAAAAGGTCTTTCATTTTAATTTCCTCCTATAGACTTAGCCTATGATACCACTCTTTTTGAGTAATGTTTTAACAGTATCTGTAGGCTGAGCGCCGTTATCAAGCCACTTTTTAGCTTTTTCTCCATCAATTTTGATTTCTGAAGGATTTGTAAGAGGATTGTATGTTCCTATCTCTTCGATAAATCTACCATCTCTGGGATATCTTGAATCAGCAACAACGACTCTATAAAAAGGAGCCTTCTTAGCACCCATTCTTCTTAATCTCATTTTTACTGCCATGTGTTTCACCTCCTAAAAAATCTTTATGTTGTAAAATATTACAAACTTTTTATAATAACCGCAAAAGCGATTTTTAACTAAAAACCTAGGCCCTTAAATCTTTTGTGTTTGCCTTTGCCTAACTGTTTCATCATTTTCTGCATCTGCTCGAATTGCTTTAAAAGTAAATTCACATCCTGAACAGTATTTCCACTTCCTGCGGCAATTCTCTTTTTTCTACTGGCGTTTATAATTGATGGATTTTGTCTTTCTTTCTTCGTCATTGACCTAATTATAGCTTCAATTCTGAATATTCTGTTTTCGTCAATGTTAGCTTCATCTAAAGCCCTAGCATTAATACCCGGAATCATCTTGACAAGTTGTGAAAGTGGGCCCATTTTTTTCATCTGCCCGAGCTGTTCTAAGAAATCATCAAAATCAAACTGATTTTTTCTTAATTTTTCTTCAAGCTTACCTGCAGTTTTTTCATCAAAAGCTTGTTCTGCCTTTTCAATCAACGAAAGAACATCACCGCTACCCAAAATTCTTGATGCCATTCTGTCAGGGTGGAATTCTTCAATGTCTGAAAGTTTTTCGCCAACACCAACAAATTTAATTGGTTTCCCTGTTACAGCCTTAACGGAAAGAGCTGCGCCGCCTCTTGTATCACCATCAAGCTTAGTTACAATAACGCCTGTAATTTTAAGTTGATTATTGAAGCTTTCTGCAATATTCACGGCATCCTGACCTGTCATTGCATCTATTACAAGTAATATTTCGTTTGGATTAACACTTTCTGAAATATCAGAAAGCTCTTTCATCAGTTCTTCATCAATATGAAGACGACCTGCTGTATCTATAATAACAAAATCGTTGCCGTGGACTTTAGCATGCTCTATAGCAGCTTTTGCAATCTCAACTGCACTTTTAGAATCTCCCATCTGGAAAACAGGAACATCAATCTGTTTACCTACAACCTCAAGCTGCTTGATTGCAGCCGGTCTGTATATATCACAAGCAACCAAAAGCGGACGTTTATTATGCTTTTTACGCATCAAACCTGCAAGCTTTGCACAAAACGTAGTTTTACCTGCACCTTGGAGACCCGCCATCATAACAACAGTAGGAATAGTTTTTCCAAACTCTACTCTTGAGTTTTCGCCGCCCATAAGACTTGTGAGCTCATCATTTACAATTTTAATTATCTGTTGTCCCGGAGTAAGACTTTCCAAAACGTCAGCATCAACTGCTCTTTCGGAAACTTTTGCTATAAAGTCTTTAACAACTTTATAGTTTACATCAGCTTCTAAAAGTGCAAGCTTTATGTCGCGCATGGATTCTTTTATATCTTTTTCCGTCACTAATCCTTTACCTTTAAGCTTTTTAAAAGCTACGGAAAGCTTTTCTGACAAATTTTCAAATGCCATAAAACATCAGCCTTTCCTAGCCGTACAAGAGGCTAAACTATATTTCATCACGAATGTCTGAAATCTCTTTTTCAAGCTCAGACAGCGCCTGAGCCATTTTAAATGAGTGAATATATGTATTTTCGTATTTTCTCATCTGTTTAACAAGCTTTAAAACATCATCAAGTTTTTCACCGACATTTAAAAATCTTGTAATTAAACCAAGCTTTTCTTCATATTCTAAAAGCTGCTTTTCTCCGCGTTTTATAGCATCACGAACCCCCTGACGTGTCACACTCAAAGGCTCTGCTATTTCAGCAAGGGACAAGTCTTCATTATAATATAAATCAATAGCTCTTGATTGTTTTTCTGTCAAAAGCTCGCCATAAAAATCATGAAGCATAGCTATTGTAAGGTCTTTACCCATAACGATTGCCTCCGAAAAACATTATAGGTGTAAAGGCATAAACCTAAACACCTATAATAGTTTAAACTATTTTTAATTAATTGTCAAGTGTTTTTAACAAAAACTTTAAAAATTTTTTATCTTGACTTAACCCAGTCTTTTTTTACAACCTGCCTTGCTCTTGCAATCGCCAGACTATCTTCGGGCACATCATCAGTTATTGACGAGCCTGCCGCTGTATATGCGCCTTTTTCGATTGTTACAGGTGAAATCAAATTTGTATTACATCCTATAAATGCATTGTCCTTTATAACTGTTCTGTGTTTTTTCTTTCCATCATAATTTACAACTACTGTGCCGCATCCGAAGTTTACTTTTTTGCCAACATCGGCATCTCCAACATAAGTCAGGTGTGATATTTTTGTACCATCGTCTATTGTAGAGTTTTTAATCTCAACAAAATCGCCTATTTTTACATTCTTGCCAATCTTTGAATTTGGTCTTAAATATGCAAATGGGCCAACTGTCGTTTGCTCGCCTATTTCACTTTCTATTATGACAGAATGTTTTATAATCGCTTCGTTTGAAATTTTAGAGTCCGTTATGTCACTGCAAAAACCTATTACTGTATTTTCACCGATCACCGTATTTCCACGCAGCATTACGTTAGGTTCAATTAAAGTGCCACTTCCTATTTCTACAGTATCATCAATATATACTGTATTTTCATCAACAAATTTAACTCCATTTTTTATATGTTTTTCAATAATTTCTTTTCTCATTATTACTCCTATCCTAATCTTGCTTCAATCAGTTTTGCTAAATAATTTGCTTTCTTTTCAATAACAGACTGATTTTCGCCCTCAATCATAACTCTCACACAAGGCTCAGTACCTGATGGTCTAATCAGTACTCTGCCATTTCCATCAAATTCTTTTTCCAGGTTCTCGATTTCTGCCATAATGACTTTATCTTTTGTATATTCGTTCTTTTTACTGTTTGGAACTTTTGCATTTACCGTTGCTTGTGGAAGTGTCTTGAATATTTCTGTTAACTCTGACAGTTTTTTACCTGAGTTTCTTAAAATTGATAAAAGCTGAAGTGCAGATATAAGACCATCGCCTGTTGTATTATAATCCAAAAAGATAATATGTCCTGATTGCTCACCGCCAATAGCATATCCGCTTTTTAACATTTCTTCTAAAACATACCTGTCGCCGACTTTTGTCTGAACTATATTAATCCCTCTTTCTTTAGCTGCTAAAATCAAACCTAAGTTTGTCATAACTGTTGTAACCAAAGTATTCTTCAAAAGTCTTCCATGCTCTTTCAGGTAATCTGCGCAAATAAACATGATTTTATCGCCATCTAAAAGCTTACCTTTTTCACTTACAACCATTAGCCTGTCAGCATCACCATCAAAGCTGATACCTAAATCAACATTAATATTTTTTACATATTCACAAAATTCCTTTGTGTGTGTTGAGCCGCAATTAAGATTAATGTTTGTACCGTTTGGATGATTGTGAACAACAAAAGCTTCTGCACCAAGCTCTACGATAACTTTAACTGCAGTTTTATAGCTTGCGCCATTTGCACAGTCTATCGCAATTTTTAAGCCTGAAAGGTCGCAGTCGATTGTGCTTTTTGCAAATTCAACGTAATCAGCTACTGCAGTTTCACATTTTGTTATCGTTCCAACATCGTCACCTGTAGGCAAATTGATTTTTTCAGCATCGTCTAAAATAATTGCTTCAATTTTTTCTTCAAGTGCATCACTTAATTTGTATCCATTTGAATTAAATATTTTTATACCATTATATTCTGCCGAGTTATGTGATGCAGAAATCACAATACCAGCATCTGCGTTATATTTACGTGTTAAATACGCAACCGCAGGCGTTGGAATTATCCCCAGTGAAATAACTTTAGCTCCTACTGAGCAAAGTCCCGCAGACAAAGATGCTTCTAACATATCGCCTGAAATCCGCGAATCTTTCCCGATTAAAATTTTTGGCTTATGTCTTGTTTCCTTTGTTAATACATATGCAGCTGCTTTGCCTATATTAAAAGCCATTTCGCAAGTCAGCTCATTATTTGCAATTCCTCTAACGCCGTCTGTTCCGAATAATCTACCCATTATTTTCCTCCAGTCATTTCTATTCATTCTTTTAAATAAATAATCATAAAACACAAAAATTATTCAATTTTATAATAAGTTTATTAGCATACAAAAAAATTTGTTCGCAAATCACTTTGCGTGTTTGTTTTTTTGCTAAGGCAAAGCCTCAATAGTGCTAAGGCTACTGTGGGGCATCCGCCGAATTGTTCGATAATCCCCAACCTCGTCAACTGATATGTCGGATCAGTCCTGGCGCTTTTGTTGTCAAAATATCTTTAAATATTCCGTTGGTCTCAAATTCCCCTTTCATAAAAATTTTTCGACATATAAACCAACTATTTAATGATAACATTTATCAAAAATTTTGTCAACAAAATTTGCTAACACTCTCATTTTCTATAGTATAACAATCTCATTTTAGGTTAAAATATGAGTAATATTAATAGGAGGATTATTTATGCTTATATCTTTTATCAGAACAATAATAATATACATAGTGGTTGTTGCATCCTTAAGATTTATGGGCAAGCGTCAGCTGGGACAACTTCAGCCGTCTGAGATGGTTATTGCAATGATGATATCCGAAGTTGCAACAATTCCAATGGAATACGTCGGCACTCCTCTCCTTTACGGGCTTATTCCTACAATCACATTAATTATTGCAGAAGCTGCCCTATCTTTTTTAACTTTAAAAAACAAGAAAATACGTTATCTTGTATCAGGTTCACCTACTCTTTTAATAGAAAAGGGAAAAGTCTTAGAAAAAGAAATGGAAAAACTTCGTTTTAATATTGACGACCTTTTAGAAGAACTACGCGGCGCTGGATATTCTAATATTTCAGACATTGAATATGCCATAATTGAAACAAATGGACTGCTCAGTGTAATTCCAAAATCACAAAAGCGTCCCATAACACCTGACGATATAAATTTAAGCGTCAAATATGAGGGATTACCGCTTATTTTAATATCAGATGGTGAAATTAATTATTATGCATTAAAAAGGGGCGGCATAAACGAAAATTGGCTCATAAATAAGCTAAAAAAAGATTATAAAATCAAAAATATAAAAGATGTGTTTATTGCAATAATTGATGCTGAGAAAAATTTGTTTGTACAGGAAAAATCAAAATAGGTATTAACTATGAAAACATTTATCGCTTCTATAATAACATTTTTTGTAATACTATCTTCGGTTACTGTATTTATATACTGTCTGAATATATCTACTAACAATTTTTCGTTGGTTTTAGATGAGATTATTACTGATGCCAAAAATGAAAACTGGACATCCTGCAAAGAAAATTGTGATACTTTAAAAACAGAATGGGACAAAAATAAAAAGTGGTATGAAGCATTAAAAAATCACAATGATACAAATTTAATAAATAATTTATTGTTAAACTTATCACTTAACGTTGAATTCAAAGAAAGAAAATCAGTTATAATAACTGCAAATAAGTTAAGATTAGTTTTTGAAGACATCTACGATGATGAACTTCCAACACTAGAAAACATAATATGAGTATTCACAGTTTTTGTTCTTTTAACATAAAATAATATATACCGGATAGTTTATCTGTCCGTTTATATAGATAAGGCATACGGCTATGTTTGCCGTATGCCTTTAAAACTATATTGGAGATGTATGTATGACAAATATTAATTGTACTAAAAAATGTTGTTTTCAAAAGGATGGTAAATGTTCATATGATAGCGTCAAAATATCTGTCATAAATCAATCTGTAAGCTCTGATTGCCCATATCAATCTGAATTTTTCGAGCCTAGCGGGCATGAAGATATGCAGCTTTAACGGTATTTTTCATAAGCATAGCAATAGTCATAGGACCAACACCGCCGGGAACAGGAGTAATTGCAAAAGCCTTCTCCATAGCTTCACTATAACAAACATCACCCACTAAACGTTTATCAGCTAATCTATTCATACCAACATCAATTACAACTGCACCTTCTTTTATCATATCACCACGTATAAGTTCAGGTACACCAACTGCTGCGACTAAAATATCTGCACGTTTAGTTACTTCTTTTAAATCGCGTGTTCTTGAGTGACAAACTGTTACTGTGCCATGTTCGTGTAATAAAAGCATTGACATCGGTTTTCCAACGATATTACTTCTGCCTACAACTACGCATTCTTTACCTTTTACGTCAATACCGCTTTCTTTAATCAATTCCATAACCCCCGCAGGTGTACACGGAAGAAAATCATAATCACCAATCATAATTTTCCCAACATTTACAGGATGAAATGCATCGACATCTTTATCAGGCCTGATTGCATTGATTACGGCCTTTTCATCAATGTGTTTAGGTAGCGGCAACTGACATAGAATTCCGCTGATATCATCTTTATTATTAAGTTTTTCTACCAAGGCTAATAGCTCATCTTGTGTTGTGTCCCCTGAGAGTGCATATTCTTCAGAATATATACCAGCTTCTGCGCATGCTTTCTTTTTTGAGTTAACATAAACTCTTGATGCGGGGTCATCACCTACTATTATTACAGCAAGACCCGGGACGATGCCTTTTTCCTTCATTTCAGCGACTTCTTTTTTTAGCTCTTCCTTTATCCTTTGAGATACCATTTTTCCGTCTAAAATTTTTGTTTGTGTCATTTTGACTTACCTCCGGTTTTATTAAACATTCAGGTGAGTATCCAATCAAGTCCTCTCTACCTGCTTTTATCAGTGCTTTTTTTACTAAACTTCTGTTTTTGGGATTTAGTGACTGCAATAGCGCTCTTTGCATTGATTTTTCGTCAAATGATTTTGGTACATATACTTCCTTTAGAGTTTGCGGGTCAAGTCCTGTATAGAACATACACGTTGAAATTGTACCTGGTGTCGGATAAAAATCCTGTACCTGTTCGGGATTTAATTTATGTTTTCTTAAATACTGAGCAAGTTCAATTGCAGAATCAAGTGTCGAGCCGGGATGTGAAGACATAAGATACGGCACTAAATACTGCTCTTTCTTTAACTTTTCATTTATTTCGTAAAATCTCTCTGCAAACTTATCATAAACCTTTTTACCCGGTTTTCCCATATATTTTAAAACATCGCTTGATACGTGTTCAGGAGCAACTTTTAGCTGTCCGCTAACATGATGTTTACAAAGCTCGTAGAAAAAAGTTTCATCTTTGTCGGCTATCAGGTAGTCATATCTTATTCCGGAACGAATGAAAACCTTTTTAACACCGTCAAGCTTTCTTAATTTACGCAACAGTAAAACATAGTCGCTGTGGTCAACTTCAAGCTGGCTGCAAGGATGCGGATAAAGACATCTTTTGTCTTTGCAGACACCGTATTTTTCTTGCTTTGTGCAAGATGGCTTTCTGAAATTTGCCGTAGGTCCTCCAACATCGTGAATATAACCTTTAAAATCAGGAAGTTTAGTTAAAAGCTTTGCTTCATTAATTATCGATTCGTGGCTTCGCGCCTGAATAACTCTGCCTTGATGAAAATTTAATGAGCAGAAATTACACATTCCGTAGCATCCACGTGAGCTTATAAGGCTAAACTTTACTTCATCAAATGCAGGGATACCACCATACTTATCATAAGTGGGATGCCATCTTCTTACGTATGGAAGTTCATATACAAAATCAAGTTCATTAGAATCAAGTGGCTTTTGAGGTGGATTTTGCACTAAATATCTATCCTGATGCTTTTGAATCACAATTTTTCCACTTACGTGATCTTGCTCACTAAACTGTATTTTCGTAGCAATAGCATATGATTTTTTATTCTCTTTTACATCTTCGTATGAAGGACAAACTACTGCCCTGTCTTCCAAGTGCGAAATATCGCTTGTTATATAACAAGTTCCGTTTATTTTTTTAATGTCTTTAATATCAGCGCCTGATGATAGTGCATCAGCAATGGCAATAATAGATTTTTCACCCATACCATATGATAAAATATCAGCTCTGGAGTCAAAAAGAATTGAGCGACGCACAGAGTCTTGCCAATAGTCGTAATGAGCAAACCGCCTCAGGCTTGCTTCAATTCCGCCTATTATTATTGGAATTTTTCCATAAGCCTCTCTTATTTTATTACAATATACAATAGTTGCTCTGTCAGGTCTTAAACCGATTTTACCGCCCGGTGAAAACAAATCCTGACTTCTTCTCTTTTTAGCTGCAGTATAATGGTTTACCATCGAATCCATATTTCCTGCACCGACCAAAAAAGCAAGACGAGGCTTACCTAAAACCTTAAATGCATCAATATTATCCTTATCGGGTTGTGCAATAATACCAACTCTATATCCATTTGCAGTGAGAACGCGTGAAATGACAGCTGAAGCAAAGGAAGAATGGTCAACATATGCATCTCCCGACACATATACAAAATCAACCTCATCCCATCCAAGATAATCCATATCCTCTCTGTTTATGGGCAAAAAGCCTTGTTTAGCACCAATCATGAACGCATACTCATTTCCATATAATCTTCTTTTGATATTAAAACCTCACGTGGTTTACTTCCGTCCTGAGGACCAATTAAACCTCTTTCTTCCATCTGGTCAATTATACGTGCGGCTCTTGAAAAACCAACCTTTAGTCTTCTTTGTATGTATGATGCAGAAATTTTACCTGTATCAACGGCAATTTCAATAGCTCTTGGTAATAGCTCATCTGAATCATCACCATCATTATCGTTTGATTTCTCATTAATATTTACAGGTTTACCATTATCAATCTTTTCAATAATATCTTCATCATAACGAGCTTCGGACTTGCCTTTAATGAAATCTACCACTCGTTCAACTTCCTTATCAGATATAAATGCACCCTGAAGTCTTATCGGTTTTGGTGCGCCAATTGGTGAAAATAGCATATCACCTTTACCTAAGAGCTTATCAGCACCACCCTGATCAAGTATTGTTCTGCTATCAATTTGTGAAGATACAGCAAAAGCAATACGTGATGGGATATTTGCCTTGATTGTGCCTGTGATAACATCAACTGAAGGTCTTTGTGTTGCTATTACAAGATGCATACCGGCAGCACGTGCCATCTGTGCTAAACGACAGATTGAATCTTCAACCTCACCTGGTGCAACCATCATTAAGTCTGCAAGCTCATCAATGATAATAACTATTTGGGGAAGCGTATTTTCGTTTCCTTCTTCCTGCAGCTTTTCGTTGTATCCTTTAATATCACGAACGTTGCTGTCAGCAAACATCGCATATCTTCTGAGCATTTCCTGTACTGCCCAGTAAAGTGCACCAGATGCACGTCTCGGGTCAGTTACAACAGGGATTAAAAGGTGTGGAATGCCATTATATACACCAAGCTCAACAACTTTTGGGTCAACCATCAAAAGCTTAACATCATTAGGGTCAGCTTTGTAGATGATACTTGTGATTAATGTGTTAATACAAACGCTCTTGCCCGAGCCTGTAGAACCGGCAATAAGTAAATGAGGCATTTTGCCAAGATCGGCTATAATGTTTTTTCCTGTTATATCTTTACCGAGTGCAAATGCAAGTTTAGAATCAAATTTTTCAAATTCGCTTGAACCTATTACATCTCTTATAAACACCATATCAACAGATTTATTTGGAATTTCAATACCTATTGCTTCTTTGTTCGGGATTGGTGCTTCAATTCTAACACCACTTGCAGCTAAACGAAGAGCAATATCATCAGAAAGATTTACAATCTTACTTACCTTAACGCCGTCACCTGGTTTTAGCTCAAAACGAGTTACTGTCGGACCTTTACTTACATTTATAAGTTTTGCATCAACATTAAAGCTTTTGAGTGTTGTAATAAGCTTTTGTGCAGTTTCCTTTAGCTCTGTTCTTGAAATATCGCTCGTGTCCCCGCTGTTTGACTCATTTAAAAGCTTTAAATCAGGGAATGTGTATGGAATACGTTCAAAGGCCTGTTCAATTTCATCTGTCACATCTTCCATGCCCGTTACTTTTTCAGGAATTAACTCTTTCTTTTCACGCTCATAAGCATCTGCATCATTTTCTTCATCAGCTGAATCATTAGCATATGCTGATGCTTTAGAGCTAAAGCCTTTTTCATCACTTAAACCATCATCATTAACTATTTCAGGAACAGCCGTGTTTACAATATCATTAATATTTGTGATTTCTTCATCGTCAATAATAATGTCTCTGAGTGATGGTGGAATATAATCCTCGTCATCATATGGTTTTTTTACAATGTCATTTCCGTCTATATGTTCATTTTCAAGTTTGTCGGGAGTTAACTCATCGTCATCAAAGACCTGCATTTTCTTTTTCTTCTGTTTGCGGACATCTTCTACAGACATCTGCTGAGCTTTTATCTGCTGAAATTCATCTTTTACAGATTGTTTTGCATTTTTAATTCTGTAATAAAGTATCACTATAGCACGAAGCATCGCTTTTAAAGGCGACCATTTTGTCAATACCATAATTATAATAATTAAAGCTGCAAACAGAATGATGCCTGCAACAACTGAGCCAAATAAATTCGCAAAAACATCACACAAAATACCGCCAAAAACTCCACCGCCAATACCTGTTTTTCCATAGTACCAATAAAGAGGAACAGATGTGAACGGATTTTCAGGAGTGAGTGAAAACAAGGATATAATCGCAGATAAAACAAAAATACCCCCACCTGCTATGTAATATTTTTTAATATTATCTGAAAAGCCCTTACCAACCGCCATATGTATACCGTAGACGATTAAAACAATCGGAAGTGCAAAAACAGGATATCCCATAAGTCCTAAGAAAAACTCTTTGATATGAGGGCCTATAACACCTGACGGGATATATAATAAAGCTGCCCAGATTAAGCCAACTACAACTATCAAAAGTGCAGTAAAGTCAGAATAATCTTTCTGCTCAGAAGTCATTTTTGTTGTTTTGGTCTTTGCCGTAGTCTTTTTTGTTGTTTTCTTTCGTGCCATATTTATACCTCTCTGTATCAAATATTTTTTATCCTAAAAAGCTGTAAATTAATATTCCTGCCAAAGCTGAGCCTACAATACAAAGTATTGGACTTTTCCTAAGCTTTCTTATCACGAAAAATGCTGCTGCAAAAATTAATATTGCCCAAATGTCAAAAGCTTCAAGAAAGCTGCTTTTATTAATAATTGCATCAATATTGAATAACGTGCTCTTAAATACGGAAAAACCGGCCGCAGCAATCAAACCCAAAACAGCAGGTTTAATGCCATAAAAAGCAGAATCAACATAGAAATTATCCCTGAACTTGTCCAGAAAATTTGCAACAATCAAAATTATAATAATTGATGGAGTGATAAGCCCCAAGGTTGCTAAAAATCCACCAAGAACTCCCGCAGTCTGTACACCTGCAAAAGTTGCCATATTTACACCAATAGGACCAGGTGTAGATTCAGAAACCGCTATCATATTTAATAAATCTGAAATTGTAAACCAACCTGTTTTCTCTGCCATATCTTCTAAAAAAGGCAGTGTGGAAAGTCCACCACCAATAGCAAAAAGTCCTACCTTAAAAAACTCAAAGAAAAGTCTTAAATAAATCATTTCACACTACCTCTTTTCTTTAGTCATCGAAGATTCGAACTTTTTACGCCTTATACTTGTAAAATTTTAATGCTTAAAATTTGTCGGCTTTACAGGGCACGAGCCCAACTTCGGCCTCCGCAATTAAATCCTTTAAAATTTTTCTAAGTATAAGGCCAAAGAGTACAAAAAGAGAAAATTTTGATATAAGACAAAGAAAATTCAAAAATTATACTGTCATATATTTGCAGAATTTTCTGCAGTATTATACGAAATTTCCCTTTTTGAACCGCA
>JAZROZ010000009.1:0-33169 GCA_045648985.1 Clostridia bacterium
GACTATCTTGCAGGAATTGATCCTGCAGAAACAAATTCTGATTATTTAACGAATACAATAAATATCAGGCTTCAGTTATTAAATGATGAAGAAAAGTTTTTCTTGCTCGAAGCCGTTGAGTATTATATTCAAAACGTAAGAGATAAAAAGAAGGTGTCAAAGTAAGGTACATAATGGAAGGAGTGATATCCATGACAGTATTTGTAGAAGTCTATAAATTTTGTTTTAGTTGTCGGGGTGTCGCTATTGGTATGTTAAAAACAAGATGATATAAGACTCTTGTAATTTTGCAAGCGGATGCACTGCGGCAGCTTTAACCGTAGTGCATTTTTTGTTGGGCTTGTGTAAATTACGAGGTACTTATATGAGACGCAGATGTTCAGATTTATCTCCACCTACCCCTAAATTACATATAATTATCAGAAAAGACTATAGAAATTCTATCGTTGATAGGTTTTCTATGGTCTTTTTTATTTCACATGCCCATTCTGCTTGCTCTCAAAACCCCCTTAAAACTTTTGAAACTTTTTTTGAATTACCCGTAAAATCTGCGGTATTTAGGTGCTACACTGATTGTAGAAAGGGGGTGCGTATCTATGAAGGATAAGCTATCCGTTTTCGATAGACGAACAGAAATCCTGTCCCGTCTCTTTTGGGAAAAGATAATTACAATGCGCGAGCTTGCCATTGAATTTGATGTTTCAGAAGACACGATAGGAAGGGATATTGTCTATCTCAGTAGATACGCAACCATCGAAACTCAGCGTGGCGTTGGAGGCGGAGTTTTTATTCGTGAAGAACATAAAAATCTTTATACTAAGTTGTCTGGTAAAGAGATAAATCTCTTGCAGAGATTATATGAAATGACCGAGAACGAGGATAGAGAGACTATGAAAAGCATTCTTAGAAAGATTGCAATGACGATTTACGAATAAACATGCGTACCCCTTTTCAATGGGAAATATCCCTATAGTTATTTTTATAGTAACCGAATGCTCCTTGACAACTGAATAGCACCTTTGTAATCGTAAGACTGTATGGGCGGTTAAAAGTCGCCAGCACATTAGTTGATACGCCAAGACTGCTATTATCTCTTGCACGAGCGATAAATATCAGACTATAAACCGATTGATTTGGGAGGTCGGGATGCGATGAAACATACAGTTAGTAATTGATACTTGACTACGGTCCCGGCGGAGAACCCGGCGGAGCTGAAATGCTATGTGTGTCGAACCAACGACCGTTATAAAGGGGCGTTATAAATTATTTCTCAATTACGTATTTATCAAAGAAGGAGAAATGGCTATGAGTAAATTTGTTGAAATGAAGCATACAGATGTGAGAACTGTCGATAGAAATGAGCTTGTCGATATCGCAACTGTTAAAATAAATCCAAAAGATCCTGTCGAAAAGAAAATGCAGGACTATGTGGAACAGGTAAAAAATCCGTACTGTTTTTTGTGTAACGGATATGTTGTTAAGCTGGAATTTGCAGATAACGACAAAAGCATAGAGGATTGTGTAGTAAATTATATGAGTACACTTATTTAGGGCAAAACCTATTAATTTTAACTAATTCTAAAAAAAGTATGGACTTTCAGAAGAATTTATGCTATAATATATGCAGACTTTAAATTGAATATTGAATTCTTCGGAACTCTTGTATATTAACACAGGTTTTGTTTGACTAATTTGTGTGTTAATAGACAGGAGGTTTTTTTATGTCTACAACTAAATATACCGCCGCATTATATCTTAGACTTTCAAGAGAAGACGGCGATAAAGAAGAAAGTTGCAGTATAGCCAATCAAAGGGATCTGGCGATGTTATATTTACAAAAACATCCCGAGATTAAGTTGTATGACGAATTTGTGGATGATGGATACTCAGGTTCAAATTTTGAGAGACCTGATTTTAAAAGAATGATGAGTCTTATACTTAAAAACAAAATCAACTGTGTTATTGTAAAAGACTTGTCAAGATTTGCAAGAGAATATATTGATGCAGGTTATTATCTGGAAAAACTTTTTCCTGCATTGGGAATACGGTTTATATCAATAAATGATAATATTGACTATAAAGATGATGACAGCAACAATACAAAGCTTGTTATTGCATTTAAGAACATTCTTAATGACTCGTATATTCGTGATACCTCGGTTAAGATTCGCAGTCAGCTTGAAGTGAAGAGGAAAAAGGGCGAATATATTGGTCCGTTTGTAGTTATGGGTTATCAGAAGCGCAAAGATGATAAGCATAAAATTGAGATTGACGAATGTGCTGTCAGTACAATCAAAAGAATATATACAATGCGATTTATGGGTATAAGCGCAAGTGCTATTGCCGATAAACTTAATGTTGAGAATATTCCTTCTCCTGCAGAGTATAGGAAGATGAGAGGAGATAAATTCTCTGCCAACACTCAAAAGAAACACATTGCAAAATGGACTGCATCTGCAGTAATCAGAATATTGACTGATGAAATATACACAGGAACATTAGTGCAGGGAAGAAGGACAACGATAAATTATAAGGTAAAGAAAATAATTGAGAAAGACAAAAGCCAGTGGGTTATAGTCGAGAATAACCATCCGGCAATAATTCCAACGGAATTTTTTGAAAAAATACAAAATCTGATGAAACAGGATACGAGAGTTAGTCCCGGCAGGAGTGAACCGTATTTGTTCTCAGGATTTTTGAAGTGTGCGGATTGCGGAGATTCTTTGATTAGGAAAACATCGAAATACAAAGATAAAACCTATGCGTACTATATGTGTGCAACAAATAAGTTGGGATTAGGGTGTACTTCGCATCGAATCCGTGAAGAGGATATCTATAAAGCAGTTTTTTCTGCATTGCATACATATTGTAATAATGTGGCTGACTTGGCAGATAAGGTTGATGTTATTTCTCCTGAAGAGATTAAAGATGTTAGGTTACAAGAGCTTGAAAGTATTATATCTGCAAAGCAAAAAGAAATTGACGATCTGTATAAGACAATAGAAATTGTGGAAAACAGATGTAATGACGAGCTTGAGAATAAAGTCAGCGGCAGAGAAATATGTAATGACATAAGAAAATCCATCGCAAAGCTTGAAAAAGAAATGGATACATTGCTGCTTGAAAAAGAAAACATCAATGAAGAAGTCGAAAAGAAAATTGCATGGATTAAACTCTTATCTGAAAATAATGAGATTAAATTTCTTAACAGGTCGGCACTTGCTAATCTTGTTGAGAGAATCTGTGTTTATGAGGATAAGAGGATTGTGGTAGTATTTAATTACCGTGATAAATACATGGAAATTATAAGATTGTTAGAAAAAGTGAATAACAGGGAGGCGGTTTAATGGCAAGGAAGAGCAAACGACTTAACCATGTAACTCAGGCTCCGTCTGTAACTATGCCAATTTATAATGTGGCAATTTACATTAGAATTTCTAACGAAGAAAATATAAGAAATGTCGGCACATTAGAGTTTCAAAAGCAGATTGCGCTTGAATATATGAAGGATAAGAGCGATATGGTTTTGTACGAAATCTATTGTGATGATGGTAAATCGGGAACTAACTTTGACCGTGAAGGCTTTCAGCAGATGATGTATGATGTCTATAACGGAAAAGTTAATTGCATTGTTGTAAAAGACTTGTCCCGATTTGGTCGTGAGTATATAGAAATGGGAGAGTATGTAGAAAAAATATTCCCATTGCTCGGTGTCAGATTCATTGCCATAAATGATAATGTTGACAATCATGTTTCGCCTTATGATGTATCGGTTCCTATAAAGAATGTTATTAATGCATTATATGCGAAGGATGTGTCAAGAAAAATTTCATCAGCTTTCAGAACAAGGCAGTTAAATGGCGATTATATTGGAGGATTTGGTCCTTATGGATATGTAAAATCTGAGGACGATATCCACAAACTTGTTGTAGATCCTGAAGCAGCTCGTGTCGTTAAGATGATTTATAAATGGAAACTTGAAGGACATGGTGTTGTTTCAATCTGCAGATTGCTTGTTGAAAATGGGATAGCACCGCCAGGCAAATATAAATATGATAAAGGTATATTTAAGAGCGATAAATATGCCAATATGAAATACTGGCGTGAAGCAACTGTTATGAAAATCCTTACGAATGAAATGTATATAGGAAATATGGTGCAGGGAAGGACAAAGCGCTCTCTTTATAACAATATGCCTCAGAAACTTATGGATAAAGACCATTGGATTGTTGTAGAGAACACACACGAAGCTATTATCTCCAAAGATGATTTCTATAAGGTACAGGATATGCTTGCCGAATATGACAGAAAACCTGCAGTTAGAAAAACCCATAAAAAAGAAAATATCTTTAAAGGTAAAGTAATCTGCGGGGAATGCGGTCATAAGATGACAAGAAGCGGTTCAAGTGATAGCAAAGAAAAGAATCATTTCTATTGCAGACATCATGCGATATATAAAGACAGTTGTGATGTGGGATCAATTAGGGAAGACATTTTGACAAACATAGTCCATCAATCAATTAAAATTCAGATATTGTCTTTATCTAAAATAGAGCAATCAATGCAAAGGTCTGCAAGTTCGCCGGAAACAAAGCATGCGATGTATTCTCTGACAAAGCAGATAAGTGAGACCTTATCAACTGTTGCTTATATAAAGGAAAACAGGATTAGAATTGCTAAAGACTACGCAATGCAAATACTTAATGAAGAAGAATACGACATTCTAAGAAAGCAGTTTGACATGGAACTTGCACAGGCCGCAGAGAAATTGGAATTGCTCGAAAAACAAAGATGTAAATTCAATAAGTTATTTACAGCTGAAAGATGGATAAGTGAACTACGACAGTATTCGTCGTCAAAAAAGCTTTCAGCATCTATGCTTAATGAGTTCGTAAAATGTGTTAAGGTGTACTCCGATAACAGAGTAGAAATCGAGTGGAAGCACAAAGACACTATTGCGGAATATATTGAATTACTGAACGGAGGTGTAGAACTTGCAGGATAACAAATATATTATTTTGAAATATTTACGCCTTTCGTTAGAAGACGGAGATAGCATTGAAAGTGACAGTATTGCCAACCAGCGTGATTTAATTGACTTGCATATATCGGCTGTTTTTGCAGATAGGGATGTAGAAGTAATAGAAATTGTTGATGATGGATACTCTGGTACTAACTTTAATCGTCCCGGAATGAAAAGGTTGCTTGTATTGGCTGAAATGCACCTTGTTCAATGTATAATAGTAAAGGACTTGTCAAGATTTGCACGAGATTACATTGAAGTAGGCAGATATACAGATAAGATATTTCCTGAATGGAGAGTGCGTTTCATAGCGGTAAATGATAATTATGATAGTCTTGATTATCAGGGAGTAACCTGTGGCGTGGATGTAGCATTAAAGAATTTGACCAATGCAATGTATAGCCAGGATTTATCTCAAAAAATAACAAGTGTGAAACGGATGCAACAGAAACGTGGTGAATGTTTTGCTGCATATGCTATTTACGGATATATGAAATCTCCTGAAGATAGACATAAACTTGTCATTGATCCGGAAGCAGCAGAAGTTGTACGGCGCATATTTGATATGAGAGATAAAGGAATGTCCTATACACAGATAGCCAAACAACTTAATGGAGAGGGAATACTATCTCCGAGTGAATATAAAGTAATGCTTACTAAAAAGAAAGACTGGAGAAGAGTAGGACAAGCTGCTATCTGGAATAGGAGTATGATATGCCGTATTCTTGATGATGAAAGATACATAGGAAATATGGTATCAGGATTGACAAAAGTTAAGTATGTCGGAGGTAATTCAAGAAAAACTGCTCCTGAAGAATATATCATTGTTCAGAACACTCACGAACCGATTATAGATAAGGAGCAATTCTATAGGGTTCGACCTAAAAAATTAGCAGAACCACGTGGCAAGAAAAGAGAAAAAGTTCTTCTTGATGGATTGCTACGTTGCCCGGGATGCAACCGTATCTTTGAAAAATATGGTTCATTTCCTCATGCAGTAAAATTCAGATGTTACTCTTTATGGGTTGGTGTTCCAAATGATAACTGCTGTCATGAAACATTCAATGAGCAGGAACTCAATGATATAGTTATACAGGCAGTAAAGCTTGAACTTGCAAAGACAGCAGAACTCATACAGATAAGAAAAGGCATGGAAGACAAAGAAAAAGCATACGGCAAAAGGATTAACGCTATCAATAAAAGGATCAGTGGATTAAAACAGCAAAAGATTGACGGTTATATCAAACTCACAAAAAATGAGCTATCCGAAGAGGGTTTTCTTAATCTTAAGCAGAAAATAGAAAGTAGCATTGAAGAATGCGAAAGAGAGCTTGATGGTTATAAAGTCAATGATTTATCTGCTGCCGACGAAGTAACAATAAATCTCTTTGAAGAGTTTCTTAACGCAGAGACCTTTAACAATGAAATGCTTAAATGCCTTATTAAAACCATATATGTGTATGAAGACAGGCGCATTGAAATCAAATGGAACTTTAAGGAAAAGGTGGTGTAGTTTCATGAATAAAAGAAAGAAAAAGAAGTTTCAAAATAAAATGAAGGTAGTAATGTACTGCAGGGTAGGGACTCCGGAACAATTATTACCTGATGATAGAAAAAAAGAGACTTTAATTGTTCAAAAGAACAAAAAAGCATTGATAAGTTGACTTATTTGGTCCTAAATATTGATTCTTCAGAGCATTTGTGATATAATTATTCATATTATAATGGAATAATTGTGTCAAGGTGGTTTGAAAAAAATAAAAAATTTTTTTGTCCCTAACTTGACAAAATCATATAATAAAATTAAAATTTAGATATGGTAACTTAGAAATGAGGAAAAAATATGGCAAATATAACTGATATTGATAAAAATTTTAAAAATGAAAATGCAAAACGTTCCGATATGAAGCTCTACAATGTAAAAGAAAAACCTTTTAAATTATATGGATTTTGTGAGAGTGAAGATAAAGCGTTCAAAAGAATTCCTACTGAGCTTGCAGAAAAACTCGGACGAGGAGTAATGTATAACTATGCACATACAAGCGGCGGGAGAGTAAGATTTAAAACTGACTCAGAATATATAATTTTGAAGACTAAAATTTCGTCATTTGTTGTAATTCCTCATATGCCGATAACAGGATCAAGCAGCTTTGATTTGTATGCAGACGGCGAATATATAAAGACACTCCACACACCGCTTACTTATGATGGGTTTGACCCTGTTTTTGAACTTAAGGACGGGTTTGAAGCAATAGCAACTTTTAACGATAAAAAAATGCGTGATATAATAATTAATTTCCCACCTTATAATAATGTCGATGAAGTATATATAGGTATAAGTGAAAATGCCAAGCTTTTAGAGGGTAATGAGTATAAATATAAAAAGCCTATAGTTTTTTATGGTTCTTCAATTACTCAGGGCGGATGTGCTTCGCGTCCTGGTAATACATATATATCAATACTTTCAAGATGGTTTGATACTGATATTTTGGGACTTGGCTTTTCAGGTAATGCTGTTGGTGGAGAAACAATCGCAAATTACATAGCTAAACTGGATATGAGTATATTTGTTTATGACTATGACTATAATGCTCCTGATGCAAAACATCTTGAGAAAACCCATGAAGAGATGTTTAAAATTATAAGAGAGAAAAATTCTGACCTTCCTATTATAATGGCGTCAAGAGTAGGTAAAATAAGTGATGAAAATGAAGAAAGATTTAAGGTAATAGAGAAGACATATAAAAACGCAATAGAAAACGGAGATAAAAATGTCTATTTGGTAAACGGAATGGAGATATTTACAAGTATAGATAAAGAAATGTTTACTGTTGATGGATGTCATCCGAATGATTTTGGCTTCTATTGTATGGCAAAGGCCTTTGGTGATGTTATCAAAAATATATTAGAAAAAAATAAGTAAAAAGTGAAAAGATAAGCTTTTGTATTAAATAGCGATTTTGTAATAAGACTATGGAGGTTTAATGTGAAAAGATTATTATCGTTGTTTTTGGTAAGTTTAATATTTATCAGCACATCGATGACTGTTTTTGCTCATCCTGATAATATAAACGAATACATCTTTGTCGTTTTTAACGATGAGGCTGTGGAGTTTGACGAAGAAAAGCCATTTACAAAAGATGGATACACGTATGTACCTGACAGTATACTGACAAAAGTTTTAGGACTTAAAACAAAATGGGAAAGCACTACAAAAACTCTTCAGGTTTCACGCGGAGATAAAAAGGTACTTGCAAAGGAAAAAGATAAGCTTTTGTCTATGCCCAAAGGCAGTATTTCTATGAAGTATTACAGAACCAATGACGTTTTAATGGTTCCGCTTGAGCCAATTGCAGACGCTCTTTCTTTCGGTGTTTCATATATACCAAGTGCTAAAATTATAAGGATAACAAACGGTAAAAACAGCTTGCACGATTATGAGATTGTTGAAAAGTATTCAGCAAAAATCAAAGAAGAAAAGAAGCAATTTACATCATCTAAAACTTCAGGTGAAAAAATTGTATATCTTACTTTCGATGATGGTCCAAGCAAAAAGAATACGCCTAAGATACTTGATATTTTAAAGAAATATAATGTTAAAGCAACATTTTTTATGCTTGATTCATATATGCAGAGCTACCCTGATATAGTGAAAAGAATTGCAAAAGAAGGTCATTCCTTAGGTCTTCACGGTGTGACACATGTTAAATCTAAATTTTATAAATCAGCATGGTCACCTGCTAAGGAAATGGCACAGGCAAACGAGACATTAAAAAGCATAACAGGCGGTGGCACATGCCTCGTCAGAGTGCCGTATGGAAGCTCACCAAACCTTTCAAATCAGCAGTACATAAATCTTAAGGGTGCGGGATATAAGATGTGGGACTGGAATATAGACTCTGCAGATTCTTTATCCGCAAACGTGAGTTCAAAAACAATATATAACAATTCAATCAAAGGTTTAAGCGGCAAAAAAACATCTATTATGCTTTTTCATGACAGAACTAATGTTGTCTATTGTCTTGACGATTTGCTTTCATATCTCACAAAAAATGGATATACCATTTTGCCGATTACACCAAAAACAGAACCATATAACTGGAAAAACAGATAGTATAAAAATAAGAAGCAACTAAGAATAAATTTGGTTGCTTCTTTTTTTATTCTAAATGGATAAAAGAGGTATGCTTGTCAATAATATAAGTATTGAATGTAACATCGGGAGGAAATAAAGTGTTTAATACAGTACTAATTATTATACAAATATTTTTTACATCCGTTATGGGAATATATTTTTTTAATATGTTAAAAAACCAACAATCGAGTAAAAATTCGCTTGAGGGTGATTCACAAATTGAGCTTGAAAAACTCCATAAACTTAAAAAAATACAGCTTTCTAAACCTCTTTCTGAAAAGACAAGACCACAAAAACTATCTGATGTGGTAGGTCAGGAAGACGGAATTAAAGCACTTCGCGCGGCTCTCTGCGGAGCTAATCCGCAGCATGTCTTGATTTATGGTCCCCCTGGTGTAGGAAAGACGGCGGCTGCTAGAGTAATTCTAAATGAAGCGAAAATGTCAGGTATATCACCATTTAGGCAAGATGCAAAATTTGTAGAGCTTGATGCAACAACACTTCATTTTGACGAAAGAGGCATAGCGGACCCTTTGATTGGCTCGGTACATGACCCGATTTATCAGGGGGCGGGAGCATATGGCCCTGCAGGTGTACCAAGACCAAAACCGGGAGCTGTGACAAAAGCACACGGCGGAATCCTATTCATTGATGAAATAGGGGAGATGCATCCTGTTGAAATGAATAAGCTTTTAAAGGTTTTAGAAGACAGAAAGGTTTTTTTAGAAAGCTCCTATTATTCAAGCGGCAACAAAGATATTCCTCCTTACGTACATGAAGTGTTTCAGAAAGGGCTCCCGGCAGATTTCAGGTTAGTTGGTGCAACCACTAAAAGTCCTGAAGAAATCCCGCAAGCTATTCGCTCGCGTTGTGTTGAAATATATTTTTCTCCGCTTTCAAAAGAGCATATACGTAAAATCGCGAAAAAGGCAGCTAGGAACGGATTTTTCTTTATAAACGAAGAAACTATAGAACTTGTGAGCATATATGCACAAAATGGGCGTGATGCCGTAAATATCGTACAAACAGCAGGCAGCGTAGCCGCTTTAGAAAGAAGAAATGAAATCACAAAAGAAGATATAAAATGGGTAGCTGAATTCGGGCATTTCGTAAAAAGAAGAGACAAAAAGCTTACAAATGAAAAATGTGTGGGGATAGTAAATGGTCTTGCCGTTTTTGGAGCAAATCAGGGTGCGGTGATAGATATTGAAGCAAGTGCAAAAGATGGAACGGGAAAATTGACAGTTACGGGTATAGTGGAAAAACAGGAGATTAAGTCAGGTACACAAAAATTAGTGAGAAACAGTTCAGCAAGAGCATCAGTTCAAAATATGCTGACTGTTTTAAATAAATATTATAACATAGATACTTCAAAATATGATATTCACGTGAATTTTCCGGGTGGAACACCAATAGACGGACCATCTGCAGGAGTGGCGATAATAAGTGCTGTGTATTCTGCCATTACAAAAAAAACTGTTGATAATAAAATAGCTATGACAGGCGAGATTTCAATACATGGGAAAGTCAAGGCAGTAGGCGGTATTCCTGAAAAAGTTTGTGCGGCGGCTACAGGTGGTGCAAAATGTGTTTTTATACCAAAAGAAAACTATGATGAATCTCTTGAGAAATACGGCATAGAAATTAAGCCTGTGGAAAATATCAATGAAATATTTGAATATGTTTTCTGCGAAGAATTTAAGAATTATAGCGAAAAAGAGATAACAGAAGAAGTCAAAGAAAAAGTTGCAGCAGCAAGTCCAATTGAAACTTTTGGTGATATTGCCTCAGCAAAGAGGTGACAATAAAGGCTGGACGATTTAAATCGTTCAGCCTTTTAAAGTTCAATTTATCTACACATTTCGTAAAAAGCCTTATATCCTTTATATGCTTCATATATATCTGCTTTTGATGCGAGTTCAAATGGTGCGTGCATTGAAAGTAGTGCAACACCACAATCTAAAACATCAACGTCAAGATTTGCAACGTACTGTGCGATTGTACCACCGCCGCCTGCATCTGTTTTTCCCAACTCTGCGCTTTGCCATACTATATTTGCCTTATTAAAAATATCACGCACTTTGAAGACAAATTCTGCATTTGCATCAGATGTACCACTTTTGCCGCGAGAACCTGTATATTTAGTAATCACTATACCATGACCTGTGATTGCGGCATTCTGTTTTTCTGAAACATCCTGATAGTATGGGTCAACTGCAGCGCTTACATCAGCAGAAAGACAAGATGAATTCCTGAGTGTTGTTTTGAGCATAAGCTCGTTATAGCTTCCTAAGGTTTTATTTATAACTGTAGCTAAGGCAAATTCAAAAAATGCTGAGCGCATACCACTGTTTCCCATGCTGCCGATTTCTTCTTTGTCAACAAGCATACAAACGGCAGTTTTTTCAGGAGAAGTCACATCTAAAAAAGCACGAAGTGAGGTATATGCACAAATTCTGTCATCATGAGCATATGAGCCGACAATACTTCTGTCAAGTCCGACATCGGAAGCTTTGAGCGCAGGAACTGCCTCAAGCTCTGCACTTATGAAATCTTCTTCACACATTCCATACTTTTCACTCAGTATTTTTAATATTGAAGTTTTGAATCTGTCCTTTTCGCTATCACTGTCAGGCGTGCTTCCTACAATGATGTTTAATGTTTCACCCTTAAAGGCCTCAAACATTTTTTGCTGCATCTGTTTTTCTGCTAAATGAGGTAAAAGGTCTGATATACATAAAACGGGATCACCATCATTATCGCCGATTGAAATATCAATCTGCTTTCCGTCTTTTAAGAAAACAACACCATAAAGAGCAAGTGGAAGAGCGGTCCACTGATATTTTTTAATTCCGCCGTAATAATGTGTTTTAAGGAGTGCTAAATCACAATCCTCATAGAGTGGATTTTGCTTTATATCAATTCTCGGTGCATCAATATGAGAAATGATAAAATTCATACCTGTGGTTATATCTTTTTTTCCTATCGTAGACAAAAGTATGCTTTTATTTCTGTTAACTAAATAAACCTTGTCGCCGGGTAACAACTTTTCTTTTTCTGTAATATCGCAAAAGCCGTTTTCTTTTGCAATTTTCAAGGCTTCAAAAGTTGCTAAACGTTCTGTTTTCGCTTTATTTAAGAAAGCTTTGTAGCCCTCAGAAAAAGCATAAGCATTTTCTTTTTGCTTTGCATCATAACTTTCCCATGCATTTTTTGTGCTATATGATAAATCCATAATTATCTCCTTAAAATAAAAAATTTAATAATTCTCCAGCAGTCATTCCCGAGATATAATCGGAAATATATAAAGAACTAAGCAGTTTTTCCAATTCATTTTGTTCGTGGCGATGTCCTGAAATTTGTTTTTCTAATTCACCGATATCTTTTTTAGAAAAGAAATCGCCAAATATTTTTATATCTTCTATTATTCCGTTTGAATCTACATTCATACAAACTTCCACATTGCCAAAGTCAAAATGCTTGCTTTTTGAAAAACTATATTTGGGAGAGTATCCGAAATTCCAGTCCCAAGTAGAATATTTTTCATCCTTTAATGCTTCTATCCCCTTGTTATACTCACTTAAATCAAATTCATTTGTAATATCTCCGTTTTCTTTCATAAAATCAGCAAGACCGTGTATAAAATCCTTTACGCAGGGCGGATTTTTAATATGGTCAGAGATGTTTGTAACTCTGCTTTTTACTGATTTTATGCCTTTTGATTTTATCTTTTCTTCGGAAACTTTTAAAGATGCTGCGAGCTTATCAGATTTAGATGAATAAAGAAGCGTACCATGGTGCATTATTCTGTTTTTATACATATATTGTGCGTTTCCTGATATTTTCTTATCACCGATTAGAAGGTCATTTCTTCCTGAGAGAGTAGCCCTGACACCTATAGTTTTTAAAAACTGTATGATAGGGCGAGTGAATTTTTCATAATTTGAAAAATCGGAATCGCTGTTTAATATAAATGTGAAGTTTATATTGCCGATATCATGAAAAACTGCACCGCCTCCTGACATACGCCTGACAACCTTTATATCATTATCGCGCACATAATCATAGTTTATTTCAGAAAGTGTGTTCTGATTTTTGCCGATTACTATAGTGTTGTCATTTTGCCATAGCATAAAAATTTCTTCATCGGAATTTTTGATGAGATATTCTTCGGCTGCAAGATTATAATAGGGATCGAGACTTTTGTTATATATAAAAATCAAGTTTATTCTCCATTCATAATATCACGTACTTTTTCAAAAAAACTCTTTTGCTTGGAATGATTTTTTCCGTCGCTGCAGAGCTCTGCAAACTCTTTTAAGAGATCTTTCTGTTTTGATGAAAGATGCTTTGGAACTTCAACATTCACTTTCACATACTGATCGCCTCTGCCTGAGCGCTGCAAGAATGGTATGCCTTTGCCTTTTAAGCGGAAGACTGTACCTGTTTGTGTGCCCTCAGGGATAGTATATTTGACGTTTCCGTCTAAAGTGGGGACTAAAAGCTCTGCGCCGAGCGTTGCCTGAGCAAACGTAATCGGCACATCACACAAAACGTCAAAGCCACGACGTGTAAAGAGTTCGTGAGGCATAACAGATACTCTTACAAAAAGGTCACCGGATAGTGCTCCCTTATCACCTACATCGCCTTGACCTGAAAGAGAAATACTCTGACCATCATCAATACCTGCCGGGATATTTACCTTGATTGTTCTTGATTTACGTATTTTTCCCTTTCCTGCACATTTATTGCATGGGTCTTTTACTATTTTTCCTTTGCCGCCGCATGCGTGACACGGAGCAACGGAGGACATATTACCTAAAATCGTTCTTTGTGTTGTGCGAACCTGACCTGTTCCATTACAAGTGGGACATGTTGTTACTTCACTTCCTGCTTTAGCGCCACTGCCATCACAATCAGGACAATATTCAGTTCTATAAAGATTAATTTCTTTTTCGCATCCAAATGCTGCTTCATTAAATGTAATGGTTACAGAACTCTGCAAATCCCGTCCGCGTTTTGGTGCATTTCTTCTTGTTCTGCCGCCACCAAAGCCGCCAAAGCCACCGCCCATTCCGCCAAATATATCACCGAAGATATCGCCAAAGTCAAAACCATCAAAGCCGGCACCACCTGCGCCGCCTGCGAAGCTCGGGTCAACGCCTGCGTGACCAAATTGGTCATATCGTGCACGTTTATCGGAATCTGATAAAACCTCGTAAGCTTCATTGATTTCTTTGAATTTAGCTTCAGCCTCTTTATTATCAGGATTTAGGTCAGGATGATATTTTTTTGCTTGTGTTCGGAATGCCTTTTTAAGCTCAGCTTCTGTTGCCGTTTTGGAAACACCAAGCACTTCATAATAGTCACGTTTATCTGCCATAATAATCACCTATTTTTAAACGTCCAAAACGAAGCCGAGTAGTCGGCTTCGTTTTAGTTTTAGTTTTATTATATTAATTAGTCCACAACCTCGTAGTCAGTATCAACTACATTGTCATCAGCTGCGCCTGCATCTGCACCAGGTGCTGCGCCGCTCATATCAGGAGCGCCCTGTGGGTTTGCCTGCTGATAAATCTTAGCACTTACTTCATAGAACTTTTTAGAAAGCTCTTCTGTAGCTGCCTTTATGCTACCTGAATCAGTACCCTTTAAAGCTTCTTTTACTTTTTCAATCTCAGCTTCGATAGCCGCCTTGTCAGCTGAATCAATCTTATCACCAAGCTCAGTAAGTGATTTTTCACTCTGATATACTAAGCTATCAGCATTGTTTCTGATTTCAATTTCTTCTTTTTTCTTCTTATCTTCAGCTGCAAACTGTTCAGCCTCTTTAACAGCCTTATCAATTTCTTCGTCTGAGAGGTTAGTGTTTGCCGTGATTGTGATGTTCTGTTCGTTACCTGTTCCCATATCTTTTGCAGATACGTGAACGATACCATTTGCGTCAATATCGAATGTAACTTCGATTTGAGGAACACCTCTTGGAGCTGATGGGATTCCGTCCAAATGGAATTTACCAAGTGTCTTGTTATATGCTGCCATTTCTCTTTCGCCCTGCAGTACATGGATTTCAACACTTGTCTGTCCGTCTGCTGCAGTTGAGAAAATTTGAGATTTCTTAGCAGGAATTGTTGTATTTCTTTCAATTAATTTTGTAAATACGCCGCCGAGAGTCTCTAAGCCCAGTGAGAGCGGAGTTACGTCTAAAAGCACGATACCACTTACATCACCTGAGAGGACACCACCCTGAATAGCAGCACCCATAGCAACACATTCGTCAGGATTGATTCCCTTTGAAGGTTCCTTGCCTGTGATTTTTTTAACGGCTTCCTGAACTGCAGGAATTCTTGAAGAACCACCAACCAATAAAACCTTATCAATCTCATTTGCAGAAAGGCCAGCGTCTGCCATAGCTTTTCTTGTTGGTTCCATAGTAGCTTCAACAAGGTCTTGTGTGAGTTCATCAAATTTAGCACGCGTAAGTGTTATATCAAGATGCTTAGGTCCCGTTGCATCAGCTGTGATAAACGGAAGGTTTACGTTAGCTGTTGTCATACCTGAAAGCTCAATTTTAGCTTTTTCAGCAGCCTCTTTGAGTCTCTGCATAGCCATTTTATCAGTTCTTAAGTCAATGCCTGATTCTTTTTTGAATTCATCAGCTAAGTATGTCATAACTCTTTCGTCAAAGTCATCACCGCCAAGACGGTTATTACCGCTTGTTGCTAAAACTTCAAAAATACCATCACCAAGCTCTAAGATAGATACGTCAAAAGTACCGCCACCTAAGTCATATACCATGATTTTCTGGTCGCCTTCTTTATCCATACCGTAAGCGAGTGCTGCTGCAGTAGGCTCGTTTATGATACGCTGAACTTCTAAGCCTGCAATCTTACCTGCATCTTTAGTAGCCTGTCTTTGTGAGTCATTAAAATATGCAGGAACTGTGATAACTGCATGAGTTACAGGTTCGCCAAGATAGCTTTCTGCATCAGCTTTGAGCTTCTGCAGTATCATAGCTGAAATTTCCTGCGGAGAATATGATTTATCATCAATTGAAACTTTATTGCTTGATCCCATATCTCTTTTGATTGATATGATAGTTTTGTCAGGGTTTGTGATAGCCTGTCTTTTAGCTACCTGACCTACTAATCTTTCGCCATCTTTTGAAAATGCTACAACCGAAGGAGTTGTTCTTGCACCTTCAGGGTTAGGGATAACAGTTGCTTCGTTACCTTCCATAACCGCTATACATGAGTTTGTTGTTCCTAAGTCAATACCAATAATTTTTGCCATTATATCTTCCTCCTGAAATTAAATGTAATTTTAGTTTTGGCATCAGTTTGCCACTTTAACCATTGAATATCTTATAACTTTGTCTTTAAGTTTATATCCCTTTGCAAATTCTTCCACTATCTCGTTTTGACCTTTTGTTTCGTCTTCTGCGTGCATTACTGCATTGTGAACGTTAGGGTCAAATTCCTTTCCAATAGCTTCAATTTGAGAAACACCCATTTTTTCAAAGATTTCAAAAAGTTGCTTCTCTACCATACAAACACCGTCATAAAACGGAGTTTTCTCAGTTTCTGAGCTTGTAGCGCGCTGCAGGTTATCAACTACGGGGAGTAGCTTTTCGATTGTGTCACATACAGCTAAAGTCCATAGTTCATCTTTTTCCTTCCCGGTACGCTTTTTGAAATTATCATATTCAGCAAGTGTTCTTAAATGCTTATCATAAAGCTCATCATACTTAGCTTTAAGCTCTGAAAGCTCGTCATTTTCTTCTGTTATCTCCCCAGAAGTACTTTCCTCTATAGTTTCTTCAAGAGTTTCATTATCTTTTATTTCTTCACTCATTAAATCATCCTCCATTGTCATCTACATACAAATCGTATAAAAGCTCGCTTAAAGCATCAGAAATCTGACTGACCTTAGATATAGCTTTCTCGTAATCCATCCTTGTAGGACCTATTATTCCAAGCTTTCCCATAACCTTGTTTCCCACGTAATAGTTTGCTGTAATCACACTTGAATTTTTCATAATACCAAGTTCATTTTCGCTTCCTATTTTCACTGTTATTTCATGCTTTTTATCAGACCCAACAGTTTCTGTTTCGGCGGGCATAAGAGCCTTTGTGAGATTTTGTTTATCATCTAAAAATTCCAAAAACTCGCGTGCGCGGTTGATGTCTGAATATTCAGGGAAATTGAATATGTTGGTAGCACCGCTTAAATATACGTTTGATTCTTGCCTTACGTCATCAACAATTTCTGAAATAAACCCAAGTATCGGGAAAAGCATTTCATAATTTGACTGCATAGCTTCTTTTATTTCATTAATGCGAATAGCAGTAATTTCTTCTATTGTAAGCCCTGAAAGTTTTTCTTTTAAGAGGGCAGAGAAGCTATTGATAAATTCTGTTGTTGTGCCGTTCGGGATATTAACTCGCTTATTTTTCATAACACCTTCATGCGTTACTAAAATGATAAGCATAGAGCTTGAATCTATCGGCACAAGTTCAATCGTCTTTATCGCACCTTTTTTCATCTGAGGTGAGGTTAGAAATGCAGTATAGTTTGTAGTATTAGCCAAAAGTGCTGAAACATCACTTATAATTTTATCAATCTGTCCAAGCCTCAGCTCCATCTGATTTTTCAAAATCGCAAGCTCTTTTAAAGTAGGCTCGCATTTTGACATAAGCTCATTTACGTAGAAACGGTAGCCTTTATCCGATGGAATTCTGCCTGCCGATGTATGTGGCTGAACGAGATAACCCATTTCCTCTAAATCTGCCATCTCATTTCGTATGGTAGCAGACGACAAGCCCAAATCAAGATTTTTTGCAATATGTCTTGAACCGATTGGCTCAGCTGTTAAAATGTGTTCGTTGATTACGGAGTGAAGTATTCTCTTTTTTCTTTCATCTATACTCAAAAGACCACCTCCATATCCTATTGTTAGCACTCGGCCTCTTTGAGTGCTAATATTAAAATAACACTTTTATATACTTTTGTCAATAGGTATTTTATGAACTTTTTATTAAGATTAAAGGAGCTGTAGCAAAACGGATTTCATTTTGCTACAGCTCCTTTGGGGTGGCCTTTGCTACACCCTCTTTTTTATACCACGCTCATAATGAAAAGCTGGAGTAATACGTTATTATCCATTGAATTGGTTTTTAGCTCTATATCAGTTTTGGTGGCTTTGGTAATAAGTTCTTTTAGCTTTTCACTCGTGAATTTAGAAGCTAATGAGAAGAATTTTTTTGCGATAAATGGAGCAATTTTTAAAGCAGATGCAATTTCTCCTGCAGATTTTCCACTTGCTGCGAGTATCTTAACACATGATATTTTATCAAGATTATAGATAATAGCCCCCATTATCTGAGTAGGCTCTGTTTTGAGTGTTATCAAGTCGGAAAGCAGAGTAATTGCTATCTCACTTTTACCTGAAAGCATACTATCCACCATATCAAAAACTTTATCTTCAAGCTTTGGTGTTACTAAAAGGTCAATATCTTCTTTGGTGACGTCTGCTTTTTTGTCACTATATGCACAAAGCTTTTCGGCTTCATTTTTTATGTTCATCATACCGTCAGGGCATAGACTTAAAAGATAGCTGCTATCTTCTTGCGATATATTTTTACCAAGCTTTTTAAAAAGTGTCATAATCCACTTTATCATTCTGTTCTCATCTAAATAGGAAAATTCTGCACTTATAAAATTCTTATCAATATGTTTAAAAAGTGCGCTTCGCTTGTCAATTTCTCTTTCATTAAAAATTATATAAACGTATTCCGGAATATCTTTTAAGCGCTTTTCCCAATATTCACGCACTTCTGATTTAGCCCCTGTTTTGCCGTCAGGTTTAAAAAGCATAGAATTGTCAAAAACTAAAAGTTTTTTTGTATCCATAACGGGAAGAGCTTCTATAGCTTCATCAATCGCTCTAAGAGAGTAGTCCTTGCCGTCAAAAGTATAGTAATTAAGCTCAGGCATAACGGCAGGCATCAAAAGCGACACTAAATTCTTTTTGTAATGCAGACGCAAAAAAGCTTCCTCACCCCAAAGCAAAAATACATTTGAGGTAACGCTTTTTGATTTTATTATTTCATCAAGAGTTTCTTTGCTCATAGCAAATCCTTTCTGCCAAAAATCGTAGCAAAAGTTATATCTAATTATAAATTATATTATTAATTCCCTCAGTTGTCAAAACAAATATTACATCTCCATTTAAATCTGCACGAAAAATATGAGTATTTGCATTCTTTAGTCTATCTAAAACTTCATCAGAAGGAAAACCAAAGGAGTTTTCACCTGATGGAATAAAAGCAAACTTTGGTGTGGTTTTATAGATAAATTCTTGTGAGGAGGATGTGCTGGAGCCATGATGTCCTACTTTAAGAACATCAACATCCAAAAAGTCATCATCTATAAGGCGCATCATATATCTTTCTCCCGTTTCTTCCAAATCTCCTGTAAACAGAAAAGAAGTATCATAATAATCAAATCTTAAAACCAAAGATGTATCATTGGTCTTTTGGGAATTTTCTGACCAGTAGTTATCAGGCATTAAAGCTGTGAGAGTAACTTCGTCTGAAAAGGTAAGACTATCTCCTGCCTTAAAGTAATAAACAGGAATTGAAAGAGTCTTTGCTTTATCTAAAAGCTTTGTTGCAGTTTCATCATTTCCAAAGGATGACGGAATAATAAGACATCCGACATCGTAGCACTCCATAACGGCAAACAGGCCACTTGTATGGTCGTTATGCGGATGCGTTGCTATCATAAAATCTATCTTCTTAACTCCTTTGCGTTTTAGGTATCTGTTCACATCAGTATTAGATGCATCTCCATCATTTTCAGGAAAATACTCTCCACCATCTATTAATATATTAACATCATTTGTAAGGCTTATAAGTGTTGAATCACCTCGTACGGCATTTATAAATGATACATATGCTTGCGATGAGGATGAAACAGCATACGCAGAGTAGAAAAACAAAATGGTAATTAACACAGATGCAGGAAATACCATCAGTCGCTTTTTATTATATAGAAAGAAAAGAAATATGCATAAAGCAAAGGCAAACATAAATACGAAGACTAAACTCTCTTCTTTTCCAAAATATATAATTCCAAAATCAAGCGAGCTGAAGAAATTTATTATTAACTGAGCAAGTGTTACTAAAAGTGAAAGCATACTGGCAAAGACGGAAGCAAGAGGCGTATATAATATGCTAAACAAACAAAATACAAACCCAAAGCCTAAGATTAAAGGACATAAAGGAGTAATAAGTATATTTGCAGGAAGCGCCCACAGGGAAGTCTCACCGAACATAATAACTGTAAACGGAAGAGTGAGCAGTTGTGCACTTATGCTTACCGATACAGTAGAAATTATAAATTTTAGGATTTTTGAGATAATGCCGCTACTTTGTCTTAGCTTTTCATAGGTCAGCTTTTCTTCTAATGGTTTTGCAAAAATTAATATTCCCAATGTTGCAGAGTATGATAGAATAAAGCTTGTCGAAAATGCAACATACGGATTATGAGCAAGGATAAGTATGGCAGAAAATCCAAGTGATGTCAAAGGGTCTGAGCGCCTGATAAAAATATCGCCTGACAGTACACACATAGACATAATTCCTGCACGTAGAGCAGAAGCCGTCATTCCCGTTAAAAGCATAAAACAAAATATAAAGCCGAGCATAAAAAAAGAAAATTTTTGTTTTCCCATTTTAAGAAGCTTTCGCAAAACTACAAGCATCATAACAAGATATGAAAGATGCATTCCTGAAACTGCAATAACGTGCGAAAGTCCGCTTCTTTTAAAAGCTGAGTAATATGATGCAGGCATATCAGACTTTTCTCCTAAGAGAATTGCTTTTAAAAAAGTTGTACTGTCTTGAGAAAAATAAGAATCAATATTTGCGCAAAGACGCATATTTAAAAGCTTGAAGAAATCAAAAACTGTATATTCTCCGCTCGAAATTATGTTTATATTATCCTCTTTTATATATCCCGTAAAGAAAATTCCCTTTGTTTTGAGATACAGACCATAGTCAAAATCGCCGTTTTTCAGAGGTTTTTCGCAAATAGTAATTTTACAGTTTGCACTAAAAACGTCACCTAAAGAAAGAGATAAATTTTTGCTTGCATGAGTAAGCCTGATTTTGTCATTTAAGATATATTCATTATCCCCTGAAACGATAGCTAAAGCATCACAGATATAAACGCAGTAGTATTCATCTGCCTGCGGTACTTCGCATACACGCAATTTAAGTAAAGCAGAGGTGTCTTTATATGGTGTAAGCGATTTGTCAGACTCGCCTTTACTTATAGCGACGGAGCCAAAAATAAATGACAGAGCAATCAAAACAGCGATAACAGATGAATATAGGTTACGTGTTATTATAATTTTTAAAAACACCGCAAGTAAAACGGTGAAAAAAAGTAGTGCCGCAGCGGACTGCGGCAGAAAGCGTGTTGTATATATTCCTGCTAAAAATAAGACAGAGCACCAAAACAAAGGTCTTTTCATAGAGGACATCCTTTTATAGTGTAGTTTTATATAAAATCAGTCAAAAAGGCTTGTCTGATTTGTGGCTGCCATATTATTTAAAACATCATATTCTTTAAGCTTTTCAATTATGGAATTTCCTATTTTTGTTCTGCGTGCTAAATCCTCAACAGACAAAAACTCTCCAGCTTCTCTTGCTTTTAAAATGCTTTGCGCCATAGCATCGGAAAGTCCTGCGATGGCATTGAGCGGCGGACGGATTGCGCCATTTTCTTCTAAAAATTTACTTGAATGAGATTTGTATAAATCTATCGGCAGAAACTTTATTCCGCGTGCATACATCTCGTTGCAAACTTCCAAGATTGTGTGTACATCTTTTTCCTTTTGCGTTGCGTCAGGATTATTCTCTATTTCTTTCATAGCTGCCATAACACGTTCTTTGCCGTGAATCATCCTTTTGGCATCAAAAGCGTCAGCACGGACTGTATAATATGAGATATAAAAGCTTACAGGATAGTTTACTTTAAAATATGCAATTCTGAAAGCCATAGTAACATAGGCTGCAGCATGTGCTTTAGGGAACATATATTTAATCTTTTTACACGAGTCGATATACCACTCGGGGACATTATGCTCGCGCATAACCGCCTCGTCTTCAGGTGATAAACCTTTTCCCTTTCTGACCTTTTCCATGATGGTAAACGATGTCAAATCAGGAACCTGATGCTGAATAAGGTAAATCATAATATCATCACGAGTACAGATAACCTCTGAAAGCGTTGCAATACCCCCACGTACTAAATCCTGTGCATTATTGAGCCAAACGTCTGTACCATGTGAAAGTCCGCTGATACGGACAAGCTCAGAAAAAGTCGTAGGTTTAGTATCAACAAGCATCTGACGGACAAAGTTTGTTCCGAATTCAGGCACGGCAAATGTACCAACTTCACTGTTTATGTCCTCAGGCTTAATTCCAAGTGCTTCTGTATTGTTAAAAAGACTCATCGTAGGCTGGTCATCAAGTGGGATTTTTTTTGCGTCAATTCCCGTCAGGTCTTCAAGCATTCTGATTACAGTAGGGTCATCGTGACCGAGAATATCAAGCTTTAACAAGTTCTGGTCAATTGAGTGATAATCAAAATGCGTTGTTATAATATCAGTTTCTGTATCATCGGCGGGGTGCTGAACAGGAGTAAACTCATAAACTTCATTTGCACGCGGCACAATAATGATACCGCCCGGATGCTGACCTGTTGTACGTTTTATACCGACTAGCCCTGAAAGAAGACTCATAGTCTGTGCTTTTGTATAGTTTTTGCCTGTTTTCTCGCCATGCTTTTTGATATATCCTATTGCAGTGCTTTCTGCAACAGTACCGATTGTTCCAGCTCTGAACACGTTTCCTTCGCCGAAAAGTGTTTCAGTATATTTGTGAGCGGTACTTTGATAATCACCCGAGAAATTAAGGTCAATATCAGGAGCTTTATCTCCATCAAAGCCTAAAAATGTTTCAAAAGGAATATCATAGCCGTCTTTTTTATATTTTTCACCACAAACAGGGCATATTTTGTCTGGCATATCGGCACCGCAGGCATATGTTCCGTCTGTGAAGAATTCCGTGTTTTTACATTTTTCGCATCTGTAATGCGGAGGAAGAGAGTTAATCTCTGTAATACCTGATAAAAACGCAACCAAAGATGAGCCGACCGAACCTCTTGAGCCAACTAAGTATCCATCAGAATTAGATTTACTAACGAGCTTTTGCGCAATCATATACATAACTGAAAAACCGTATTTTATGATAGGAACAAGCTCTTTTTCCATTCGTGCGGTTACAATTTCAGGTGGGTTTTCTCCGTATAGCGCTAAAAGTTTTTTGTTGCAAAGATCTTTTAATTCTTCCGTTGCACCCGGCATTTCAGGGGGATACGGGTCCTTTGGCACAGGACGGATGATATCCACCATATCTGCGATAATATTTGTATTTTTAACAACTACTTCATAAGCTGTATCTTTTCCCAAGTATTCAAATTCTTTAAGCATTTCATCAGTTGTACGCAAATAAAGCGGTGGCTGATTTTCTGCATCGTCGTAATCCTGAGCACTCATTAAGATTTCGCGGTATATTTTATCCTCAGGGTCTAAGAAGTGAACATCGCACGTTGCGACAACAGGTTTATTTTTTTCTTTTCCAAGCTCTACAATTTTTAAATTAAGCTCTTTAAGCTGGTCTTCGCTTGTTACTGTCTCATTTCTTACCATAAAAGCATTGTTGCCTAAAGGCTGAATTTCAAGATAATCGTAAAAATCTGCAATCTCTGAAATCTCAGATTCAAGAGCGCCTGAGCAAATTTTAGAATATAGTTCTCCTGCTTCGCATGCACTTCCTACAATCAAGCCTTCACGATGTTTTTTTAGCATTTTCTTTGTAATTCGCGGCTTTTTATAAAAGTTATTAAGATGTGAAAAAGAAACGAGCTTATAAAGGTTTTTAAGGCCTTCCTGAGTTTTTGCAAGAAGGATTATATGGTAGCTGTCTATGAATCTTTTATTTGTATTTTCGGGAAGTTTTTCATTTATTTCATTTACACTTTTAATTCCCATTTGCTTTAGTGTGTCAATGAAGTAGAGAAAAATTCTTGTTGTCACTTCTGCATCATTTACAGCACGATGGTGGCCCTGGAATGCAAAGCCTAAATGTTTTGCAATAACATCAAGTTTATGTTTTTTGAGGTTTGTTAAAAGAGCCCTTGATAAAAAGAGCGTGTCAATATAGCAGAAATCAGTTTTTAAGCCTAAAATTTCTGCTTTTTTGCGAATGAATCCCATATCAAATTTTGCATTATGTGCAACTAAGGGCGAATCTCCGCAAAACTCTATAAATCTTGGAAGAACCGTTTCGATTGCTTCGGCATCTTCTACCATAGATTGAGTGATAGCGGTGAGTTCTGTAATTCTGTATGGGATAGGTTTTTCAGGCTTTACAAATTCTGAAAAACGGTCAACAATTTTACCGTCTTGTATTTTAACTGCGCCTATTTCAATGATTTCATTAAACAAGGCAGAAAAACCTGTTGTTTCAATATCAAAGACAACAAATGAGTCTGATAAAGAGTTTGAGTTTTCTCCATATACTGCTTTTGGGTTTGCACCCTCTAAATATCCCTCTACACCATAGATTATTTTAAGGTCAGTTTTACCTGCAGCATGAAAAACGTTAGGGAAAGCCTGAGTAACACCATGATCTGTAATAGCTATTGCCTTGTGTTCCCAATGGAGAGCACGGTCTATAAGCTCGTCAGGTTTTACTATGCCGTCCATAGCGGAAAGAGATGTGTGAGCATGCAGTTCAACTCTTTTAACTTCTGCTTCATCTTTGCGCACGTTGATATCTGCAAGCATTATGTTTTTTGCCATAATGGTAATTTCCTTAGCAAATGAATCATACTGCGCTGTGCCTTGGACCGTAACTGCTTTAATCTTTTTAAGGTTTGGTTTAATTTTCTCAAATATATGTGGCTGAACGAAAGCTTTACAGATGATTGCACTTTCCTTATCAGCTACATAAAACTCTAGTAATGTTTTACCTGAGGACAGTTCACGAGTTTCTTTACCTACAACTCTACCTGAAACTATGACTTGTCCACCATATTCAGGGATTTCGGAAATAGGTGTGATTTCACCCTTTATGGATTTGCCTAGTATAACTCCATCATCTCCATCTTCTTCAGTCTGTATGGGTGCAACCTTTTCCTTTTTTTGCGGCGGCTCGGGTAGCTTGATATCACTTGATATTGTAGATTCTTCAGCTTGTAAATCTTTTTTGATTGTTTTTGCATCAATCATATCGTTTGCAAAGCTAACTGTAAAGTCTGCTCCAAACATAGTGGCTAAAATATCTTTAAACATTACATCTATTTTATTTGTTAAAAGAGTAGACTCTCCGCCAAATTTTGTATGTATTATAAAATTATTTCCATCTAAAGTGGCAGAACTTTTTAAAAGAAGTGATTTGCAAAGTGGAACCCTTTCAAAAACAATTTGTTTTACACAGTCAAACACTTCATCTATATTTTCATTGTTTATTGAAAAAGCCACATATTCCGTATTTATACACACATCTTTTGCGCCGTAGAGAGCCTTGACTTTTTCTGCTAATTCATATTCAGTTTTTCTATCTATAATCTGAGAGCTTTTTAAGCCTAATTCGATTTTATTCTCTTTTTTGAAAACCTTAAAAGTGGAAAGCTCTGCACTTTGCAGCTTCTGGGCAAAATCATCGCCTGCAAGCTCCAATATAAGTGGTGACATTTTTACAACTCCTCAATTTCTCTAAATAGAGCATCGACTATCTTGTTTTCAGGTACGCGGGCAATAATATTTTCGCCTTTGAAAATTACACCCTCACCGCCTGCACCTGTTATGCCGATATCAGCATCCTTTGCCTCTCCCGGCCCGTTTACTACGCAACCCATAACGGCAATTTTGATATCTTTTTTTACCGTCTTAAGTCTTTGTGATACTTCATTTGCAATTGATATGAGGTTGATAGAACATCTTGCACAAGTAGGGCAGGAAACAAGTTTTGCTTCGCCCTTTTTTAGGTCAAGTGATGATAAAATTGATTTCGCGGCATAAATTTCTTCTAAGGGGTCAGCAGTAAGCGAAACTCTTATAGTATCGCCTATTCCCTGCGATAAAAGCGAGCCAATACCAACAGATGATTTAACAAGTCCGTCATAGCTTGTACCTGCTTCTGTTACACCTAAGTGAAGAGGGTAGTCGCATATTTTTGCTATTTGCTTGTAGCTTTCAATCATAAGCGGTACGTTTGATGCTTTTAAAGAAATTATAATATCATCAAAGTTATTATCTTCTAAAATTCTTACATGGCGCATCGCTTCTTCTACTAAAGCCTCTGCACATACACCATTATATTTTTGACGTATTTCAGGAAGTATAGAGCCTGTATTTACACCAATCCTGATAGGAATATGTGCTTTTTTAGCTTCTTCTACAACTTCACGGACTTTTTCATCCTCGCCGATGTTTCCAGGGTTAATTCTTACCTTATCAATGCCTGCTTCAATTGATTTTAAAGCATGGATGTGATTAAACTGAATATCTGCAACGATTGGAACAGAAAATTCTTTTTTTAACGCTTTTATACATTCTATGCTTTGATCGTTAATTACGGCTAAGCGAACAATCTCACAGCCTGCTTCTACTAAAGCTTTAGTTTGAGCACACGCACCCTCAATATCTGAATTTTTTGTATTGAGCATAGACTGTACCGAAACCGGATATTCACTTCCTATAAAAATATTACCGACTTTTACTGATTTTGTTTTTCTTCTTTGCATAATTAATCCCTTATCTATTTAAAAAGTTTGTTTTAAGCAGTTACTCCCTGAATACTGTCTGGATGGCAAGTTTCGCACGCTCGTAGTCGGGAGATTTTACGTAAATTCTGCAAGGATGAGTAGAATCTATATTAATAAATGGAACACCATGATAACGACCGGCTGTTGTATGAGGAATACTGGTTTTTAGCTTATATGAAATGCCAGCCTCAGATAATGCAGCGCGGAGCTTATATAACTTTTGGTCCGAGAAAACCGAAATTAGTTCTTTTCTATTAAAAATATGAATCATATGTGCTCCTCCTTTGCAAGGTATGCATCAATTATAGCATAAATAAGAAATATTTGCAACGAGATATTACGTAAAAATTTCTCTAAATATATTGTCAATAAAAAGGTTTTGTGTTAAAATAATCTAGGAATAATTTGGTTAAGGAGAAGAAAAATGTACGCAAAGGTAAAAAAATACATAACTATTCTTATAGGGGAAATTATAACGGCTTTTGCAATAAGCTGTTTTTATACACCAAATAAGGTTGTAAACGGTGGAGTTTCAGGTATTTCCACTATTTTATATCACACGTTAAATGTTCCGACAGGTGTTTCGTTTGCGGTGATAAATATTATTCTTTTGTTAATATCTCTAAAGACATTAGGAAGACACTTTGTAGGAACAACAATAGTGGGTTCCCTGCTCCTTTCTGCATTTATTCAGCTTTTTTCATATTTGCCGCCCGTTACAACAGACATTTTGCTTGCAAGTGTATTCGGGTCAGCACTTTATGGTATAGGAATAGGCCTCACACTTATTGAAGGTGCCTCAACAGGCGGAACAGACATCATAAGCAGACTGATTCAATGCCTTTTCCCACACGTTAAAATCGGTAGTCTTCTTTTAGCTGTTGATGCAATAGTAATCGGAGCATCACTTTGTATATTTAAAAACGTAGAGCTTACTCTTTACGGAGTTGTTGCATTGTTTATTGCATCGCTTTCAATTAATTTACTGATATCGAAATTAAACATTTCAAAACTTGCTTTTGTTGTTTCAGATAATGGTGAAGAGATTTCAAAAACGTTAGTTTCTGAGTCGCCAAGAGGCGTAACACTCATACAGGCGACAGGGGCATATACAATGGAGAAGAAAAATGTACTTATGTGTGCACTTAAAGAAAATGAAATTCCTCAGTTTCAGAGAAGAATATTGGAAATAGACAAAGAAGCATTTATCATATTTTCTGAGTCACAACAGATTGTAGGAAACGGTTTCAGGGTATATAAATAGAAGAAAGAGGGTTTATTTTGAAATATATCAAGCAATTTGGGATTATTCTGTTAATATCGTTTATAGGTGAAATTTTAAACAAGCTGATTCCACTTCATATTCCTGCGAGCATTTACGGGATTATTATCTTGTTTTTATGTCTTCAGTTTAAAGTAATAAAAATTCAGGATGTAAAGGACGTAAGTTCATTCTTGATTGAAACAATGACCGTAATGTTTATTCCTTCGGCTGTAGGACTTATGACAACATGGGATATTATAAGTGACGTGTGGTTTCCTTACATATTTATAACTGTTGTTTCTACTTTTGTCGTGATGGTTGTATCGGGTAGGGTAACGCAAGCGGTAATGAGAGCTTCAAGGAAGAAGGAGGATGCTTGATATGGTTAGTTTTCTTGAAAATTCTGTTTTCTTTAGTGTTTTTTTGAGCCTTTCATTTTATGGGATAGGTGTTCTTTTAAAACGAAAATTCAAGCTTGCCGTTTTTAATCCATTGCTTGTTTGTGTCTTTCTCATAATTGCATTTCTGTTAATATTTGATATAGATTATCAAAAATATAAAGAGGGAGCAGAATATATAAGTTATTTTTTAACACCTGCAACGGTTTGCCTTGCTGTTCCACTATATGAACAGTTTTCAACCCTTAAGAAAAATGCCAAAGCGGTTTTGGCGGGAATTATATCGGGAGTTATTGCAAGTGCAGTAACAATTTTTGTGCTTGCACTTTTGTTTAAAATGGATAATGAAATGTATGTAACACTTCTCCCGAAATCAATAACAACTGCGATTGCAATGCCATTATCAGAAGAACTTGGCGGATATGTACCTTTAACCGTGGCGAGTATATTAATAACAGGTGTTTTGGGTAATGTTGTTGCAGTCGGTGTCTGCAAGCTTTTCAGAATAACAGAACCTGTTGCAAAGGGCGTTGCAATAGGAACTGCATCTCATGCTATGGGAACTACAAAGGCTATGGAAATAGGTGAAGTTGAAGGTGCGATGAGCAGCCTTTCAATTGTAGTAGCAGGGCTTTTAACAGTAGTGAGTGTAGGAATATTTGCACAGCTTATATAATTTATATAACAAAAAAATACCACAAACTAATCGTTTGTGGTATTTTTCTTGTGTTTTTTATTATTTGCTTAATAATTTCTGAGTATCTAAAGCGATTGTAAGTTCTTCGTTTGTTGGGATAACAAAGCTTCTTACACGTGAGCCTTCGCCTGTGATTTCAGTTTCTTTTCCGCGAACATTGTTCTTTTCCTTATCGACTGTAATTCCCATGAATTCCATATCAGTAAGTAAGCTTTCACGGAGAGCAATATTATTTTCGCCGATACCTGCTGTAAATACGATTGCATCTAAGCCACCCATTACAGTAGCATAAAGACCGATATAACGTTTTACACTATATTCAAACATATCAAGTGCAAGCTGAGCACGCTTGTTTCCTTTTGCAGCTTCTGCTTCAATATCACGGAAGTCGCTTGTTACACCGGAAATACCAAGTGCGCCTGATTTTTTGTTAAGAATATCATTAACCTGGTCAACAGTTAAGTTTTCTTTTTCGGCAATGAATGGGATAATTGCAGGGTCAATTAATCCTGAACGTGTTCCCATCATAACACCTGCTAAGGGAGTAAAGCCCATTGATGTATCGATTGATTTACCATCTTTAATAGCGGTGATTGATGAGCCGTTTCCTAAGTGAAGAGTAATCATCTTTATTTCTTCTAATGGCTTGCCGATAATTTCAGCAGCACGTTTTGATACAAAGTAATGTGATGTGCCGTGGAAACCGTATTTTCTTACTTTGTAATTTGTATAGTATTCATACGGAATTGGGTAAACATAAGCCTCAGGTGGCATTGTCTGATGGAAAGCTGTATCAAATACTGCAACCATTGGGACACCAGGCATAGCTTTTTCGCATGCTTCAATACCTGTAAGGTTTGCAGGATTGTGAAGTGGGGCTAAAGCACTGCACTCTGCAATCTTTTTCTTAACGTCTTCGTCGATGATAACTGAACTGTTAAAGTATTCACCGCCGTGAACAACTCTGTGTCCAACCGCACCAATTTCATCCATAGAGGAGATTACGCCATGTTCCTTTGATAAAAGAGCATCAGTTACAAGCTTGATTGCAACTGCGTGGTCAGGCATAGAAGCATTAATTACTACTTTATCCCCTCCCTGCGGTGTGTGATTAAGTATTCCGTCAATACCAATTCTTTCACATAAGCCCTTAGCTAAAACAGCCTGTGTATCCATATCAATAAGCTGATATTTAAGTGAAGAGCTACCTGCATTTAAAACTAATATTTTCATATAATCATTCCTTTTTTATATATTATTTATTTGTCCTGAGCCTGAGCCTGTACACAAGTGATTGCACATACACCAACTATATCATCAGCTGAGCATCCGCGAGATAAGTCGTTGATTGGTTTTGCGATACCCTGCGTGATAGGACCGTATGCTTCTGCCTTAGCAAGACGCTGAACAAGTTTATAGCCGATATTACCTGCATCAAGGTCAGGATAAACTAAAACGTTTGCTCTTCCTGCTACTGTTGAACCAGGAGCTTTAGACTTGCCAACTGAAGGAACAATAGCAGCATCAAGCTGAAGTTCGCCATCAACGTTGAGATTTGGATTGTTTTCTTTGCAGATGCGTGTAGCCTCAACAACTTTTGTTACATCGTCGTGTGCCGCGCTGCCTTTTGTAGAATGTGAAAGCATAGCAACGTATGCATCTTCCTGTACTAAGAGCTCAAAGCTTTCAGCAGATGATGCTGCAATAGCTGCGAGTTCTTCTGAGTCAGGATTCTGAACAAGACCACTGTCAGCAAAAATGAATGTACCGTTTGCACCAAATTCACAATCAGGAACAACCATAACAAAGAATGCTGATACAAGTTTTACACCTGGTTTTGTTTTAATAATCTGAAGAGATGGACGGAGTGTGTTTGCTGTAGAGTGACAAGCTCCTGAAACAACACCGTCAGCGTCTCCGGCTTTAACCATAAGACATGCGTAATACATATAGTCACCAAGAACAATTTCTTTTGCCTGCTCGTAAGTAACACCTTTGCTCTTTCTGAGTTCAACAAAAAGGTTTAAATATTCTTCTGTTTTTTCATAGTTAAATGGGTCAATAATTGTAGCTTTAGAAACATCTAAGCCTTTTGAATTTTCGGCAACCTCACTAGGTGTACCGATAATAATAATGTTGGCAATATCTTCTTTAAGGATTGTTTCAGCCGCTTCAAAAGTTCTTCTATCCATAGATTCGGGCAAAACGATAGTTTTTTTATCACTTCTTGCTCTTTCTTTGATAGTTTCTAAAAAATTACTCATTTTTTCTTCCTCCTATAATAATAAATATAAATTTATTTCTTGACATATAAATTAATTATACCTTAATCTTTATTTTACTGCAACAAAAAACAAGAAATAATTTAATGTTTTATGTTAATTATTTCTTGTTTTATTATTTTGATAATATATTTTAGCAAATTACAGTAAAATCAATAAATTCTGAATACGCCTGAAACAATGCCTAAAATCTTAAGGTCTTTTACTATAATGGGTTCGAGTGCATCATTTTCAGGCTGCAAACGGACAAATCCATCTTCTTTATAGAATGTCTTTACTGTGGCAGAATCATCTAAAAGAGCAACAACAATATCACCGTTACGTGCTGTGTCCTGCTGAGTGACAACAACATAGTCGCCGTCTAAAATTCCTGCATTAATCATACTTTCTCCGCGTACTTTAAGCATAAACACATTTTTATTTTTTGCAAATACCATAGGGAGTGGGTATGTATCAATAACGTTTTCATCTGCGAGTATCGGAGTACCTGCTGCAACCTGACCGACAACTGGGACAGAAAGATATTCTGCGATAGGCTCGCACATTTGCTCAGCTTTTGTTTCAACAACTTTCAGAGCACGGGTTTTTGAGCCGTCTTTTATCAAAAGTCCTTTTTCTTCAAGCCTTTTTAAATAGGCATGAACAGAAGATGGAGAACTTAGCCCAACTCCGTTACATATTTCCCTTACTGATGGCGGATAACCATTTGATGCAAGATATTCATTAATATATTCTAAAATCATTTCTTCTCTGTTTTGTTTTTTTGCCATAAAAAACTCCATTCTGCCCTAAAAAGAGCGGTAGTTTTAGCTTTACTGATATGATTATATCACAAATAAAACAAAAAATCAAACATTTGTTCGAAAATTTTTGAAAAAAGTATTGACAACGAACATTTGTTCTGTTATAATCGAAGTGCAGACAGAACAAATGTTCGAAATAAGGAGATGTTTTATAATGAGAAGAAGAATAAATTACGCAAAAAAAGCAAGACAGGAAAGAAGAACACTTTTTATGTTCGTTATGATAGGAATCATAATGTGTGCCTATTTCTCAATGGGAGCTGTAGCTGATACAGAACAGGATTCAACGCAGGTTGTTGTTCAGCCGGGAGATACTCTATGGGAGATATGTCAAAACAATCTTCCAGCTAATGAAGACTTAAGAGATTATGTTTATAAGGTAAAATACATAAATGATATGAAAATAGTAGCCTTAGAAGTGGGTCAAACTATAATTCTCCCTAATAGTTAAAAAGTTCTTAATTTCAAATAAAAGAGCCGTTGCTATACAACGGCTCTTTTATTTGTTAATCATTTTGGAAAACTGGATATATAATCCATAAGCTCTTAAATATTATTTAGCAATTCTTCTTGCGGTATAATAAACATTGTTGTAGTTACCTGAAACAATGCTTGTGTATTTAACAACATCACCTGTCTGTGGTGAGTGAATCATCATTCCGT
>JAZROZ010000010.1:0-1692 GCA_045648985.1 Clostridia bacterium
ATCACAGTAAAATTCATACTCAGACCATGTTGAGCCATTTGGCGCGAAAACTCTTGTTGCATCATCTGCCGCCATTGCAACATCATTTGTTGCGTCGTGGGTTGCTTCTTTGCCGAGTGGCAGAGTAATGTCGCAGTCCCACAGCTCAGAGATTATTGCGGTCGGCTTGGCACCTGTGTTTTCAAAATAATTTACCCATTCATAAGCACCGTGTTTAGAAAACTTCTTGGCGATATTTGTGACAACCAGTCCGCCATCAAAAAAGAACTTGGTTGTTAAAGTATCACCGCTTTCGGATACTTCGCATTTATACTCGGTATCCCAAACATAGCTCTCGCCCAATTTAAATGAAAATCTTTTGCTGCTTTTTAAAAGCTCCATTTTTCATCACTCCTATAAAAACATTATTGTACCGACAAAACAAAGTATTATACTTAATATCATCTTTTTAGAAAGCACATTCTTGAAGACCATACGCCCTGTTAATGCCGTGAATATAATGCTTCCGCCGGTGATGAAAGGATAAATAACGCCGGCAGGAAGAACGGCTGCCCCTAATAGTTGTAACAGATATGAAACACCGCTGACAATTGCAGATAAAAGGATAATAAGATAAACGCCGGGAGATATACCGTTTTTTTCGCCATGCGATTTTTTGTTTAGAATCAAAAGAATCTGAGCAAAGAAGTATTTAAAAATTCCGGTAAAAACAATAAATTCGTTGCTGTTTACTGTAGAATGTACAGTCTCAATTTGATGTAGCTTCGATATCACACTGATAAAGCCGTTAAGAATAAAAATTGCTATACATAGAACAATTTTTTTAATGTCTGCTTTTTCACCACTGAAATTTGAAACGATAACCCCTGTGAGTATTAAGCAGAGACCGACAGTCCTCAGAGCGGAAAACGGTTCATCTAAAAAGACAAGCCCCCATATGTAAGGAAGAATCATCCCACCTGTCATAAGAAACAGCGTGTATAGCGCCATAGAATCCAGGGCAAGAAGCTTAAACCCCAAAAGCGTATACAGCAGTCCAAAGCAAGCCGTTAGTGCCGCCATAATAAGAGAGTACGCGGTAAAGTTTATTTTAAAACCGTTCAGTATCCAAAATACAAGAATAGTAAACAGTCCGGAATACGCATTGAATTTTGCAGTGGCGCTTAATGTTGACCCCTCTTTTACTTGATATAATTTACTTAATGCAAAATTAATGCCGAGAAGAACAGCAGAAAAGGTTAGCATCAAATAATTTTGCAATGAGCTCACCTCCTTTATAACATAATATAACAGAATAAATATTATATTTATATTGACTTTTCACCCGAAAACATTGTACAATCACCAAAGGAAGGTGATTGCATGAAAAGTAGCAGAGAGCATTATGATGGGATTAGTCCATTCGATATAAGTGTTAAATACACTGAAATGGAAAATCCGTCAACTAAGAAGCGGCGATCTCATATTCATGATGTGTGCGAGATTTATGTAAATTTAAGCGGCGATGTATCGTTTATGGTTGAGGATTTGATTTATCCGATAAGCTATGGTGATATTATAATCTCAAGGCCGTTTGAATATCATCACTGCATTTACCATAGCTCAGAAATACATAAGCATTTTTGGATATTGTTTTCATCGGCAGGGAATGAAAAACTGCTTGATGTGTTTTTTAAGAGAGAAGCGGGGGTT
>JAZROZ010000011.1:0-67236 GCA_045648985.1 Clostridia bacterium
ACGAATAAGCCGGTGGATAAACGAAAAGAAAACTTAATTGTTGCCAAAGTTGTTGCCTGTGAATTTAATTTTAGTTAATTCAACTTGATTTTTGAAAAGATAAAGAAAGCCATAAAAAGCCTTGTTTTAGCACGTTTTAGGGTTGTTTGAATTAAAAAAACAGACGATTAAAAAATCGTCTGTTTTGGTGCGGATGACAAGATTTGAACTTGCACAACGTTGCCGCCACCAGCCCCTCAAGCTGGCGTGTCTGCCGATTCCACCACATCCGCTTAACAGATAGTATTATACTATACCGGTTTTTATTTGTCAATACTTTTTCTAAAAAAACTTTTTAAAATTTCGGCAGCTTCTTTTTCACATATTCCGCCATAAATTTCTGTCTTTAGATTTATGTCAGCTACTATGTCAATTTTTCCGCCAAATGCACCTTTTTCTTTATCATATGCGCCAAAATATACTCTTTTTAGTCTGGCTAAGCTAATAGCTCCTGCACACATCGGGCAAGGCTCTAAAGTAACATACATTTCGCAGTCATCAAGCCTGTATGCTCCTGTTCTTTCAAAAGCCTTTTCTATTGCAATACATTCTGCATGAGCACAAGGATTGTTTCTTTTGATGGTTTCATTGTGAGCTTTTGCTATTATCTCTCCGTCTTTATATATCACGCAGGCAACAGGCACTTCTCCCTGCTTTGATGCTTTTTTTGCTAGTAAAAGGGCTTCTTTTGCAAACTTATTTTCCATAGTGCTTTCCTCTTGCCACTTCATGCATCACTATTGCCGCCGCAACGGAAGCATTTAAAGACTCTGCAAAGCCATACATCTCAATTTTCACACATTCGTCTGTTATAGACAAAACTTCATCGGATACGCCGTGTGCCTCGTTGCCTATTACAATAACGCACTTTTCGGGACATTTCCAGTCATATAAAGAAATAGTATCCTCTGCCAAAGCTGTGCTTGCAATTTTATAACCTTGCTCTTTCAACGCGAGCAAATCGCTCATTTCACATTCTTTATACACCTTTGTATGAAACAACGAGCCCATAGTAGATCGCACAAGCTTAGGTGCATAAATATCTGCACTACCCTTTGAAAACATAACCCCGCCAATACCAAGTGCATCTGCAGTTCTTATAATCGTTCCTGCATTACCCGGATCGCGCAGATTATCACAATATATGAGTACATCTCCAAGCTCTTTAAACTCCATTCTTTGGTTCGGAATTTTGAATATTCCCATAACTCCCTGCGGAGTTACACTATCCGAAATCTGCTCGAAAAGTCTGTCCGGTGTTATAATGACATCGTCAAATTTACTCAAAAGTGCAGAATTAGATTTAGCGAAGCTCTCTGATGCCACAACAAAACAAAGCTCATAGTTTGAACAAAACCCTGCATCTAATGATAAAATGCCTTCTGCCATGAACTTTCCAAATTCTTCGCGATATTTTTTAGTTTTTAGCTTTGCAATTTCTTTAATCTGCGCATTATCTGCACTTTTAATTTCTCTGATTGCCATTTTTTATAACTCCAAAAGCTTATAAGCGTTCTTCCACAAAACATTTTCAGCCTCTTCTTCTGTCAGACCGATTTTATCAAACACTTCAAGCTCAAACGCATGAAGTGAGAGCGGATAATCTGTACCAAATAACACCTTATCCGAGCCATGTCTTCTTATGAGGTCAGCCACATAAGAAGACTCTAAAAACCTGATTGAGCTTGATGTATCAATATAAATATTATACTTATCATTTCCGATTATGTGTTTTTCCGCCTCATCCCATTCTCTATATCCACCCATATGTGCGGCAATTACAGTCATTTTGGGGAAGCTTTCGAGCATTTTAATAAGTCTTTTTGGTGTAGATGCATCAGTATTTTTGTCACCTACGTGAATAAGTACAGGAAAGCGTCCCTCTATCTGCTCATAGATAGGAAACATCTTCTCATCATCAATCTTAAATCCCTGAAAAACAGGGTGAAACTTAATTCCCTTAAGCCCCATTTCTTCAATTCTGCCTAACTCTTTTTCAAAATCAGGATATGCATAATGTAAAGTACCAAAACCCACAATATCTTTACTTGTCAGCGATTTTACATAATCATTGATAAGCTCAACCTGTGACGGTTTAGTAGCCGTTGCATGAATTACGAGCTTATCAATTTTGTTTTTTAACATGCTCTGCTTCAGGTGAAAGAATAATCCGTTTTCAGCCAAAGGAATACCATAATACTCATTTAGCTGTTTTGCCGCTTTTATTGCAATCTTATCGTGAAAAGCATGGGCATGAAAATCTACAATCTTTCGTTCCACCTTGTTTCTACTTCCTTTCGATATCTTTTCTGTAGTGAGCATCTTTAAAGCTTATTTTCTCAACGCCTTCATATGCCTTTTTGATTGCCTTTTCCAAATCGGAAGCTACTGCAGTTACACCGATTACACGTCCGCCTGATGTTACAATCTTGCCGCCTTTTAGTGCTGTTCCCGCATGATAAACTACAATATCCTCATCCTTTTCAGCTTCTTCCATACCGAAAATCTCATATCCTTTAGCATAGCTTTTAGGATATCCGCCCGATGCCATAACAACGCAAACTGCCGCATTGTCATACCATTCTATATCTATTTCAGAAAGTCTATCTTCCGTTATTGCAAGGAAAATCTCAAGCAAGTCGGTCTTAAGCCTTGGCAGAACAACCTGAGTTTCAGGGTCACCGAAGCGCGCGTTATATTCAATAACCTTAACACCATCTGCTGTCATAATAAGACCAAAATATAGAACGCCTTTAAATGTTCTGCCCTCTTTATTCATCGCAGCCATAGTCGGCATAAAGATGTTTTGAGCGCATTCTTTTGCAATTTCAGGTGTATATAATCTGCTTGGCGAGAATGTTCCCATACCGCCTGTGTTTAATCCCTCGTCATTGTCATATGCTCTTTTGTGGTCCTGGGCTGAAACCATAGGAACAAGTGTTTTCCCATCAGTAAATGCCAAAACGGAAACCTCATGACCTGTTAAAAACTCTTCAACAACAACTCTTGAGCCTGCATCACCGAACACCTTATCGCACATAATATCGCGAACTGCCTGCTGAGCTTCCTCTTTATTCTGAGCTATTATAACACCTTTACCTAAAGCTAATCCCTCTGCCTTTATAACGATAGGATAGCTTTGTCCTTCAAGGTAGGAAAGTGCATCTTCAGCATTTTCAAATACCTCATACTTTGCCGTTGGTATATTATATTTTTTCATAAGGTTTTTAGAAAAAACCTTACTTCCCTCAATAAGTGCAGCACAGCTTTTCGGACCGAATGCCTTTAAGCCATCTTCTTCGAATCTGTCTGCCATACCAAGCATCAGCGGGTCATCAGGCGCAATAACGGTTAAATCTATTTGATTGTCTTTTGCAAATTTAACCATACCCTCTACATCTGTTGCTTTTATATCTACACATTTAGCCAAAGCCGCAATACCGCCGTTACCTGGTGCTGCAAAAAGCTCAGGTTTTTTTGGACTTTTAGAAAGAGCTGTAATTATTGCGTGCTCTCTTCCACCGCCGCCTACTACTAATACTTTCATATGTCAATACCTTTCTGTTTTGTTTATTAATGCTTAAAGTGTCTCATACCAACAAACACCATAGCTATTCCGTATTTGTCACAAGCTTCTATTGATTCATTGTCACGGATTGAGCCACCGGGCTGAATGATAGCTTTTATTCCGGCTTTAGCAGCAGCTTCAACACAATCAGAAAATGGGAAGAATGCATCAGATGCCATAACAGCACCCTGTGCTTTTTCTCCTGCATACTTAATCGCAATATCCAGCGCCATAACTCTGTTTGTCTGACCTGGACCAACACCGATTGATTTTTTGTCTTTCGCTAAAGTGATAGCATTTGATTTTGTATGTTTTACTATCTTCCATGCAAACTTCATATCTTCAATCTCTTTTTCAGTTGGCTGAGCTTTTGTCACAACTGTCCAGTTTTCTTCGTTATAAAGCTCTACGTCTCTCTGCTGAACAAGTAAGCCACCCATAACCTTTTTCATATCAAAATCATTGATAGCTGGCTTTTTAGAAATATTATCAAGCTCTAGAAGTCTAATGTTCTTTTTCTGTGTTAAAATATCAATAGCTTCCTGAGTAAATGACGGAGCAACAACGATTTCTATAAATATCTTGTTAAGCTCTTGGGCGGTTTTGGCATCAATCTCACGGTTAGCCGCAATAATACCTCCGAAAATTGAAACAGGGTCGCCCTCATAAGCATTCAAGTATGCTTCGCAGATGTCTCTACCAGTACCAACTCCGCAAGGATTAGCATGCTTACACGCAACAACAGTCGGTTCGTCAAATTCTTTTAATAAGTCAAGCGCTCCATTTGTATCGTTAATGTTGTTATATGAAAGCTCTTTGCCATGAAGCTGACGGCAAGCAGCAATCGTTCCCTCACAAGCTCCTGTTTCTTTATAGAAAACAGCTGCCTGATGCGGATTTTCGCCATATCTCATTTCCTGAACTTTTTCATATGTTAAAGTTAAATCTTTCGGGAACAGTTCTTTTCCTATCTGCTCACGTAAATATTTTGCAATTAATGTATCATAGCTTGATGTATGTTCAAATACTTTATAAGCGAGGTCAAATTTTGTTTCTTTTGAAACGCAACCGTCTTTTTTATATTCAGAGAGGACAGTTTCGTAATCCTCAGGGTCAACAATAACAGCAACGTCCTGATAGTTCTTCGCAGCGGCACGAATCATTGTAGGTCCACCGATATCAATATTTTCAATCGCAGTTTCAAGTGTTACTCCCTCTTTTAAAATTGTCTGCTTAAACGGATATAAGTTTATAGCAACAACATCAATTGTGTCAACTCCAAGCTCTAAGAGCTGCGCCATATGCTCCTCGTTTGAGCGCATAGCTAAGATGCCTGCATGGATTTTGGGATGAAGTGTTTTTACTCTACCGTCTAAACATTCAGGAAAACCTGTTATTTCAGATACACCTGTAACTGCTAATCCGGCATCTTGAAGTGCCTTTTTTGTTCCGCCTGTTGAAACCACTTCAAAACCAAGTTCTATTAATCCTTTTGCAAATTCTACTATTCCTGTTTTATCTGATACACTAAGTAATGCTCTTTTTGCCATAACTCTCTTTCCTTTCAGCTGATTATATTTCATCTACACACAAAAGCTCTACGGCCTGTGGCAAAATAATGTGTTCTGCTTCTTTCATAACTCTCTTTTGCAGAATTTCAGGAGTATCTCCCTCTTCTACTGAAACGGCTTTTTGCATTATGATTTTACCGCCGTCTGTTATTTCATTTACAAAATGCACAGTAGCACCTGTGACTTTTACGCCGTACTCCAATGCCTTTTCATGTACTTTGAGTCCATAAAACCCGTCTCCGCAAAAAGACGGAATCAATGACGGATGAACGTTTATCATTTTTCCGCTATACTTTTTAATAAAATCTTCACTTAAGATATGCATAAATCCTGCCAAAACAATTATATCAATCTCATATTTATCAAGTATCGCAGAAATTTTTTCTTCAAATTCAGCTCTGGTGGCACATTCTTTTTTGGAAATGCAAAGTCCATCTACTCCCGCCGTTTTAGCGCGCTCTAAGGCATATGCCTTAGCACTTGAAGATATCACAACACTTACTTTTCCGCTTTTTATAATGCCTTGCTTCTCTGCATCTAAAATTGCCTGAAGATTTGTCCCGCCACCCGATACTAACACACCGATTTTTTTCAAAGTTTTCACCTCTTAGATAATATCAATAGGACTGTCTTTCTTTTCTTTCACACTACCTATGATATATGCTTTTTCTCCGAGAGAATTAATGTGTGCTACAACATCTTTAGCACAGTCTTCTGAAACGGCAATCACAAGACCGATACCCATATTGAATGTGTTATACATATCGCGTTCTGAAAGATTTGCTTTTTTCTGCATAATATCAAAGATAGGAAGTACATCCCAAGTACCTTTTTTGATTTCAGCTGCTAAGCCCTCAGGTAACATTCTCGGTATATTTTCAATAAAACCGCCACCCGTTACGTGAGAAACTGCGTGAACATCAAACTTCTCAATTACAGAAAGAAGCGGTTTTACATATATTTTAGTAGGACGTAAAAGTGCCTCACCTAATGTTTCACCAAGCTCATCATATTTAGTAGCTAAAATTTCTTTTGCATTTTCTTCATCAAGTCCGAAAATCTTTCTTACTAATGAATATCCATTACTATGTATGCCTGATGATGCTATACCAACTAAAACATCACCTGCTTTTGTTTTTGAGCCGTCAATAATTTTGTCCTTATCTACAATACCAACAGAAAAACCTGCTAAATCGTATTCTTCGAGTTCATAAAAGCCCGGCATTTCTGCAGTTTCTCCACCGATTAGTGCAGCTCCTGCCAAAACGCATCCATCTGCAACACCTTTGACAATTTCAGCAATTCTTTCAGGATAGTTCTTGCCAACGGCTAAATAGTCAAGGAAGAAAAGCGGTTTTGCACCTGAACATGCGATATCATTTACGCACATAGCAACACAATCCTGACCGATTGTGTCATGCTTGTCCATTAAAAATGCAACCTTTAATTTTGTTCCTACACCATCTGTGCCTGAAACTAAAACAGGGTCACTGTAATCTGTTCCAATCCCGAAAAGTCCTCCAAAACCACCTATACCTGAAAGAACTCCCTCTGTCATTGTTCTTTTAACATGTGTTTTTATTAAATCCACCGATTTATAGCCTGCCTCAACATCTACGCCGGCAGCTTTATATGCTTCACTCATTATTATACCTCACTTTCTGATAAATTTCTGTATTTGCCGTCAAGTTCTATTTCATGGTCAACGTCTGATACATCCATTGGATATTTTCCTGTAAAGCAACCATCGCAATATCCGCAATTTAAGTTCTGTGCAATTTCTGAAAGAGCATCGAGCGATAAAAATCCTAAGCTGTCTGCGCCGATTTTCTTGCACATCTCATCTACAGTATATTTAACCCCCATCAAGCAATCCCTTGACGGAATATCTGTTCCAAAGTAGCAGGGCCACAAAAATGGAGGTGAGCTGATTCGTACGTGAACCTCTTTAGCTCCTGCATTTTTTAAATCTCTTATAATATTAGCACAGGTCGTGCCTCTTACGATTGAGTCATCAACCATAATAACACGTTTGCCTGCTACACTGCTTTTTAACACATTGAGCTTAATATTTACAGCCACTTCTCTTTCTGACTGTGTGGGTTTTATAAATGTTCTTCCTATGTATTTATTCTTAATAAAGCCTTTTCCGTAGGGGATACCTGATTCTTCAGCATAACCGATTGCGGCACAAAGTCCTGAATCAGGAACTCCACAAACAAGGTCAGCTTCCACTGGGAAATCTTTTGCTAAATGTTTTCCCATAAGCTTACGCATTTCGTAAACACTTGCCCCTTCTACTACGCTATCAGGACGTGCAAAATATACATGTTCAAAAATACAAATTGAACTTTTTTCTTTAGCGAGCTCGCTTTTGATTGAATGAAGTCCCTCTTTATCAATCCATACAACCTCTCCAGGTTCAACATCTCTTACAAACGTTGCACCGATATTATCAAACGCACATGTTTCAGAGCTTAAAATATATGAATTTTCAAGTTTTCCTATGCTTAAAGGTCTGATGCCATATGGGTCCCTTGCACCGATTAGCTTTTCAGGACTCATCAAAACAAGTGAATATGAGCCGTGAATTACTTCCATAGTTTTCATAACAGCTTCCTGAATGGAGCGGGTCTTGATTCTTGCCTGTGCAATCTCATACATAATGACTTCACTATCCATTGTGGTGTGGAAAAGAGCTCCCTCTGCTTTTAATTTAGCTCTTAACTTACTGCTGTTTATTATATTTCCATTATGCGCTAAGGCGATTGTCCCTTTAACATAGTGGTTTACGAGCGGCTGAGCATTCTGTCTTGAATTGCCACCTTTTGTTGAATATCTCACGTGCCCGACTGAGATAGTTCCCTCTAAACTGTTTAAAACACGTTCTGTAAAAATTTCAGGTACTAATCCTAAATCTTTATAAAGTGAAAATTCACGGTTTTTATTAAGTGCCATACCTGCACTTTCCTGACCTCTGTGCTGCAGAGCATAAAGTGCATAATATGTCAGATGGGCAACATCGAATCCGTCATTATCATAAAATCCGAAAACACCACATTCTTCACCTAATTTTTCATTTATGTAATCGTACTCAGCTAATTCTTTCAATTTAATCACTCCCACCAAAAATCTAAATCTGAATTTAAAATAAGCGCTTTATCTGTCTTAAATCTCCCAGTTATGATATACGTTCTGTACGTCGTCGTTGTCTTCTAACATATCAATCAGCTTGTTCATTAAGGTGATATCATCTTCACTCTCCAGCCTTACCGTTGTCTGCGGAATTCTCTCAACTTCTGCTGATGCAAATACATAACCTTTTTCTGTGAGCATATCACGAACTAAAGAAAAATCCTCAGGAGCAGTTAAGATTTCAAAGCTTCCCTCCTGATATGATATATCTTCTGCGCCTGCCTCCAACGCCTCCATCATAATGCTATCTTCATCAATGTTTCCGTCTTCATCTTCGATGATTAAAACACCTTTCGTATCAAACATAAAGCTTACGCAGCCTGTCTGACCGAGATTTCCTCCGAATTTATCGAAATAGTGTCTTACATCGCCTGCAGTTCTGTTTCTGTTATCTGTAAGTGTTTCAACAATAACTGCAACACCGCTCGGACCATAGCCTTCGTATGTGATTTCTTCATATACTGCATCTCCCATATCGCCCGATGCCTTTTTAATACATCTTTCAATGTTGTCATTTGGCATATTATTTGCCTTAGCTTTAGCAATAACGTCACGAAGTTTTGAGTTTGATTCGGGGTCTGCACCGCCTGATTTTACAACAACGGTTATTTCACGACCCAGCTTTGTGAAAATCTTGCCTTTTTTTGCATCACTTTTTTCTTTCTTATGTTTTATGTTTGACCATTTGGAATGTCCTGACATTTTACACTCTCCTAATTGAATATATTTATATATAATTGCAAAGAATATCCTTATAAAATAAACAAAGGATTGATTCTATGCAATATTTATGGACTTTTTTAGTAGGCGGCACTCTTTGTGCTATCGCCCAGATTTTGATAGATAAAACAAAGCTTACTCCTGCACGTATTTTAGTTTTATACGTCACAGCAGGTGTTTTATTAACAGTTTTCGGACTCTATCAGCCAATTGTCGATTTTGCAGGCGCCGGCGCAACTGTTCCACTGACAGGCTTTGGATATACCTTAGCAAAGGGCGCCGAAAAAGCCGTAGCAGAAAAAGGGATACTTGGCATCTTTACAGGCGGCGTCACAGGTGGTGCCGGTGGAATTGCAGCTGCAGTTGTTTTTGGCTATATTATTGCACTTATCTGCAAACCAAAATCAAAGTAGCTATCAAAGTATTAAAAATTATTCATATCTTTCATGCTATAACACATCTCGCCCGCGACTATGATATGGTCAATTATGTTAATAGACAAATTACTAAGTATTTCATCAAGCTGCCTTGTCATTTTAACATCATCAAGCGACGGAGCGCTCATACCGTTTGGATGATTATGGACAAGAACTATATTTACGGCTTTTGTTTTCACGACATACTCTGCAATCTTTAGAGGATATACGTTAACGTTGTTTACAGTTCCCTTTTCCAAAAACGCATAATTTTTCAGGTTTCTGTTTGAATCAAGGGAAACAATCGCAAACTCTTCTTCCGTTTTGCCAATGAATATATCTCTTACAAAAGAGTGGAGCTGCTCACTTGTTCCAAGTGAAGTCCCCTTTTCCCATTTCGAAGAAATATAACTTCCTGCTAAAGAAGGTATTAGCCTTAGAAAATAAGCGGCATTATCACCTATACCGTCAACTGTCTTAAGTTCATCTGCATCTGCTTCGAATACTCCTGCTAAAGTCCTGAATTTCTTTAAAAGATGGTGAGCTATTGGGTTAGTATCACGGCGTGGAATAACGTTAAAAAGCAAAAGTTCAAGTTTTTCATGCTCTTCTAAACTGTCAAAACCATATTGAAGACACCTGTCCTTTAACCGCTTTCTGTGTCCGTCATGAATCGAACTCATTATACTCCCCCACAATTACAAATTCCATACCTATTATATTTTACACGTTTTTGCCGAAAATTTCAACAATTTTTCGAAATTTTTGCAGAAAAAACGGAAAGAGGATGTATAAAATTACATCCTCTTTCTTTTATCTCAGCATAATGCCTAATTTAAACTCTAAATCCTTTAAAATTTTAGCAGTAAATTTCTCTATTTCTTTTTCAGAAAAGCCTTTTTCTTCAGGTGAAATTATAACATTAAATGCCATACTCTTTTTGCCCTCACCAATCTGTTTGCCTCTGAAAATATCAAAGAGTTTGATGCTTGTTACATATTTGCATGATTTTTTAATTGAATCTTCAATCTCACCGCATGTAACATTTTCATCGCATACTAAAGCAAAGTCTCTTATAACATCAGGAAATTCGGAAATTGGTTTATATTTCATTCCCTTATTATATCCCGATACAAATTTCTCATAGTCAAGCTCTGCAATAAATGCTTTTTTGCCGAGTGACATTTCTTCTGTCACTTCGTGAGAAAGCTGACCAACATATCCTATAACATCACCATTTAATAAAATATTTGCAGTAATACCTGGATGGAGGAATGGCTTTTCTCCTTTTTCATATGAAAGTGCGAGTCCAAAATCTTCAGCTAAGCCGTCAATGATGCCTTTAACTGTAAAGAAGTCCTCACTATCACCATATACACCAATTCCTATTGTCTTTTTCTCAAACGGAAGTTCTGTAACAGGGAAACCTTTTGCAATGAACACATTTGCCATTTCAAAGAATCTTCCTGAGTCGTTACCGCTACGATAGTTTTTAACGATAGTGTTAAGCATAATCGGAGCGAGTGTCGTGCTCATAATTGAATAGTTTTCACTAATCGGATTATCTATTCTTATAGCCATTCTTTCAGGGGCATCCTCTGCGATATGGAGCATATCCAAATCCTTTTGAGAATAGAAGCTGAAATTAATTGTTTCAAAAGCACCCTGCATTTTTAAAGCATTTTTAGCTTTTAGCTCTAAACGCTGGCTGTCGTTTAATCCGCCGTTTGTAACGCGCGCAAACAAAAGATGCTGCGGTTTTATATGTTCATAGCCATAAATTCTGATAACTTCTTCTGCCAAATCCTCATAGCTTTCCACATCTTCACGATAAAGCGGCGCTGTAACTTTAATATTTTCTCCATTTACTTCAACTTCAAATTCAAGTCTTCTTAAAATATCACAAATAGTGTCAGATGGCACTTCAATACCTAAAACCTTGTTGATTTTTGCAAATGTTGTATCTATTTCCTTTGCCACGAGTTCCTTACCCGCACATGTATAGCGAGTAGCTGATACTGTGCCACAGCCAAGCTCTTCTACCAGGTGAAGTGAACGGTTTGCAGCGCACTCTGTTGTGAATTCATCAACACCTTTACAATATTTAGCGCTTGAATCAGAAGACTGACCTAAAGCTCTTGATGTTTTTCTTATACTGTCACGTGCAAATTTTGCAGTTTCAAACACGACATCTTTTGTAGTGTCTTTAATCTCACTGTTAAGTCCTCCCATAATACCGGCAAGAGCAACAGGCTTCTTTAAATCGCAGATAACGAGATTGTTTTCTGTAAGCTCAAATTCCTTTTCGTCGAGTGTTGTGATTTTTTCACCCGCTTTAGCACGACGTACTCTAATTGCCTTGCCATCTAAGGTTGACAAGTCAAACGCGTGCATAGGCTGACCAAGCTCCATCAAAACAAAGTTTGTGATGTCAACTATCGTATTAATTGCATTTAGTCCAACGAGTGCTAATCGCTTTCTCATCCAGAGCGGTGATTTTTCTATTTTAACATCTTTAACGTAGTGACCGATATATCTTGGGCATAGATCAGGAGCGCTCACTTCGATTGTGATTTCATCGTCATTTGCTTCTTTTTTAGTATTAAAGCTCATATCGGGCATCTTTAAAGGTCTGTTAAATATCGCCGCAACTTCACGCGCCATACCTAAAATTGACTGACAATCAGGACGATTTGCAGTTATGCTGATGTCAAAGATATAGTCGTCAAGACCTACAACCTTACAAATATCTTCGCCGATAGGTGCGTCTTCTTTTAAAATAAGAATTCCATAAACTTCTGCACCCTCATACCAGTTATCGTTAATTCCAAGCTCTTCGCCCGAGCAAAGCATGCCTTCTGACTCAACTCCGCGAAGCTTGCCTTTTTTGATTTTAACTCCACCGGGAAGAGCCGAGCCGTTGAGTGCTGCAGGAACTAAAGCTCCCTCAAACACGTTCTGTGCACCTGTTACAATCTGTATGTCTGTTCCGTACTTTTCACCGCAATCAACTATACAAATCTGGAGGTGGTCAGAATCTTCGTGCTTTGTTATTTTTTTGATTTTACCTACAACCACCTTGTCTATTTCTGCACCCAAATATTTTGTTTCTTCAACTTCAAAACCGCTTGCAAAAAGCTTTGTTTCAAGTTCTTCTATTTTGATATCATCTATATCTACGTAATCTTTTAACCAACTGAGTGGTAGAAGCATTTAAATCATTCCTTTCAATCTGTTTGATGTTTTGATGGTTTATAAATTCTGTTGTTTGAACTGTTTTAATGTTCTTATGTCATTACCAAACAGAATGTGAATATTGTTAATACCGTATTTAAGCATTGTAATTCTGTCAATACCGATACCAAAAGCGAGACCTGAATATTCTTCGGGGTCAATTCCGCAGTTTTCCAAAACCTTTCTGTTTACAATACCGCCGCCTAAAACCTCAATCCATCCCGTGCCCTTACAAAGTCTGCATCCGCTGCCGCCACATTCGCAGCACGTTACGTCAACCTCAACACTCGGCTCAGTAAATGGGAAATATGAAGGACGGAGTCTTGTTTTTGCATCGGATGAGAAAATCTCTTTTGCAAATAAATCAAGCATACCATAAAGGTCGCAAACAGAAATGTTTTTATCAACTACCAAACCCTCCATCTGATGAAACATGGGGGAATGAGTTGCGTCATAGTCAGAACGGAAAACCTTACCGGGACTTAAAACCTTAATCGGTGGTTTTTTCATTTCCATAGTTCTTATCTGCCCCGGTGAAGTCTGTGTTCGAAGTAATATATTTTCTGTTATGTAGAATGTATCCTGCTCTGCTCTTGCAGGGTGGTCTGAAGGTACATTTAAAGCCGTGAAATTATAGTAATCATTTTCAATTTCAGGACCCTCAAAAATATCAAAACCGAGACCGGCAAAAATATTTATAATTTCCTGCTTTACAATTGTTGTCGGGTGAAGTGAGCCTGTTTCGTTCTTTTTAGACGGCATTGTAATATCCACCGCTTCAGATGCATTGGCTTTTTCCAGCTCTTCTTTTTTTAGAGCGCTGTCTACTTCGTCAAACTTTTCTTCTGCCCAGTTTTTAAACTCGTTTATTATTTTACCAAACTGCGGTCTGTCCTCTTTCGGAATATCTCTCATTGCTTTCATGAGATTTGGTATTTCGCCATTTTTCGTGCTTAAATATTGTTCTCTTAATTTCTTAAAGGCTTCTCTGTCAAGCTTTTCAGAAAGTGCCTTTGCTATCTTATCCTTAAGCTCATTAATCCTTTCGTTCATATCTTCCTCCTATAATAAATGTGTATTTTTAAAATTAAAAAGAGCAACCTCGCCATAAGGGACGAGATTGCTCGCGGTACCACCCTAATTCAGAGAAAAATCTCTGCACTCATATCTGCCGTTTGCTGCCGCAGCTGCACCTGCTTAACGCTTTTTGCTTTTCGCAGAAGACTCCCGCGCTGAAATTCACATACAGTTTTTTAAGACGCACTCCCAGCCGATGATGCATCCTCTCTTTTAAAAACATCTGCACGCTACTTACACGCATTCACAGTCTGCCTTATCATTATATCCTTTTTTTTGGGATATGTCAACTAAATTTTTATATATCCTTTAATCTGCATCCACACCTATCATTTCTTTAAGTTCGTCTCCACGATAATCCCTGTATCTCCCTTTTTTGCATAAGTCATCTGTTGTATCAGGCAGAATTTCATGCAAACTACTAAGGTCTATTTGTTCTTTTGAACCGGTTAAATCTTTTTCTCTCTTCAAAGCAAAGATAAAGCTCTTTTTCTCCCAGTCTATCGAATAGTCATATAAAATACCTGTATATTCTAAATTTGTATATTCTTTCTGATGCTTTATAAAATGGTCTGCTATCACTTCTAAAAGTGTATCGCCGCTTATTTTGATTATTCTGTATTTATCCTTTATGACTCTCTTTTTTGCAATATACTTAATTAAGAACCTTGCAATGATACCCAAAATCGTTAAAAGGGCAATGTATATAAGCATATTTTTCAAGTCGTTCTGCCACGCTGTTTTTCCCAATACACTGTCATAATAAACAAAGGAATAGTAAAACAGACAATTTGCATAAATGCCGATTGCTGACAAAAGTGCAAGATAAATATTCATTCCCGCAAGATGCCATAGTTTATGTAGAAAAAGCGTATTGATAAGGCAAAGAACAAACCACGCAATAAATAAATATGCCGTCATCTCTGCCCTGAACATATAAAGCACAATAAGCACCGCCATCGGAATACTGTTTAATATCAGTAAAATAACGTTTTTCATATGTTTCCCTCCTTTTAAAGACTTTTAACTGCAGTCAATATATCCAAAAGACTGTTTGCCTTTTTAATAGCCTTTGCTTTTCTTTTATCTTCGGGAAAATTCTGTATCATATATGTCCATAATTCTTTTATTTTGTGCATTGTAAAAACATCAGAGCGGAGCACTTCTTTATAACTTTCAATCAGTTCTTCCGTAAAGATTATAAGCTCCTCAGTCTTTAGCTTTTCTCCACCCGCAATTTCTCTGAAAAGAGCAGGATTATTAACTGCACCTCGACCTATCATAACACTGTCTAAATCAGGGAATCTCTCTACAATATAATCAAAATCTTTTTTTGAGAAAATATTTCCGTTATAGCACAGAGGATTTTTTGATACTTCATAAGCCTTAAAAAAAGCATCATAATCAGGCTCTCCTCTATAATAATCTTCCCTGGCTCTCGGATGAATGATTAAAAGTGACAAAGGATATTTGTTATATATCTGCATCAAATTCAAAAGCTCATCGGTAGAATAAAATCCTGCCCTTGTTTTTATCGAAATTTTAATATCACAGCTATCGAAGATTTTATATAAAAACTTGTCAATCTCTGGTGGCTCTAATAAAAAGCCTGCACCTTTTCCCTTTTTCACAACGGTAGGATACGGGCATCCTAAATTTATGTTAAACTCATCATAACCTGCATTTTTTATCTTTTTGGCAAACTTAATAAAGCTGTCTGCATCCTTTGTTAAGACCTGAACGCAGATGTCTGGCTTATTATTCTCTGCAAGAACGTCTTTTAAGCCTTTTAAGTTTACCTTTTCGTTATCGCTTGGCGTAATAAAGGGCGCGAAATACCTGTCGCACCCTCCAAAAATCTCTGCGTGAACATTTCTGTATATGTAATTTGTCACACCTTCTAATGGTGCAAAATATAACTTCATATAATTTCACCGCTATCTTTAAAACCATATGCCGATTTTGCCGACTTAACTGCATTTATAATAGCTTTATGCATAACATGGCTGGCGAGTGTCCCTACAACGTCAACAGATGCTAAAACATCCCCCACAGAAAGTGCATAAACACTATCACCATCTGCAGATGTATGCACAGGATTAATCGCACGTGCCACCCCATTTTGTGCCATAGCTGCCACTTTATTCATTTTCGTTTTATCTAATTTAGCATTCGTAATTACCGCACCGATTGTTGTGTTTGATGTAAACAAATTCTCTGTGTTAAAGTGCATATTATAAAGCACTTCTTCGGAATTTCGGAAAGTTTTTTTGTCATCACATAAAAGTCCTGCAATTATTTTTCCGTTTTCATCGTAAACATCACCTAAAGCATTAACACATACTATAGCACCAACCTTTAATTTGCCACAACTTACGGCATATGAGCCTACTCCCGATTTCATCGCAAAATCCATCCCCATAAGCTTTCCTACAGTTGCACCTGTGCCGACACCGAAATTGCCGTCTTTATAATTATTGCTTTGTGCATTGACGCACGCAAGATATCCCATATCACTATTAGGATATGCGTTCTTATCTCCCACACCTAAATCAAAGATGCAGGATGCCACACAAAGCGGAACGGGTACTATTCCCGTTTCAAAACCGATGTTCTTTTCTTTAAGATATTTCATAACACCATCCGCTGAGCCAAGTCCAAACGCACTTCCACCCGAGAGCAAAACCGCATGGATTTTTTCTGCAGCAGCCAGTGGATTTAAAAGACCTGTCTCTCTTGATGCAGGACCGCCTCCACGAATATCAAGACCACCAGGTGCCCCTTTTTCGCAGATGATAACAGTTAGGCCTGTCCCTTTTTTACTATCTTCTGCATTCCCTATTTTAACATTTTCGATATCTGTTATTTTTATCTCTTTAAGCATTTATTTCAGTCCTTTTAAAAAGCTTTATAAGCGGATTGCAAACTGCAACGGAAATCACAGTTGCAGCGAGCACTTCTAAAACTCCATTCACGCTAACGATTGTCGCAAAGATTTTTGCAATATTTGTCGCACCAAAGAAAAGCATCATAAAAAAGAGTACTGAAAAAGTATGAAATACTGTTGAAATAGCTGCCGTAATCCCTACGGATAATCTTTCAGGGATATGTAGCTTTTTAAATGCTATGTACAAAACTCCGGGAAGTATTCCTAAAAGTATCCTCGGTACAATACACAATATAAACGATTCAAGCGGTTTTCCGCTTAATACCATAGAAAACATATATGCAGTCGGCATAGGTCTTAATATCGCTCTCAGCAGCGAGAAAATTCCAAAAGACAAGCCTAAAACACTACCATATTTATAGCCTAAAACAATAGAGCCAACAATTACAGGAATATGCATTGTCGTTATTGAAACAGGCGGCACGTCAATAAACCCAAGCGGTGTTAGTCCAAGTACCACCAAAAGCGCTATCATAAGTGACAGTCTTGTAAAATTTTTTGTGTCTTTCATTTAATTTTCCCCCTTAGCCCTAGCGGCAATAAAAGCTGTTCCCATTTTATTTATTTGGGCAGCTCCATTTGTAACTTCTACTATTTCTTTTACGAAGCGGTCTGTGTTTTCTGTTTTTACCGATACATTAACCAGAACCGACTCACCGTAATCTATCGAATCAAGTATATAATCGTTGTTTTCAATATAATATTTCACTTTTCCAAACAAATCATAAGAACATTTGATAGCATATTTTTCCACAGTCAGCATAGTCACAATCTCTGCTGCATCTATACCAAGCTTAGCACTTTTTGAATACGCCCTGACCAATCCCCCTGCACCAAGCAATATACCGCCGAAATATCTTGTAACAACAACACACACGTCAAAAAGTCCCTCTTTTTTCAAAACCTCCATCATAGGAAGCCCTGCCGTACCGCCCGGCTCTCCGTCATCAGAAAAACGTGCAATATTATTTTCGCGCACAATATAAGCATACGTATTGTGTGTAGCGTTATAATTCTCCTTTTTCTTTTTGTTTATAAAGGAAATTGCCTCTTCTTCTGTTTTGACAGGCAAAACTGCCGCAATAAAATGCGATTTTTTCTCAATAAATTCTGCCGTATTTTCTTTTAATACTGTTTTATATGATTCATTTTGCATTATCGGTCACACCTGTATTTTCTCAATTCGTTATATGCCATAGCGTCGAGCATTACGGAAACCTTTATCCCGTCAGCAGTATATTCTTCTGATACTACATTATGCTCATCATGAAGATACGAGAGCACACCTCCGTCGCTATACGGAATCAAAAGTGAAACCTCTTCCTTTTTGCCGGGCAAAATTTCACCAATCAAATCAATAAGCCTATCTGTATTATACTCTGTTTTCGCGCTGATTTCAACTACAAATTCACATCCCTCAATCTCTTTTGGCAATAGGACTTCGGAATTTTTCATATCAACCTTGTTAAATACGCAAACTGTCGGCTTTTCGTTTGCCTTAAGCTTTGATAAAATTTCATTTACAACCTTAATATGCTTTTCATACTCATCATTTGATGCATCAACTACATTTAAAATTGCATCAGCATATGTCACTTCTTCTAGGGTTGACTTAAAAGCTTCTATCAAATGATGCGGGAGCTTACTGATAAAGCCTACAGTATCAACTAAAAGTACGTTTCTTCCGTCAGGAAGTGTAATTCCTCTTACTGTCGGGTCAAGCGTTGCAAAAAGCTTGTTTTCAGCTAATACATCGGCACCTGTTAACGTGTTTAAAATAGTTGATTTACCTGCGTTTGTATATCCGGCGAGTGCTACAACATATGCTTCTTTTCTGCTTTTTGAGTTCCTTAATAAATCTCTGTGAGCTTTGATTTCCTTAAGCTCTGCATTTAATCTGTGGATTTTCTCTCTTATATGACGTTTATCTGTTTCAAGCTTCGTTTCACCGGGTCCCTTTGTTCCGATACCACCACCTAGTCTTGAAAGCTCTATACCTCTTCCTGTAAGACGTGGGAGCATATATTTAAGCTGAGCAAGTTCAACTTGGAGCTTACCTTCTTTTGTCACCGCATGACGTGCAAATATATCCAAAATAAGCATACTTCTGTCAATAACACGAAGATTTAATGCTTTTTCTAAGTTCCTTATCTGCATAGGCGAAAGCTCATCATCAAAAATAACAAGGTCAGCCTCTAAATTTTCGCACGATTCTTTTAATTCTAGGAGCTTACCCTCGCCCAAATAAGTTGCATTTTCTATCATCGGTCTGTTTTGCACTAGCACTCCCACAACTTCTGCCCCTGCAGTATCAGCTAGACTTGAAAGTTCAGCTATTGACGACTCTGTAGTGTCCGAAAGCTCGTCTATCGCGCCTGTGTGCACCCCCGCTAAAATCGCGCGTTCTATTTGAGTTTTTGTTTCATGAATCTCCATATTATCCTCCTGGACGAAACTAAACTTATAATCTTAGTATAACACGAAAATCCAATTTTGTGAATAGAAAAATTAAAAAGAATAAAAAAGCTATCAAACATATATACTTGATTTATTTTTTTAATTAATGTATAATAAAACTATAGTTGCAGTTGTATGCTTTTGCTCAATTAAGAGAGGATAAAGGTGATAACTCGTGATAGGTATAATTGGATTTGCAAATTTTAGAATAATGCAGTATTTATATAAATACACTTACATTCTTGATAGAAAAGGTGTAGAATATGACGTAATCTATTGGAACAGAGAATTAGATAACGAAAATATTGATTTCAACGGAAATTGTATTCCATTTGACTACTATACAAATTCGCACCAGCCTTTTTGGAAAAAGATAAGCGGTTTTATCAGTTATACAAAATTTATTCTTAAAACTATCAAAAAAAACAAATATGATAAACTTATTATACTTACAACTCAGGTAGCAGTTCCGCTTTTTGTACCACTAATGAGAAAATATAAAAATAAATTTATCTACGACTATAGAGATATAACTAAAGAGCATTTTAATTTTTACAAAAAAATGGTCAAAAAGCTCATCTCCTCATCTTTTTTTACCGCAATTTCCTCTCCCGGATTTAAAAATATAATAGGAGAGTCTTCTAAGTTTGTGCTTTCCCACAATTGCAGCAATCTGGAAGTCGGAGAGATAAACCATAAACAAAAAAAACAAATTAACATCTCCTTTTGGGGCATAGTACGTAATGCTGAATACAACAAGAAAATATGCGATGCTCTTGGCAACGATGAAAGATTTAATCTTATTTACCACGGTGAAGGGGTATATGAGATACTTCAAAATTATTGCAAAGAACAGGGCTACCAAAACATTACATTTACAGGCAAATATGACAGAGTTATGATAAGTACTTTTGCCGAAGAAACAGACATAATACATTGTGCTTATCCTAATGACAGAACAATGTTTCTTGCTATGCCGGTAAAAGCATATGATACGGTAAAATATGCAAAACCTATTATGGTAACGGACGGTTCTTTTTTAAGCAAATATATTGCTCCTTATGGCTTCAGTATCCCAATTGGCATTGATAATAGTAACCTGGCAGATTATATCTATGAATCTTATAATTTATTAAATGCCGAAAAACTAAATCAAGGCTTTATGGATTTCCACAATAAAGTTAAAAATGATGATATTCTTTTCGAAGAAAAACTTACTGATTTCATTAATTTATGAGGTGGGATTTTAACGACATGAATTATGTATATGCAAAATTTTCAAAATAAGATATGTTTTTCTATGAATGTGTGTTGTCAAAAACTTGCATAAAATTTCTAGCAAAGTTATAAGCTTTCCTTTGCAAAGGATTAAATTAAATTTATTGAGAGGTGCACGTGAAAATGAAAGTCTGTGATGTGGTGTTAAATTCAATATGGTTCGATCCAAGGGTCAGAAAACAGATAATTGAATACATCAAAAATGACATTGATGTTTTTTGCGTAGGCTTTAAGTGCGATAGGTATAAGGAAGAGAAAATCGCCCAAATTCCTTGTGGTGTGACAATCACTGACATTAATAATAAATACAAAAAGAAGCTTAAAACACCCCTTATGAAACTGTGGCGTGAACATCTGATTAACAAGCAAGTTGCAAAAGCTATTATAAATTACAAGCCTGACGTAATTCACGCAAACGATCTTAATGCTTTAATACCATCCTATAAAGCAGCAAAAAAACTCGGTTGCAGGCTCATCTACGATTCTCACGAGATTTATACCGAGAACAATTTTCTTATAAATAAGAGACTATATGCAACCCTACTTAAAATCAAAGAAAAAATTATTGTAAAAAAAATAGATAAAATGATTTGTGTCAGCAATGCGGCGGCTAGCTATTTCGTAAAACATCTGAAAATAGAAAAACCCACCGTCATTACAAACTGTGTTCTAAAATCAGAACAATCTTTTTCAAACAAGAAAAATGAGGCTTTTGAAATTATAAATCATGGACAGTTCTATCCAGGAAGAGGCTACGATATAATGCCGGATGCCGCAAAGCTTTTAGAAAGCCATCCTGATATAAAAATGGTAATACGCGGATACGGTATGTTGGAACAATCCCTGAAAGAGAAAAAAGAAACACTTGACGCTAAAACATTTATTATTGAACCTCCTGTACTGACAGAACAGCTCATTGAAAAAGCATCTCATTCTATGGTAGGCGTAGCCATAACGGAAAAAATTTGTCTTAATTTTGAGCTTTCTGTTTCAAATAAACTGTTTGAGTACTTAGCAGCAGGGCTTCCTGTTATAATGTCAGATATCCCCGAACATCGATATTTGAATGAAAAATATAACATTGGCATAATCTTAAAAGAAGATACAGCCGAAGAACTTGCAAATGCCGTGCTTAAATTCTATAATGACAAAGAATTTTATAATGAATGTGCTGAGAATGCGCGTAAGCTCTCAAATAAGATTAACTGGGAAAATGAGTTTAAAAAGCTTATAGATTTTGAAAAAAGCTTGATGAACCAATAATAACAAAAGGAGAAACCTTAAACTCAGGTCTCTCCTTTTATTTTTTAACCTATTACTTCTGCTTCGCCTCTTACTAAAACCAAGACGTTACCGTGTGCAGTAAAACCTCTGCCATCGCTAACCGGAACAATAAGCAGATGATTTGCAGGAACGCTCATGCCGTCTGCTAAGTCCTCACCTATCGTAACGTCAGCTAAGCCGCCGCTCTGGCTTGAAAAGATTGTCCCTCTGCCCTGTCTTAAAATCAGTTCCGTACCCGCTCCACACATAAGCTTCTGCGAGTCAGTCATAGAAACAAGTCTATAAGATGGTGCCTCGGGAATCTGTGATAAGATGCTGTCTATGTAGCTTTTTGTAACGATAGGGTCATCGCTTGAACCGGGCTCAGCAAAAACTGAAAACAGTGTAACTCCACTCGCAATTATTGCTACAATACAAAAAATGGCTAAAATTGATTTTTTCATAAACCTACCTCTTTCGTCAAAATATAATGTTATAATTATTAACCAACCAAAATATATCACTCAGATTTCCGTCAAACCGAAGCTGACAGTAAGAGCATCATCAACCTTCTGCATAAAATCATCGTCAAGGCGACCAATCCGCTCTTTTAAGCGGCGCTTGTCGATTGTTCTTATCTGCTCAAGCAAAATCACAGAATCTTTAGCCAAGCCATATTCATCTGCCGTAATTTCAATATGAGTCGGCATTTTAGCCTTATTTATCTGTGATGTTATTGCAGAAATGATAACAGTCGGGCTGAATTTATTACCCACATCATTCTGAACAACTAAAACGGGTCTGACTCCTCCCTGTTCCGAACCAACTACAGGGCTTAAATCAGCATAAAAAATATCTCCTCTTTTAACAACCACTCTATTCACACTCCGCCAGTTTTTCCTCTAAAGCAGAAAAAGCTTCATTTTCTGCATCAAAATACGTCTCGGAGATGGCAAGATTGATTTCTGCCATTTCCTGATAACCCTTCTCCATTTGCTTGCGAAGAGAGATGCGCTTTTTTTCTTTAATATAAAGCTTCATCGCTTCACGTACAAATTCACTCCTGTTTGTTTTTTCACTTTGGGCAATGAGATCAACCTGCTTTAGCAGATTATCGGGAACGGTTATCAAAACTTTCTTGAGTTGTGACAAAATAGTCAAGCCCCCATTCGTCATAAAGTTATTTGGGTACAATAATATTATATAGATTTTAACCCCTGCAGTCAATGCTAAAATATTACCATATCTCCCCGTCTTTTATGAAAACAATAGGAAGCCTTTCACCTATAAGACAAAGTATTTCATAGTTAATGGTGTCTGCTTTTTGGGCAAGTGAATCTGCCGTAACAGTGCTGTTTCTGCCATCACCGAAAACGATAACCTCATCACCGACATTAATATTATTGACAGAACTCACATCAATCATACATTGGTCCATACAAATTCTGCCCACAACAGAAACAGTTTCAGTGCCTATGGTCATCTTTGCCTTGTTTGAATATGCACGAATATATCCGTCTGCGTATCCTATCGGAACAGTTGCAATTTTTGTTTTTTCATTTTTTGTACTGTATATATGACCGTAGCTTACACCCACACCACGAGGAACTTCGTTTATTCTTGTTATTTTAGCCTTTACTGTCATCGCAGGAATTAAATCTATGTCATCATATAATTTTTTATCTCCGGGAAAATATCCGTATGAGATTATTCCTGAGCGAACCATATCGAGCTGATACTCGGGAAAACGCAAAATAGCGGCACTGTTAGAAATGTGTTTTATAGGAATTTCCACTCCATACTCTTTAAGTTTATCTACAAACTCCATAAAACCATCAAACTGCTTTTTCGTTATTTGGCTATCCTCTTCATCAGCACATGCGAAGTGGGAAAAAATACCCTCTATATAGATATTAGGAAGCTTTGAAATCTCAACAATCTGTAAAAGCGACTCCTCTGTCATATTAAAGCCTACTCTTGTCATTCCGCTATCGATTTTTATATGAACTTTTACAGTTGTGTCCATTTCTTTTGCGATAGTTGAAAGCTTTTTTGCATAATCAATATCAATAACAGATGCCGTAACGGAAAGCTTAACAACTTCAGGTATTGCGCTCACATGATTAGGTCCCAAAAGAAGAATAGGTGCATTGATACCTGCATCTCTTATATCTTTTGCTTCATTGATTTCGGCAACCGCCAGCATAGAAACACCTGATGCAAGCATTACTTTGGAAACCTCAACCGCTCCATGACCATATGCATTAGCCTTAACCACTCCCATTATCATAGTATGCGGCTCCACGTGTTTTTGCACCACAGCTATATTATGTTCTATTGCATTTAAGTCTATTTCGCGCCACGCGCGGACTTTTCTTTCGTCCATCATTTTTTCACTGTCCTATCGTAAAATTTTCATCCGGTATATCAATGTTGTAATTAAACTCTGTAAATTCAATTTTTGCAGAACATCTGCCGCCCATATCATAAACTTCTATATATCTGACATATGCATCCCCACCAAGTGCCATAACAGCTTTTTTTGCATTCTGGGAAATCGGAAATATATCCGTTTCCAAAATCACACCTCTGTCTTCACTATTAGCATCTGTATTTATTGCAGTGTCCTGAGAATTATAGTAAAGCTTAAAAAAGTTATTTATAAAAAGACAAGAAAGAGCATCATCTGCCTTTGCAATTACAGGATTTCCCCTGTGTGATGAAATCAAAACCTTTCCTTCTTTTTCACATATAACGGAATCTATAGAACCATCCGCTTGTAAAAATTCTGTTTTATACATTCCCTGCTCTTTATAATACTGAATTAAATTATATTGATTTTCCGTTTTGTTTGAATAAACTGTCATGACCGCCTTAGCAGAATACGACTCCATATTCATATATCTTTTATGAATTTTCTTATAAATATCAGTTCCGTCTGCAGAGAAATTCATCTTTATGCCGCAAGACGTTGTTATCATTAGTGTAAGAAAGATAATAAAGCACATTTTAAGCTTCTTACACATATGTTTTCTCCCTGTTATTTAATTTTAAAAAGCACTTTAGAAATATTTGATATAATATCACTTGCCGTCATACTTTTTTCGCCTAAATCCTTGCGTGCCAAATCCCCTGCCAAGCTATGCGTATAAACGCCGCATATCGCAGCATCATAGGGTTTAGTACCTTGCGCTAAAAAGCTTGCAATAATGCCTGATAAGACATCTCCTGAGCCTGCAGTTGAAAGTCCTGAATTAGAAATTGCTGAAATATATACTTTTCTGTCAGGGGATGCAATTATTGTATCTGCCCCTTTTAAGACTAAAATCACATCATATTTTTCTGCAAAGCCTGTCGCAAGCTCTAATCTGTTTTGCTCAATATATTCGGGCTTAAAACCTGTCAGCCTCGAAAACTCAACAGTATGCGGTGTGAGTATCACAGGTGCTTTCTTTTTATATATTATATCTATATTCTCGCTTAAATTATTTATTCCGTCAGCATCAATAACCATCGGTTTTTCAGCCTCTTTTATAAGCATCTGCACAATATCCTTAGCCTTTTCGCTTCTTCCGATACCGCAGCCCACTAAAAGAGCATCGTTTTTTTCTAAAGCACATATAAGTTTTTCGTTGCTATTCTTTTCGTCTAAAGAAATCGTCATAGCCTCAGGAGTATTTATCACCACATTTTTAATGACATCATCACTTGATGCACAGCTAACCATCCCTGCGCCACTTTTCAAAACTGCTGAAACTGAAAGCATCGCAGCTCCGCTCATACCTTTAGTGCCACAATATGCGAGCACTTTTCCGTACGTCCCCTTGTGAGAATTTTCTTTTCTTTTGGGGAGAAGTGAAAAGACTTCATCTGTCAAAGTATATAGATTACTTTCATACTCATCTGTAACCTTCTGTGGCACAGAGATATGGGTGACTAAAAGCTTTCCTGCATACTCTTTAGCAGGATACAGGAAATGTCCTGCTTTGGCAAGACAGAAAGTAATAGTCATATCAGCACGAACGCACTCGCCTTCTACCTTTCCGCTCGTTGCATCTGCCCCGCTTGGAACGTCAACACTTATGATAAACTTTCCTCTGTCATTTATCATGCAAATTATTTCTTCTTCTGCCTTTTTAGGTGCTCCTTTTATACCTGTACCCAAAACAGCATCAATTATTATATCATATTTTGCATCTGCATTTTCAATATCACATACGCAAACATTCATATTTTTCATAATACAAAAATTCGTATATGCATCATATGTGAGAAGTTGTTTGGCATTTTCCGCATCAAAGCTTATAACACACGAAACATCAAAGCCGCTATTTACAAGATGTCTTGCTATGGCAAAGCCGTCACCGCCATTATTACCTTTTCCGCAGAAAACACCTATATGCTTTTCTTTTAAATCAATGTGCTTTTTTACTTCCTCGCAAAATCCCATAGCCGCATTTTCCATTAAAATCAGGCTTGGCACACTATATTCTTCAATTGCAGTTTTTTCTAAAAATCTCATTTGTTCACTTGTCACAAGCTTCACGTAAAACACCTCTTTTCCACCAACTGAAAGATATGCTTTATTTACAAAACCGCTTTTGAATTGGCAAACTTTTCAGCTTTTTCGAGCTCTTGTCTGATTTTTATATTTTGCGGACAGTTGCTCTCGCATTTTCCGCATTTGATACAATCAGCCATATTGTCTATATATGGACTAAGCTTTCCTTTTGCTTCACTTTTTGAGATTTTAGCACCCAAAAAGCTGTTGTAAACAGAAAAAATTTCAGATATGGGGATGTCTTTAGGACAAACCTCTTTGCAGTAATTACATTTGGTGCACGGAATTTGTTTTATCTTTCTTATTGTCTTGCGCACCTCGTCAAAAACTTCAAATTCATTTTTTTGTATCGGCTTAAAGTTTTTGAAGGTATTTATGTTATCGTTCATCATAGCCATATTGCCCATACCTGAAAGTACCATAAACACTTCAGGATAACTTGCCGCATATCTAAGAGCAAAGGAAGCCTTGCTGCCATCACCTAAAGTACCGAGAATTTCTGCCGCTTCTTTTGGAATATCACTAAGCGCTCCGCCTTTAACAGGCTCCATTACAATAACCTTTTTACCATGTTTTACCGCAACATCATAACAAGCCTTGCTCTGCACGGTAGGGTCGTCATAATCAAGATAATTAAGCTGCAGCTGCACTACCTCCATATACGGCTGTTCGGTCAGAACCTTATCTAAAAATTCTGCTGTGTCATGAAATGACATCCCGATATGATTTATCTTTCCCTGTTCTTTTAATTTTTTACTAATTTCAAACGTGTTGCACCTTTTATGTTTTTCGTAACTGTCTTTTGTGACACAGTGAAAAAGATAAAAGTCAAAATACTCTACCCCTGAGCATTTAAGTTGCTTTTCAAAAAGCGGAATAACATCTTCCTCTTTTTCAAAACACCAGTATGAAATTTTGTCTGCAAGGACAAAATCTTCTCTTTTATATCTTGCCGATAAGCAATCACGAATTGCCGTCTCGCTTTTACCTTCAATATAGCCATGCGCGGTATCAAAATAGTTAAAGCCCGCATCCATAAAAGCATCTATCATACGGCAGAACTCTTTTTTGTCAACCTCTTTATCAATCATCGGCAGACGCATACATCCAAACCCGAGATTTCCTTTGATTTTATCAAAAAACATACAAAATCATGTCCTTTATGCAAAGATTTAAAAACTTATATAACAATTATAGTACAACAAGAAATAAAAATCAAGTAAAGCATTTTTTCTATGCATATTTTTTTGTTTTTATAGAAAAAATATTCTAAAATTCACTTAAATCAGAAAGGTTTGATTATATGAAAAGAAAACTATTTTTAACCCTGCTTCTATTTCTTTTTACCCTGTCATCAATAAGCATTTATATTGACGAAAAACCTGACAAAACATATGCTGCATCAAACTGGGCAAGAGATGTTCAGCTTTTAGCAAGATGCGTAAACGGCGAGGCGCGCGGTGAATCCTATGAAGGTCAGGTGGCAGTTGCCGCCGTTATATTAAACCGTGTTGAGCATCCGTCATTTCCCAATACAATAGCAGGTGTAATATACCAGCCGGGAGCATTTACAGCAACAGTTGACGGACAGATTGATGTCCCGATTGACACAAACTCCACAATATATAAAGCCTGTAGCGATGCCATGAACGGATGGGACCCGTCAGGAGGTGCAATTTATTACTATAATCCCGCCAAAACCACAAATAAGTGGATATATTCGCGCACAGTTGTCAGGGTAATAGGAAACCACACCTTTGCAATATAACTCACAAGGTTAGGAGGTACGTATGGAAAGTTCATATAAAAAATTAAAAAGGTCACGCACAATCATCTGCGCTTTGTCTGTTGTTTCTCTGTTTTTATTGACAGGAATGATTTATCAGACAGCATCAGCAAAATCGCTTTCACAGCAGGCAGAAAATCGATATATGTCTGCATTTTCCGACCTTTGCGACTATTTAGATGACATTGACGTATTGATTAAAAAGACAATGCTTGCACAAAGTCCAAAACAGATTGCATCGCTTTCATCACAGCTTTATATGCAGTCTGCATCAGCAAAAATGTGTTTATCTCAGCTTCCGCTATCTGATGTAAACTTAGAAAAAACTTCAAAATTTTTAGTTCAGGCAGGTGACTATGCCTCATCTCTTTCTGCAAAGACAACAGACGGAGAGGAACTTTCAGATAAGGAATTTGAAAACCTTTCTACTCTTTCTTCATATGCTGAAAAAATCAGTCTGGCATTAGAGGATACAAGAGAAAAAATCTACAATGGTAAGTTTTCTTTTGTGGAAACAAAAAATATGGTCGCCCGCGCTGAAGATAACGAAGAAGAATCATTTTCAGGAGATTTTTCTCAGCTTGAAAATGAGTTTACAGAATATCCTGCTTTAATCTACGACGGACCTTTTTCTGACCATATAAACACTTATGAATCATCGTTTTTAAAGTTCAAAGGTCAGGTAACAGACTCTATGGCACTAAAAGCCGCTACTGAAATTTTAGGAAAAGACCGTGCGGACGGACTTGTTTTAGAAGATGAGGGCGGTGGTGCAATAGAAACATATATTTTCAAAAAGGAAACTGATGAAAAATCACTTTCTGTTGCCATTACAAAACAGGGCGCACGTCTTTTGTGGATGCTTGATAACAGAGCGGTACAAGACGAAAAAAAATCAATCGAAGAGGCGCAAAGCTTGGCCAAAGACTTTTTGATAAAAGCAGGCTTTGACAGTATGAAAGAAAGCTACTTTGACAAAAGCGGAAACGTTGCTACTCTAAATTTTGCCTACTCACAAAACGGCATAACAGTATATCCTGACCTAGTGAAAGTCAAGGTAGCACTTGATAATGGTGAGATTTTAGGAATAGAGGCAAATGGCTATCTTATGAATCATTCAAAAAGAGAAATACCAACTGATATCATAGACAAAAATCAGGCGAAAGAACGTGTTAAAAAACACCTTAATGTGAGCAATATTTCTCTTGCCATCATACCGCGTTTAGATGGCAGTGAGGTTTTGTGCTATGAGCTAAAGGGTGAATTTTCTGACAGAAATTTTCTCATTTATATAAACGCACAAACAGGAGAAGATGAAAGAATTTTAATGTTAGAGGAATCTCCCGATGGAATATTGACAGTTTGAAATCATATATTTAACTATATACTTTATTAACCAAAAGGATGTAGTTATATGAAAATTTTTCTTTTGAGCAAACGTGGAGTTTATGTTTATCTGTCTTTGTTTGTTTTGGCTTTTTCTATAATGATTTTTGCCTCAAACGATTCAAAAACAGTTTCTACTGCCCCGACAGATAAGCTTCTTCCCATTTATTGTGTTGACCGTGGCGAAGAAAAAATATGTTCGCTTACTTTTGACGCAGCTTGGGACGACTCCGACACAGACAGATTAATTGAAATCTTAAATAAGTATGAAGCAAAAGCTACTTTCTTCTTAGTGGGTACGTGGTCAGAAAAATATGCTGAGTCGGTTAAGAAATTTGCAGACGCAGGTCACGAAATCGCAAACCATTCTGACACCCATCCCCACATTACAAATCTCTCGGAACAGAAAATTACAGAAGAAATAAATGCCTGCGACGAAAAGATTAAGGCAATAACAGGCATAAAACCAACACTTTTCAGAGGACCTTATGGTGAATACAACAATACTGTAATAGAAGCATCCGAAAAAACAGGACACAAAGTAATCCAGTGGGATGTTGATAGCCTAGATTGGAAAGAGCTAAGTAAAGAAGACATCGCAACCCGTGTACTTTCAAGAGTTAAACCAGGCTCAATTATGCTCTTCCACAACGGAGTTCAGAACACTCCTGATGCTTTGGAGATAATCTTAAAAAAACTAAAAGATGACGGTTTTAGAGTTGTTACTGCATCAGAGCTTATATACGACGACAACTACACAATAGACCATACAGGAAAGCAGATAAAAAACTAAAAAATCGACATTTAAAAACTCCAGACCACAAAAATTAAGAAAGGGAATGTTTAAAAATCACTTTTTAAACATTCCCTGTTTTTTATTCCATTTCGCCGTATCTTTTAGGAACTGTTCTTTTATGAGCCGTTCTTTTATAGATGCGCGCAAGTTTCTCTTTTGTTTCTTCCTCGCCCTTTCCGCAAAGAATGAAATCATCAATCTCATCGTAGGTAAAGCCCATTTCTTTTTCATCTGTCTGTCCTTCATAAAGACCTGCAGACGGAGCTTTTTCTATAATAGACTTAGGAGCATTCAAATACCTCAAAAACTCATACACTTCACGCACAGTAAGGTCTGATATTGGATTTAAATCATATCCGCCATCGCCCCATTTTGTGAAATATCCCATAAACATTTCACTTCTGTTGCCTGTTCCCAGCACCAAATAGCCTTTCGTTTGTGCTATCGCGTAAAGAGTTGTCATTCTAAGACGCGGAGCAATATTTTTTAAACTGTCAGCAGATATATTCTCACTCTTTTCAATAGCCTCTTCTAAGCTTGAACGAGTCTTTGAGATATCAACTGTAATCTGCTCTATTCCATACTGCTCTCCGGCTTTTTTAGCATCCTCCGTGTCCTGGCCATAGTTCACGTTTGAATGGCATGGCATAATGACACCTAAAACATTATCGCAGGCTTTTTTAGCGATGATGGCAGCGAGCGTACAGTCCTTTCCACCGCTATTTCCATAAATAATACCTTTTGCACCGCTTTCTTTTAGGGCATCCTGTATGAATTTAACTCTATTTTCAAGTTCTGTTTTATAATCTCTCATTTTTTTGCCTTTCTGTTAGAACAGATTTGAAATTATAATACCATGTGCTTCTGCAAGCTCTGATTCTGGCACTAATATCTCAAAGCAACCTATTTTTTCATTATCACTTTGGTTTACGGAACGTATTTTAACAAGGATGCCTGCTCCTTCAAGAAAATCGCGTATTTTTTCTGCCTGTGCTTTCGTCTGCGCAACGTATGCAACCATCCACATAATTTACATCCCCTTTTTATTTTCTTCTTTCTTTGATTTCAGCCACGACAGACGCGATAAATTCGTCTTTTGACACCTGACCTAAATCGCCCTCTTTTCTTGAACGTACGCTTACTGTATTTTCATCACGTTCCCTGTCACCGATGATGAGCATATAAGGTGTTTTTTCAAGCTGAGCTTCACGGATTTTGTAACCAATTTTCTCATTTCTTAAGTCAACTTCAACCTTCACACCGGCTTCCATAAGCTCTTTTTTGAGTGCCTTAGCATATTCAAAATGAGCGTCAGCGATAGGAAGAATCTTAACCTGAGTCGGCATAAGCCATGTAGGAAGTGCACCTGCATATTTTTCAATTAAGAGTGCGAGTGTCCTTTCATAGCAACCGAGTGATGTTCTGTGGATAACGTAAGGATATTTCTTAGTTCCGTCAGAATCAACATATTCCATACCAAAACGTTCTGCGAGCTGGAAGTCAATCTGAATTGTTACTAATGTATCTTCTTTTCCGTGAACGTTCTTTATCTGGATATCGAGCTTAGGACCATAGAATGCGGCTTCGCCTGCCTCTTCTGTATAGTCAATCTTTAAGTCATCTAAGATTTCTCTCATTCTGTCCTGAACGTTTTCCCATTCCTCTGCGCTACCGATATATTTCTCCTTATCATTTTCATCCCATTTTGAGAATCTGTAACTAACATCTTCATCAAGACCTAATGTTTCAAGCATATATTTTGCAAGCTCTAAGCATCCTGCAAACTCTTCTTCTAACTGGTCAGGACGGCAAGCTAAGTGACCCTCTGAAATAGTGAACTGACGTACACGGATGAGTCCATGCATTTCACCTGATGCTTCATTTCTAAAAAGTGTTGACGTTTCACCATAGCGAAGTGGCAAATCACGATAGCTTCTCATTTTTGTGAGATATGCCTGGAACTGGAAAGGACAAGTCATAGGACGGAGTGCAAAAACTTCACCCTCTGCATCAGGGTCACCCATAACAAACATACCATCACGGTAATGGTCCCAGTGTCCTGAAATTTTATATAAATCCCTTTTTGCCATAAATGGAGTTTTTGTTAAGAGATATCCTCTCTTTTCTTCTTCGTCTTCTACAAAGCGCTGAAGTGTCTGAATTATTCTTGCACCCTTGGGAAGCATAATCGGAAGTCCCTGACCTATAACTTCAGATGTTGTGAAGTATTCAAGCTCTCTGCCTATTTTGTTATGGTCTCTTTTCTTAGCTTCTTCAACAGCGGTGAGGTACTCTTCCATATCGCTCTTTTTTGTAAATGCAGTACCATATATTCTCTGGAGCATCTTGTTCTTTTCGCTTCCTCTCCAGTATGCACCTGCAACACTTGTGAGCTTGAATGCTTTTACTTTGCCCGTTGACGGCACGTGAGGTCCTGCACAAAGCTCTGTAAATTCACCCTGTTTATAGAATGAAACTTCTTCTCCTTCTGGAAGCTCAGAAATAAGCTCCACTTTATATTTTTCGCCTTTTTCTTCAAAATATTTAAGCGCTTCTTCTCTTTCCATTGTAAATCTTTCAATTGCAAGGTTTTCTTTTACGATTTTTTTCATTTCATCTTCAAGCTTTGTTAAGATTTCAGGTGTAAATGATGTTTCGCAGTCAAAATCATAATAAAAACCGTTATCTATTGCAGGACCGATTGCTAAGAGCGCTGTAGGATATAGTCTTTTAACTGCCTGAGCTAAAATGTGTGATGCGCTGTGACGAAGCGCATTTTTGCCCTCTACCGCATCAAATGTGAGAATTTCCAAAGTCACATCTTTATCAATAACGTATGAAAGGTCTGTAGCCTTTCCATCAACCTTAGCACAAAGCGCAACACGTGCTAAACCCTCGCTTATGCTCTCTGCAACTTCCATAACAGTTTTCGGCTCATTAAATTCAATCTGAGAATTGTCCTTTAATGTTATTTTATACATAAATCAATCATCCTTTCGGCATATCTTCCGTTATGTCATAATATTTATTCTTTATATAATCAAAAACATAAATTCTTTCGCCCACCTCATAAAACCTTAGCTTTTTATAAAGCTGTACAGGTAATATATCCTTGTGGTCTACAAAATATTTGTTTACATTATCTCTGATTTTTAAAAATTCAAAGGCTCTTTCCTTTAAATCAGCTGCACTCTTCATAAAGCTTAAATTATCACGATACACACTGCAATAATCTATAATCAAAGCTTTTGTTATCTTTTCATCTTTTAAGGTGATATCACAATAATCCTTTAGAATTTCAAACTGCTCTTTTTTTGAAACAGATGCCTTAGTTCTTTCGTCAAAATATGCTCCAAGTCCGTCAAAGAAATCAAAAGGATTATCTTTAAAATACGTCTTTAAAACATATTTCATCGTTTTCTTAAATGAGCCACTGTTATAATACTTTTCCAAGACATTTTCAACCGTTTTTAAACGAAGCAAATCGAAATAACTCATTTTGTCAGATGATATAACTTCATATGGTGGGAAACTGGAAAACTTACTTTTTTCAGCATTTAATGAAGCGCCCTTTAGCTTTTTTAAAAACCCAAGCTGCAAAACGTGTGGGTAAAGACCAAGTACATCATTAAATGACTTTATAAATATTTCCATACTTTCGCCGGGCAGACCTGCAATCAAATCAAGATGAACGTGAACATTTCCGTTTCTCATTAATTGGCTGACAACATATTTTAGCTTATCGAAATCAGCAGTTCTGTTAATTCCTGATAGTGTATCTTTATCTGTGCTCTGCACTCCTATTTCTACCTGAAACATATCTTTCGGGGCAATAGCCAAGCTCTCTAAAAGCTCGTCTGTCATTATCTCAGCTTTTATCTCAAAATGAAATGTCGTATTTTTTGCTTTTGTTTTGATAAACTCTATAATCTCTAAAGCTCTTTTTTTGTCTGAGTTAAATGTCCTGTCAACGAATTTGACAAGTCCTACTTCGTTATCAATAAAAATTTCAAGTTCATTCTTTACGCGCTCTAAATCTAAATATCTCACTTTACCGTGTGCACCTGACAAGCAAAATGCACATCTGTATGGACATCCGCGCGATGTTTCATAATATAAGATTTTTCCTTTATACTTACTTAAATCTTCGTTTATATATGGAAAAACAAGCTCATTCAAATCGGCAAAACTATCGCTTTTTATAACTTGTCTCTTGCCGTCAAATGACGCCATCTTCTCAGTCAGCTCGTCTAAAAGCGGCTCACCCTCGCCGCAAACTATAAAATCAATATAGCTGTGCTTTTTTAGTATTTCTTCTGCATCGAAGCTCACTTCAGGGCCGCCAAGTGTAATTACAAGACTGCTGTCTGCCTTTTTCAACACCTCGCACAGCTTCAAAACATATTCAATATTCCATATATAGCAGGAAAAAAGAAGATTTTTAATACCGTTTTTTAATATATCCTTTAAAACTCTGTCCTGCTCATCATTTATTGAATATTCGCAAAATGAAGCATTGTACGGACAATTATTTTTAAGGTATCTTACTGCTAAATTTGTATGTACGTATTTTGCATTAACCGCTATGAATAAAAATGACAAATCCCGCACGGGAAAATCTTTTTCCCGTGCGGCATTTTTAACTTCCGTTATCATAAACCAAGGTCAGCTAAAGCGTCTTTTCTTGAAAGGTTAATTCTTCCCTGCTTGTCGATTTCGATAACCTTAACCATTATTTCATCGCCAACAGAAACAACATCTTCAACCTTTTCTACGCGGTGGTTTTCAAGTTTAGAGATGTGAACCATACCGTCAACACCCGGCAGGAATTCAACAAATGCACCAAACGGCATAATGTTAACAACCTTACCTTTAAAGATTGAACCGATTTCAATGTTCCCTGTAATTCCCTTGATGATATCCATAGTCTTGTTAGCCATTTCTTCATCAGTTGTTGAAATGTAAATCTTACCTGTTTCTTCAATATCAATCTTAACGCCTGTTTCTGCGATAATCTTCTGAATTGTCTTACCGCCTGAACCGATAACGTCACGGATTTTATCTGTATCAATCTGCATTGTGTAGATTTTCGGTGCATACTGAGAAAGTGATTCTCTTGGTGCATCAATAGCAGCTAAAATAACATCATCAATGATGTGATATCTTGCTTCTTTTGTCTGACGGAGTGCTGTTTTAATGATTTCAGGTGTCAAACCGTCAATTTTGATATCCATCTGGATTGCTGTGATACCTTCTTTAGTACCTGCAACCTTAAAGTCCATATCGCCGTAGAAGTCCTCTAGACCCTGAATGTCAACCATCGTTATAAATCTTTCGCCTTCAGTTACAAGACCAACTGAAATACCTGCAACAGGCGCTTTAATCGGAACACCTGCATCCATGAGTGCAAGTGTGCTTGCACATACGCTACCCTGTGATGTACTTCCGTTTGAGCTTAACACTTCAGAAACAAGTCTTATAGCATATGGGAAATCTTCCTGTGACGGAATAACTGGCTCTAAGGCACGTTCAGCGAGTGCACCGTGACCTATTTCACGTCTTCCCGGTCCTCTTGACGGACGTGTTTCACCAACACTGTATGACGGGAAATTATAGTGATGCATATATGTTTTCTGCTCGTCTAAATCAAGACCGTCTAAAGACTGTGCATCACCGATAGCACCAAGTGTTGCAACAGTTAAAACCTGCGTCTGTCCTCTTGCAAAAAGACCTGAACCGTGAGTTCTAGGCAGAATTCCGGCTTCGGCTGAAAGAGGACGGATATCTAAAATTCCTCTGCCGTCAACACGTTTTCCCTCGTCTAAAATCCATCTTCTTACAATATATTTCTGGAGCTTTTCAACTGCTTCTGTAACTTCAGCTCCGTTTTCTTCGTCTGTATATCTGCCGTCAAAGTAATTATAGAGTTCTTCGTAGAATACTTTTAAATTCTGCTCTCTTACATTTTTGTCGTCTGTGTCTAAAGCAACCTTTAACTTAGCTTCACCAAACTCTTTGATTTCGTTATATAAAGCTTCATCTACAACGTGGGCTTCGTATGAGAACTTCGGCTTTCCTACTTCTTTCTGGATTTCAGAAATGAAATCACAGATCTTCTTGATTTCTTCATGAGCATACATAATAGCATCAAACATAAGCTCTTCTGATACTTCTTTAGCTCCTGCTTCAATCATAACGACTTTTTCTTTTGTACCTGCAACTGTTAAGTTAAGAGTTGATTTTTCTCTCTGCTCGCAAGTCGGGTTGATAACGAGCTCGCCGTCAACGCAACCAACGATAACACCACCGATAGGTCCATTAAACGGAATTTCTGAGATTGAAATTGCAACAGATGCACCGTTCATCGCTGTGATTTCAGGAGAGTTGTCATGTTCAACAGAAAGGATTGTGTTAACAACACCAACATCGTTTCTTAAATCCTTCGGGAAAAGCGGTCTTATTGGTCTATCGATAACACGTGATGCTAAGATTGCTTTTTCTGAAGGACGACCTTCTCTTTTTATAAAACCACCTGGAATTTTACCAACAGAATAAAGTCTTTCCTCATAATCAACAGAAAGTGGGAAGAAATCTACTCCCTCTCTCGGTTTTGCAGATGCTGTAGCTGTTGATAAAACCACAGTATCGCCATAGCTTACCATAGCTGCACCGCTTGCCAAGTATGCATATTTTCCGATTTCTACAACAAACGGTCTGCCTGCTATCTCTGTTTCAAAACGTTTGTACATATTGTACCTCCAAAAATTATTTTTTCAGAGCTGGAAGCAAGAGATAAGAAATAAAACGTAAATTTTTTACGGCTTATTTCTTACTTCTTACCTTTCCGACCCTGTAATTTGTTATTATACCACATTTTCTCAATAAAATCAATACATATGAAATGCAAAATATCACAATTTTTAAAGGCTAGTCATAAAACGGATAAAATGAAAATATAGTTTAAAAAAAGAACGGAGGAAATCATTATGAACAGAAGCAAAAAAAGATTTTACGGCAGTACAATAGTTTTAAAAAAGCAATTTTTATATATGACCGCTTTCGTCTGCCTTTTCGCTTTTTTATCTGGGCACAGCATAAATATAATCACACAAACGATTAGGACAGATATTTATAAATCCTGCCTTTTATCGACACTTCCCGTTTTAGATATAAAAAAAGCAAAAAGCAAGCTCAGTATAACACCAATAAATACAGTAAGTTACCTGCTTCCTGTTTTAAAATCAAATGATGATATGAATAAAAAATATGCAACTCGTTACGGCTTCATAAAAGAAGAAACCGGTTTTGAGAAAGTCACAGAAAGCCTTATAGCAGAAAATGTACTTGAAACAGACCTGTCAGTCGGTGGTATAGTATTTTCAAACCCTACAAATTATAGTGTTGATGCAAGCACTCTGCTCTCTTTTCCGCTTTCAATATCACCGCCTGATAATACTCCGCGTGTCTTAATCGTCCATACACACTCATCAGAAGCATACGCTGCTTCTTTAAATGCCCGTAGCGATAACCCCGAAGAAAATGTTATAAGGGTTGGCTCAAAAATTGCCGAAGAGCTTAACAAAAAAGGCATTGTCACAATTCACGATACCACAAGAAATGATTATCCGTCATATAACGGCTCGTATAAAAAGAGCCTTGCAACAGTGGAAAAAAACCTCGAAAAATATCCAACCATACAAATCGTTTTAGACATACACCGTGACTATATTGAAAGAGATTCCAATCAGTTAAAGCCGACTGCCATTTTTGACGAGGGCAAAGCCGCACAGATAATGTTTGTCGTAGGAACGGACTCTATGGGGCTTTACCATCCCGACTGGAGAGAAAATTTAAGTTTAGCAGTCAAACTACAAAACAATCTTTTAACAACACGTCCCAACTTATGCAGGGCAATCAACATCAGAACAGAAAGGTTTAACCATCACACCACAAAAGGCTCAATGATAATCGAGGTCGGAAGCTCTGCAAATACATTAGATGAAGCCTTGCGCTCGGCTGAATATATTGCAAATGCTCTTTTTAATATTTTAAAAAATCTGTAAATTAAAATGCATTTTGATTGACATATCTTACATTTTGTACTAACATTAAAACATCACAACAGAAAAGAGGGGTTCCTATGGCAGACCATATGTATAAACTTTCAGAAGTGCCAAAAGGCAAAAGGCTTGAACATTTCAGGGAATACTATATGTTTAAAACTGTTATTTGGATAGTTTTAATAGTTTCGATAATATCACTTTTGAAAACTGTATTCTTCGCCGCTAAACCCGATGTTAAAATTATGGTTGCAACAAACGAGTTTCTTCCGCAGGAAATATGGGCAGATTTACAAACAGAAATGACGAGCTTTTGCTCCGACTACAACGAAGATGGAAAAAGCTTGATTGAAATGAACGTGAATACATTTGATAACTCAACTAAAGCAAACGCCCAGCAAAACACCGTCGCTACGCAACGTTATATGGCAGTACTGGCTATGGCGGAGCATCTTATTCAGATTGTAGACGAAGAACATTACGAAGATTTGAAAAATCAGGGGTTAATAGGAACTTATAAAGACTTAGCAGACTATAATACATTCAAAGACGAAAGCGAAGAAGTTAAAATACCACTTTCTTCTATTGGGGCTTTTAAGGACATTACGGATAATATGGTAAATGAACATTATCTCACTATCAGAACGCGCGAAGGCTCACAGCTCGGCGATAAAAAGAAAAAAATTAAAAACTACGATAACCACGTAGAAGTATTTGCGCGTCTTGCGTATTTTGAAAAATAAGATTTTAAACCAGCATACAAAAAGTTCAGGTGGCTTTGGCCCCCTGAACTTTTTATATTACATTCTTTTATTTCTACATCGGCGGAAGTGTATCGTCATTTATAATCCACTTCTCTACATTTAGTATTCTGTATGTATCTTCTGTATCACGGATAACAACATCTTTTATACCTGCATTAATTATCATACGCTGACACATTGCACAACAGTTTGTGCCCGATAAAAGCTCTGCAGTTTTCGGGTCTGTGCAGGCAAGGTATAGCGTCGCGCCGATAGAATCGCGACGCGATGCACTTATAATGCAGTTCATTTCTGCATGAACAGAACGACACATTTCATATCTTTCACCATGAGGGATATTTAGCTTTTCTCTTATACAAACACCTAAATCCACACAATTTTTTCTTGAACGAGGTGCACCGTTATATCCTGTTGAAATAATTTCGTCATTCTTTACTAAGATTGCGCCATAATTTCTTCTTAAACACGTTCCGCGTTTTGATACGGTCTGAGCAATATCAAGATAATAATTGATTTTATCTCTTCTTTGCATAATTTCGCCCCCTGTCGTCTTTTAAAAATTCAATTATTTTTCCAGTGCTGCTATTTTATCAATTCTTTTTTGATGTCTGCCACCTTCAAACTCTGCTGACATATAGCTATCTACCATTGCAATTGCAAGCTCAGGGCCTACAACACGTCCACCAAAAGCAATTATGTTTGCATCATTGTGACGTTTTGTCATTTTAGCAGAGTATTCGTTGTTTAAAAGAGCACAACGGATACCTTCTATTTTATTTGCAGCAATAGAAATTCCTATACCTGAGCCACAAATTAAAATACCGAACTCATATCCGCCTTTTTTGTACTCTGTGCAAACCGCTTCGGCAATATCAGGATAATCTACAGATGCTCCGTCAAATGTTCCGCAGTCTTTTACTTCCTTGCCAATTGATTCTAAATACTTAATCAATACTTCCTTTAATTCATAACCGCCGTGGTCGCTTCCAATAATAATCATTTCATTATTCCTTTCTATTTGTTTTCAAATTCGCGCTCTGCCTGACTTTTTCTTAAATAAACAGGCGCCAAGTGCGTATAATCTGTAAATTCATTGCTTACTATCAAATTCTGAGCCGCTTTGCAGACGCTTCCGCCACGCATAATGCTCATGTTTTGCGGAGCAACTGAAAAATCATTATTTCCCTCAATCTGCTCTTTAAATTTTATAGCTCCATCACCTATGAACATAGCTTTTTTGCCTTTGAAATAATCTAAAAGCTCGTCTATTTTCATAACTGTTGGGCTTAGTACTTCTTCCATATCGTCAGAATATGCCGCACAAAAAACCTCGTCTGCCCTTGCAAAAACTGTTGGCACTATAAGTTCGCTAACCCCCTGTGCATTATAACCAAGAGCTAGTAAACTCGAAACACCCACTGCCTTTTTCCCAAGCGCTCCGCACAAGCCTTTTATTGTTGCAACACCAATCCTTATTCCCGTAAACGAGCCTGGCCCAAGTCCACAGGCAAAAACGTCAATGTCGCTATATCCCAAAGACGTATCTAAAAGCATCTTCTCTATAAGCGGCAAAAATTTTTCTGAATGTGTGTTATCTATATTAAGTGTATATTCACAGATAATCTCTTCATCTTTCATTAAAGCAACAGTTGCAGCTTTCTGTGATGTATCTGTTCCCAAAATAAGCATTCTTTAGCCTCACTTTTCAGTTATTGTAATGCGCCTGAGGGTTTCATCATCAAAAGAAACTCTTTCAATTTCCACATCTATACGGTTTTGAGGAAGCTCGTCATAGATGTTTTGGGGCCACTCTATTATACAGACCCCGCCCTTTTTCAGATACTCATCAAAGCCTATCTCGACAAGCTCGGAAGTATCTTCAATTCTGTACATATCAAAGTGGAAAATATCAAAATTTTCCGCCTCATACTCATTTACTATCGTAAAGGTAGGACTGTTTATATAGTCATCAGTTCCCAGTGCCTTGCATAAACCCCTTGTAAACACAGTCTTGCCGACTCCAAGGTCACCAAAAAGGCAAACAACATCACCATTTTTTAAACTATTAGCAAACTCGCAAGCAAGATATGTCGTTTCCTCTTCGCTGTTTGTTATATATTCTTTAAAAGCTTTCTTGTCTTCCATAATCAACTTTACTGTACCACCTCTGGCGCTGATTCTGTAACAGGCTCGGCTACAGGTGCAAAATCTGCTGCAGACTGTACTTCAGGTGCAGGTTGCACTTCAGGCTCAGGTTGCACTTCAGGCGCAGGCGCTTGTGTAGGCTTTTGTGCCGGCTTTGGTGCTATTGTCTGCTGCGGCACTATCACATCTCCCAAATCGCCACTTCCTATTCCAAGCTGCCTTTCAAGCTCTTTGATTCTTGCGTCTTTTTCTATAACCATTCTTTCTAATTCTTCATACGTCGGCTTTGGTGTAGGTGAAGCCCCTGCTATTTCCTCTATCTCAGGAACATCAGGCGCCTGATTTGATTTTAAAATCATACTTGTCACAGTAAACGAAACCAAAAATAAAGCAACTAAAACTACTGCAATCACAAGTGCCGTTAGAAACTTTTTTACCCACGTATTTTTTCTGTATCTCATTATTTTTCTTCTCCAATCGTAAATCTATTTTCATATTTTATCACAAAAAATATACAATGTAAAGCAATAAATACTTATTCAACCAAACAAGGTATATCTCCATCTGATACTTTCACCTTGATTTTGTCCCCTTTTACCACGTCATTTGCAGAGCGGATTACTTTTCCGCTATCATCTAAAGCCACCGCATAGCCTCTTGTCAAAACACTGAGAGGACTTAGTGCATCAAGCTTTCCTGCAAGCTTTAAAAAGGCTTCTTTTTTTGTCCTTAATATGTCCTTTGCGGCATTCTCCAAATTCAAGCAATAGTTATCAAGCAAAATTTGCTTGTCCTTTATGAGATTTTCAAGTAGCTCTGAAAGTGGCTTCCTTTCGCAAACTGAAAGTTTATGACGCTTTCTTTCAATCACACCGTTTACACTCATAAACATCTTGCTTTTAGCAGACATTAAATATGAAATAAGCTCTTTGGTGTCAGGCACGCAAACCTCTGCCGCCGCTGACGGAGTTGGCGCTCTTAAATCGGCAACAAAATCTGCGATTGTAAAATCAACTTCGTGCCCAACTGCAGATATTACGGGAATTTCAGATGCAAAAATCGCCCTTGCAACACATTCCTCGTTAAATGCCCACAAATCCTCAATAGAGCCGCCACCACGTCCAACAATCAAAACATCAGCAAGCTTATGCTTATTAAAATATTCTATTGCAAAAGCTATCTCATCTTTAGCTCCTTCACCCTGTACCGCCACAGGAAAAACACATACTTTAGCGCGCGGATAACGTCTTTTTAAAACATTTATAATATCTCGTACTGCCGCGCCTGTCGCCGCTGTGACAACACCTACTGTTTCTGGAAATTTTGGGATAGGCTTTTTGAATTTATCGTTAAATAAACCTTCTTCGGAAAGCTTTGCCTTTAGTTGTTCAAATGCGATATACAATGCTCCAACACCATCAGGCTCAATACTTTCAATATATAACTGATACTGTCCGTCACGTTCATATACGGAAACACGTCCGCGTGCGATTATCTTCATACCGTTTTCAAGCTCAAACCGCATATCCTTTGCCGCGCCCTTAAACATCACGGCTTTTATCACAGCACCCTCGTCCTTTAGAGTCATATAGATATGTCCTGATGTATGCACCTTAAGGTTTGAAATCTCACCTTTTACGCATATATCTTTAAGGTATGAGTTATTTTCCATAACTCTCTTTATATAATTGTTTAAAGCAGAGACTGTTACAGTCATTATTTTAGAATTTTCCATTATAAGATTCTCCTGTCATAAGTGAGATTCCAACTGCATTATCTGTTGAGTACGAAGGCGAGCAAAAGTAAGCATCTTTTCCTAAAGCTTTCTCTAAAGTCTGCCTAATATATGAATTTGATGCCACTCCACCCACAAATAAAATTTTATTTTTCCCATATTTTTGGAATATATGATAAATCGCCTTTAAAAGAGCATCTGCTATGGCTGAAAATACAAGAAAGGCTGCATCAGAAGCATCAATTCCATTTTCTATCATCTTGAAAAAATGTGTTTCAGTTCCTGAAAAATTTATCTCTGAACCCTTAACACATACAGGCGCTTTTTTAAGCTCTGTACTTTTTTTGCAAATTTCATCAAGCGCTTTTCCACACGGAAAATTAAAGCCAAGCTTTACTCCTACCCTGTCGATTAACTGACCTGCGCTTATGTCTAAGGTTTTTCCAACGATTTCTGCACTAAAACGTGCACCATCTTTTTTAACGTCAAGTATTTCAGTTGTGCCCCCTGACATATGAACGGCATAAAATCTGCCATCTTTAAGGCCGCTCGAGAAAGCACCTGCTGCCGTATGCCCCTCCTGATGTGAAAATTCATAGTACGGCACACCCAATGTTTTTGCAATTATTTTACCTGCACTCATGCCACCTAAAAACACAGGCATATAAGAGCCTTCCACATTTCTCGGTGCATAGCTTACACCAACTGCGGAGATTTGTTTTAAATCAACCTCGCATTTACAAAACAACTCGGGAAGATTCTTAGTGTGCAAAAAAAGCGCATCGCTTTGTCTTAAGCCCCGCGCTCCTTCTTTTACTTCGAGTAATCTGCGTATATCTGAAAGAACGTTTCCGCAGTCATCCGTAACCGAAATTGAAGTTGTATAATTGCTTGTATCTATACCTAAAAAAGTTTGTCTCACTTTTCTTTACTCCCCGATTTTTTATAAACAGTAGATAGCATTCCGTTTACAAAAGAAGCTGCCTTTTGTCCCTCATATTTTTTAGCTATTCTTACTGCCTCGCTTATAGCGATACTGTCATCTAAGTCAGAATACAGCATTTCCGCAAGACCAACACGCAAAGCAGCTAAGCCTACACGTGAAATTCTTTCGTGTGTGCGGCTTTTTGAATTCTCCGAAATGAGCATATCAATTTGTGCAATATTTGAGATAACTTTATCTGCAAGCTCTTTTATATATTCTTTCTGGTCCTCTATATCAGGATTTAAGTCAAAGAACTGAGAAAGAAGCTCTTTATAATCTTCTCTTTGCACTTCATATTCAAATATAAACTTAAAACCATATTCTCTGCCTTGTTTTCTTGTCATCTGTATTCTCCCTTATTTTAGTCATCGTAGAATCGAACTAATTGCGGTTTTACTCTCTAATGACTACTTATTATAAAATATGTGAAAGTGCTTCTGTTACGTTTTTAGCCGTAATTATTTCAAGATTTTTAATATCTTTAATTGCTTTTTCGTTCGCCTGAGGAATTATACATCTTGAAAAACCAAGCTTTTCTACTTCCTTAAGACGTTTTTCAATCTGGCTGACACCTCTTAGCTCACCTGTTAAGCCTATTTCACCAATCACAGCAAGTCCCATATCCATTTCGCAGTTTCTAAATGATGTTGCAATTGCTGCGGCGATTGCAAGGTCTGCCGCAGTTTCGTCAAGACGTATTCCTCCTACAACGTTTACATGGGCATCCTGATTTTGCAAATTTAAGCCAACTCTCTTTTCTAAAACTGCAATTATCAAATTTACTCTGTTATAGTCAATTCCTGTTGCCATTCGTCTTGGCATACCAAAGCTTGATGAACAGATGAGTGCCTGTATTTCAGATAAAACAGGTCTTGTTCCTGATATAGAACAACACACGGCCGACCCCGGTGCTTTTTCTGGTCTGCCCGAGAGCATCATTTCAGACGGATTCTTCACTTCCGAAAGTCCCTCTTCTGTCATTTCAAAAACACCTATTTCATTTGTTGAGCCAAATCTGTTTTTAACTGCACGCAAAACTCTGTATGTCTGGTTTTTCTCACCCTCAAAATAGAGCACGCAATCCACCATATGCTCTAAAACTTTAGGCCCTGCGATTGCTCCGTCTTTTGTCACGTGTCCTACAATGAAAACTGCAGTTTTTGTATCTTTGCAGAGCCTCATAAGTGATAGTGTTATGTCGCGCACCTGTGTCACACTGCCCGGCGCTGACGGAATTTCAGGATTATACATCGTCTGTATTGAATCCACAATCAAAATATCAGGCATTTCCTTTTCTATGTAGCTGATAGCCGCCGTTATATCTGTTTCTGATAAAATAGTAAAGTTTTCATTTTTTACATCAATGCGGTCTGCACGCATTTTAAGTTGTTTTTCCGATTCTTCTCCCGATATATAGAAAATGGAAACAGATTTGTCTAAAAATTTTGCAAGCTGCAAAAGTAATGTTGATTTACCTATTCCGGGGTCGCCGCCAACTAAAACAAGTGAGCCTTTGACAATACCACCGCCTAAAACGCGGTCAAGCTCGCTTATTTTCGTCTGCGTACGCTCATAGTCATCAGTTGCCACATCGGAAAGCTTTACAGGAACGGCTTTTTTTGACGAAACCGCTAGTCCCTTTGTATTAGCAGGTTTATGCACAGTTTCTTCTACCATTGTGCTCCAACTCTCGCAAGCAGGACATTTGCCTATCCATTTTGCTGATTCGTATCCGCATTCACTACAAACATAAACTGTTTTCATTTTCACTGCACTTCTCCTCCATCCACCACTTCAGGTGCCTGGCTGGCAGTTGGCATTTCTGTTTCGCTCGGCAACTTAGTGAGTGGCTCATCAGCTTCAGTTGTAATCTCTTCTTGCTCTTTCATTACTTCTTCTGCTTCTTTTGTGCCCACTCTTTCAACTCTGTCCGTTGCCTGATATGTACTTCTTGTAAGCACTATTGTTTTAGATGTTCCATTTTCTTTCGTTGTTTTATATGTAACATATGAGCTTCCCTGTGCTCCTTCTTCCTCAACTTCCACTGTGCCTTGGGGCAAAGTATTGTCTTTAATCTGTTCTACCTTTGGCGGATAAACTGCCGTACATTCAGTTGTTATTTCTATAGTTCTGCCCGGATGCTGTTTCGTTCCGTATATACTTACTGTATTTCTTCCGTTTATGGCAGATGCCACTATTTTAATGGGCGCACCTGTATTGTTTGCAAACTTAAAGTCAATACTTCCGTATGAAACTGTTGCATCTCTTCCAAGCGGAACGTATGAAACAGGAAGTGAATGACTTTTTCTGTACACGATTTCAAGATCTGCAAATACAACAGCATTAAACAAAGTTGATGAAACCTGACAAATTCCTCCACCAAGTCCCTGTTCCACCTTGTTTCCTACATAAACTCCTGCTTCTCTGAAACCGCGCTCAGCAGTTCTTGGGCCAACCGTATCGTTATATGAAAAAATATCTCCCGGAGCTAAAACGCAATTAGATATATTTTGCGACGCTAAAGCTACGTTATGTGACCTTGAAATGTTTGATGCTGCATATGTTGATGAATATGTAGCCAAAAGGTCAGGGAAAAGCTCAGCATTTATTTTTTCTGCTGTAATTTCAGGCGGTGTTATAATTGCAGGAATGCGCACAACATCTCCAGGTGTTTCGTCAATAATCGCTTTTGCTTCCATAGAATCAATCTTAACCCCTAATTTTTCCGGGGTAATTTTAAGTCTTTGATTTTCAATAGTATAGCTTGCGTCCTGAGGCGCTGTGCATACCTCTTTTTCCAAATATTCCACAGTAAGCTGAGGCGGAACTACCTCTTCTGTCATAAGTCCGATTTCTGAAACAGTATTGTCTAGAACTGCCTGACGGATTTGTTCTTTTGCGGTTTCTTCAATTATTCTCCATCCGCTTTTTCCTCGTGTTATAACAAGCTCTTCTCCCTCTAATTCTACTGTAAGCTCTCTTTCAGGTACATCAATCTTGTTTGCAATTTCATTTATCTTTGAAACAAGAATATCGTTATTGAAATTAACAACAACCTTAACCTCAGCACCGTTTTGCTTTATATCATCGATAATCTGAAGCTTAGCTCCGCGTTTTCCGTCTCTTCCCAACAAAAACGCATTCTCTGCAGTCTTAAACCCGTCAACACAGGCACCGACTTCTCCCAACGAAAATGACGTTTCTTCTCCCTCGCAGAAGATTTTTAAAGTACGGTTTATGTCAAGGGGATAGCGCTCCTCTATTGCATTTTTTGCATCTTCTATGCTCATTTTACCTATGGCTACGTCCCCTGCTTTTATTCCGTCATATATTTTGTTATAGCTAAGCTTGGAATACTGCACAGCAAAAGAAGCACCGACAGCAATTAATGCCACCAGAACTATTGCAGATATTATTATAATGGCAAGTTTCAATCCACCCTTTTGGGAATTTATCTCTAACTGCACTATTTATTCCCCCTTAACCTTTTTTATATTTACACTCTCCCTTATTATATATTTCTATCGGCGTTTTGTAAACTGTTTTATGACAATTTTTTAAATTTTTTGCAAATTTTTATCTGTTTAGAATCCATATACCAAAGTTAAGGTAAAGGGCAAAAGTACACCAAAGCCAATATGGTATTAATAGCAGTCCGGCGGCGTGACATATTCTGTAAAATTTTGCAGCAGTTATTCCGACTAAAACCCACAAAAGAAGTAATACCCAAAAAGCTGCAAAAACCATTTCAAACCTGAAAAATACAATAGACCACAGGAAATTTACTGCAAGCTGCAGAAGATAAAATGTTATTGCATTGCGCACATAATCCTTTACCCAACCCTTTTCATAAATTAAAAACGATGCTATGCCCATCAAAATATAAAGTATTGTCCAGACAATAGGAAAAACTATCGGAGGAGGCGAAAGTGGGGGCTTTATTGTCGCGGCATAAAGCTCCGTTCCGCCAGCTAAATATTGCGACAAAAAACCAACTGCCAAAGGAAGAGCAACTGCTATTATAAATCTTATAATTTTTCTTAAGTTTATTGTTTTAAAAGTAAAACTCATATCAATCATTCCTTTCTTTATATTAAGTATATGGAAAAATTTTTAAAATATTAAAACAGCGATGGCTTTTTTGTGGGGACAGAAAAAAAGATACAGAATGAACAAACTGAGCAAAAGCAAGGTTTCCTTGCTTTTGGCTACCTGAAGGCATACTTGTTGTACACCGAGAGGCGAAGTTTGTTTATAGCAAAAAGAAATCAATTCATAAGAAAAATCGAGATTTTGAGATTTTTCTACAATAATTTCTGTATAAATTAACGGGCAACTCGTAAACTCTCCTACGAATTGCCCGCTTTATAATTTTTTATTTCTTTTTGCAGTCTGGACTTTTTTTACGTCCCTGCCTTTTAAAATTCGATTACACCCTCATATATAAGGTTTGCATTACCTGTAAGATATATAGCATCGTCTGTGTATCTTACTACAACTTTACCGCCCGCTAAGCGAACAGTAATGTCTGTGTCTTTTTTGCAGTATCCACTCTCTACTGCTGCAACTACAGCTGCACAAGCACCTGTTCCGCAAGCAAGAGTTTCGCCATTACCGCGTTCCCAGACACGCATAATGAGTGTACTTTCGTCAACAACTTTTACAAATTCTGTGTTTACTCGCTCAGGGAATATATCTGCATTTTCAAACTTAGGACCAATTTCAGCTACATCCAAAGTTGCTAATCTCTCACAGAACACAACACAATGCGGATTACCAACAGACACACATGTGATGTTGTATTTGCCACCTGCAATTTCCACTTCTCTGTTAATTACAGACTCTCCCGAAAGATTTACAGGAAGGTCAGCCGGCTTAAGGCTTGGTTTTCCCATATTAACCTGAGCGGAGCCTACTTTTCCGTTAAATGAATATACTTTAACTTCCTTAATGCCTGAAGCAGTTTCTATACGCATATCCTTTTTGTTTACGATGCCGTTATCCTTAAGATATTTTGCAACGCAGCGAATAGAGTTACCTGCCATAGGTGCAACACTTCCGTCTTTGTTGAATGCTCTCATTTTAGCATCAGCAATATCTGATTTTTCAATTAAGACGATACCGTCACCGCCGATTGAGTAATTTCTTTCAACGCATTTAATACAAAGCGATTCAGGACTTGTGATTTCTCCATTGAAGTTATCAAAGAAGATGTAGTCATTACCCGAACCCTGCATTTTATAGAACTTAAGCTTTTGATGCTGGGGACGTAAGTTATTAATATCAACAAGCTCTGTGTTAAGCTCAGTATAGTTACTTGCAATGATGTCTGCCAAAGCATTTGCAGTATCGAGTGAAGTGAGGCATGCAACTGAAAGCTGAAGAGCACGTCTGTGAAGCTTAATGTAATCAGAGATTCCATTGTCTCCGCCTGAATTTGTGTAGATTATATAATCAATCTTGCCATCTTCCATAAGACCGATTACACCGCTATCTCCAAACAGTTCTTTAACCTCAATTACATCAACGCCAAGTCTTCTTATGATTTCAGCAGACTCCTCGCTTGCATAGATTGTCTGTCCTAAATTGTTGAACTTATCAGCAAGCTTAATTAAATCATAGCTGTCTTTTATGGCAACGTTCATATAAACACCGCCGATTTTTCTTTTTCCGAGCTTAAAGCCTGCGGAAACAAGCCCTTTAAATACAGCCTCTGTCATATTTCTGCCGATACCTAAAACTTCACCTGTTGACTTCATTTCAGGTCCTAAAAGTGAGTTTACATCGAGTAATTTCTCAAATGAGAATACAGGAACCTTTACTGCAACATACGGTGATGATTTATAAAGTCCTGTACCGTAACCAAGTGTTGACAAATCTTCACCGAGCATTACTTTAGTTGCAAGGTCAACCATCGGAACACCCGTTACTTTACTGATATAAGGAATTGTTCTTGATGCTCTCGGGTTAACTTCGATTACGTAAAGCTCGTTTTTATTTACTAAATACTGAATATTAACTAAGCCTTTTGTACCCATAGCGAGCGCAAGCTTTTCAGAACATTCAATCATCTTTTCGAGTATCTTATCGCTTAAGTTGAACGGCGGATATACTGCGATTGAGTCGCCTGAGTGAACACCGGCTCTTTCGATATGCTCCATAACACCGGGAATTAAAACATTCTTTCCGTCGGAGATAACGTCAACTTCTAACTCTTTACCCATCATATATTTATCTACCAAGACAGGATTTTCAATCTCCTGCATCAGGATAATTTTCATATAACGGTTAACGTCTTCATCGCTGTATGCAATAGTCATATTTTGACCGCCGATAACGTATGACGGACGAAGAAGAACGGGATAACCAAGACTATTTGCAGCGGTGAGTGCTTCCTGATTAGTTAAAACACCCATACCCTTAGGTCTCCTGATGTCAAACTTTTCTAAGAGTGCATCAAAACGTTCTCTATCTTCTGCCATATCAATACTTTCAGCAGATGTACCTAAAATCTGAATTCCCTGTTTGTCTAAGAACTGAGTGAGCTTGATAGCAGTCTGACCGCCGAAAGCAACAACGACACCAATCGGATTTTCGACCTTGATAACGTTCATAACATCTTCTTCGGTGAGCGGCTCAAAATAGAGTCTGTCGGCTGTGTCAAAGTCTGTTGAAACAGTTTCAGGGTTATTGTTTATGATAACAACTTCATAACCCATTTTCTTTAATGCCCACACACAATGAACTGAAGAATAGTCAAACTCAATACCCTGACCGATACGAATAGGACCTGAGCCTAAAACAATAATCTTTTTATTGTCTTTTCCTACTCTTTCCCTTGCTTCACAATGCTCATCATATGTTGAGTAGAAGTACGGTGTTTGTGCTGCAAACTCTGCCGCACAAGTATCAACCATCTTATAAACACAGTGGCGGTTTCCGGGAAGCTCATTTGCGCTTATTCTCTTTAAGGCTTTATTTGTATATCCAAGCTTTTTACCTTCGACATACATTTCTTCTGTTAAAACAGTATTTTCGATCTTCCTTTCAAACTCTACTAAGTTCTTTAATTTTGAAATGAAGAACTTATCTATTTTAGTAATATCATTAATCTCTTCAACAGAGATGCCTTGCTTTAAAGCTTCAAAAACAGCAAAAAGTCTTAAATCATCAAGTTTAGTAAGCTGCTCTTTGATATCGATACCTTCCATAGCAGGATTGTTAAGTGTATCAAGACCAATTTCTGCACCGCGAACTGCCTTCATGATGGCCATTTCAAAGCTTGCGCCGATTGACATAACCTCGCCTGTTGCTTTCATCTGTGTGCCAAGCTTTCTTGATGAATATACAAACTTATCAAAAGGCCATTTTGGGAATTTAACAACAACATAGTCGATTGTAGGCTCAAAGCAAGCACAAGTTTTTCCCGTTACGTCGTTTTGGATTTCGTCCAGAGTATAGCCAAGGGCAATTTTACTTGTAACCTTTGCAATCGGATATCCTGTTGCTTTACTAGCAAGCGCCGATGACCTTGAAACACGAGGATTAACCTCAATTACTGCATACTCAAAACTATTCGGGTTTAATGCAAACTGACAGTTACATCCGCCCTCGATTTCAAGCTCTGTGATAATGTCAAGTGATGCTTTTTTAAGCATCTCGTATTCTTTATTTGAAAGAGTTAAAGCAGGAGCTGCAACGATACTGTCGCCTGTGTGAATACCAACAGGGTCAAAGTTTTCCATACTGCAGATTGTAATTGCATTACCTTGAGAGTCACGCATTACCTCAAACTCAATTTCTTTCCAACCATAAATATATTTCTCAACAAGAATCTGTGTGATAGGTGAAAGCAAAAGACCATTTGATGCAATTGTTATAAATTCATCACGGTTATATGCAACACCGCCGCCGCCACCGCCTAAAGTAAACGCAGGACGGATAATTACAGGATATCCAATACTTTCTGCTATCTCGAGGGCCTTGTCGATATCTGTTGCGATGTCAGACGGAATACAGGGCTGACCAATCTTTAGCATTGTTTCTTTAAAGAGTTCTCTGTCTTCTGCTTTATCAATGGCATCTGCGTTAGTGCCTAAAAGCTTTACACCCATTTTCTTTAAAAAGCCGCTCTTGTTAAGCTGCATTGCAACAGTAAGACCCGTCTGACCGCCGAGTGATGCGAGTAAGCTATCGGGACGTTCTTTTTCAATAATTCTCATTATTGTCTGCTCTGTTAGCGGCTCTAAATATATTTCATCAGCCAAAGCCTTATCAGTCATAATTGTTGCAGGGTTAGAGTTTACTAATACCACGTTTAAGCCGGCATCTTTTAAAACTCTGCATGCCTGTGCGCCTGCATAGTCAAACTCTGCTGCCTGACCTATTACGATAGGACCTGAGCCTATTACCAAAACTTTTTTAATATCCGGATTCAATGGCATTAGAAAGCACCTCCCATCAACTTAATAAATCTATCATACACTAAATCGGCATCTTTGCCGTGAGGAATGAACTGAACTGAAAAAGCAGAAAGCTTGGGATATTTTATACCCTCGCACGTAGCGTCGTTTGCATTTACAAAGTTCATTTCGCCGCCCGTATTCTTTAAAGAATTAAAAGATACGATATATCCATGATTCTGGTTTGTTATATATGTTCTGCCGCTTTCTAAATCCTTTACAGGTTGATTTGCGCCTCTGTGACCATATTTGTGCTTTTCTGTTTCAGCACCCTGGCTAAGTGCCATAAGCTGATGTCCAAGACAAATACCGAGCATCGGGATTTTTCCAAAAAGTTTTTTGATTTCTTCTATCTGCTCTTTATTTTGGGCTGGGTCTCCCGGACCGCTTCCAATCACAACGCCCGCGGCACCAAGCGCTAAGATGTCATCAGCACTCGCTGTATAAGGAAGCGTTATAACCTCGCAACCTCTTTCTGTAAGCTCTTTTACTATGTTTGATTTAGCACCAAAATCGTAAAGTGCTACTGTATATTTCTTCTCACTTACTGCGCTATATGTATTCTTTTGTGGGCAAGTAACTTTTGCCACCGCACCTGCCGGCTTATATTCTGCTAAACCCTCTGTAGCGTTTTCAGGTAGCTCGCCTACAATCTTAGCTGTCATTGTTCCCTTTTCTCTTAAAATCCTTGTGATTTCACGAGTGTCAACATCATATATTCCCGGAATTCCCTCTTCTTTTAAGTAAGAGTCAAGGTCTTGTTCCATTCTAAAGTTTGATGGCGCAGTACACCATTCCTTTACAATATAGGCACTTAAGTGAGACTTTCTGCTTTCTACATCTTCAAAAATCATTCCACAGTTACCTATCAAAGGAAACGTCTGCAACACAATCTGCCCTGCATAAGCCTCGTCTGTGAGTGTTTCAATATATCCACCCATGCCTGTTGTGAACACAAGCTCGCCAATAGCATCACAATCTGCACCAAATCTCTTGCCGCAGAAAACGTGACCGTCCTCTAAAATGATATATGCTTTTTCTGCCATATCATAATCATCCCTTTCTTTAGTATTGGGCACAAACAAAATCTATATTAATATGCTCTTATCTCTTGTCTTCTCCCATAAGTTTAACCATAACAGCTTTTTGTGCATGTATTCTGTTTTCTGCCTCATCAAAGATTTCATTTGCATGTTCTTCAAACACTTTTTCTGTGATTTCTTCTTCACGATGTGCAGGCAGGCAGTGAAGTACCATAGCATCAGCTTTAGCCACTGCCATTACGCTGTCGTTTATCTGATAATTTTTAAACTCTAATTTTCTCTGTTCAGCTTCTGCTTCTTGCCCCATTGATGCCCATACGTCTGTATATAACACATCAGCATTTTTAGCAGCTTCCAAAACAGATTCTGTGCATAAAAAGTCGCCGTTTTCTTCTGCCCATTTCATAATTTCTGCGTCAGGCTTGTGGTTATCCGGGCAAGCAATAGCTACACTCATGCCCATCTTTATACAACCAACGATTAAAGAGTTTGCCATATTGTTGCCGTCACCTACAAAGCAAAGCTTTAAACCTTTTAGCGAGTCTTTATATTCTCTTATTGTCATTAAATCTGCTAAAACCTGACAAGGATGAGCAAAATCTGTAAGACCGTTGATAATCGGAATCGAGCCATATTTGCTGAGTTCCTCAACATCTTCCTGGTCGTAAGTTCTTATCATAATACCATCTAGATACCTTGAAAGAACTCTTGCAGTATCACGAACGGGCTCACCTCTTCCAAGCTGAATATCGTTTGAGCTTAAAAACAGTGCCTGACCGCCAAGCTCATACATGCCAACCTCAAAGGATACTCTTGTTCTTGTTGATGATTTTGAGAAAATCATACCGAGTGTTTTTCCTGCCAAATATTTATGCTCAATATTATTCTTTTTATCATACTTAAGCTGGTCTGCCAAATTAAGTATTGACAAAATATCTTTTTCTGTTAAATCCAAAAGCTTTAATAAATGTTTCATTTTCATTTCCCTTCCCTTTATTCTGCTAATACATCTTTTAAGATTTTAATAGCTTCGCTAAGTTCTTCATCTGTAATCGTGAGTGCCGGCAGAAGTCTTATCTTTGTTTTAGCAGTGAGTACAATCACACCACGCTCTAAACATTTATTTAAAACCTCTTTAGCTTCTTTTTCAGTTTCAATACCAAGCATAAGTCCCATTCCTGTTATGCTTTTAACTCCCTTAGCGCCTTTAAGCTCATTTTTTATATATTCGCTCTTTCTTTTTACATCTTCTAAAAGCTTTTCATCAATTCTTGAAAGGATTGAATATGCGCCCGCACAAACAACGGGGTTTCCGCCAAAGGTTGAGCCGTGAGTGCCTGCTGACAGAGTATCTTTTACCTTGTCTGAAAACATCGTCGCACCAATTGGAAGTCCGCCGCCTAAACCTTTAGCAGTTGAAACAATGTCAGGTGATATGCCGTATCCCTGATATGCATAGAGATAACCTGTTCTTCCGTTTCCTGTCTGAACTTCATCAACGATTAAAAGTATATCTTCGTCTTTGCAGATTTTTTCAATCTCTTTTACATACTCAGGACAAAGAACATTCACTCCACCCTCACCCTGAATAAGCTCTATCATAACAGCGCAGCACTTGTTTTCTTCCAAAAGCTTTTTAAGGTCAGAGATGTCATTTGCTTCTGCGTGCAAAAAGCCTTTAGTAAATGGTGCAAAGTGTGTATGATAATGGTCCTGACCTGTTGCAGAAATTGTAGTGAGTGTCCTTCCGTGAAAACTGTCCTTAAGCGTTATTATAACGTTTCTATCATCACCATATTTATCGCTTGAATATTTCCTCGCTGCCTTGATTGCACATTCATTTGCTTCGGCACCTGAGTTTGAAAAGAATACTTTTTTCATCCCCGTACGAATACACAAAAGCTCCGCAAGCTTAGCCTGCGGGGCAGTGTAATAGAGATTTGACGTATGCTGCAGTTTAGAAAGCTGCTCTATAACTGCATTTTTGTATTCTTCATCACAGAAACCGAAACCGTTAACGGCAATACCTGCACCAAGGTCAATATATTTTTTGCCATCTTCTGAATAGCAAGTAGAGCCTTTGCCATATTCTAAACAAAGATCCGTCCTAGCATATGTCGGTGCTATATATTCTAAATCCAGTTTCTTAATGTCTGCCATTTTTCTAATCCTTTCTAGAGTCTATGCATTATCTAAAGTAAATTTTTAAACTTGCCTTTTGCGGTCTGGACTTTTTTTACATCCATCCTCTATTACTTAACGAACATTGTTCCAATACCTTCATCTGTTAGTACTTCAATCAGGATTGAATGTGGAACTCTTCCGTCAATTATAAATACCTTGTTTACACCACGTCTTATCGCTTCTGTGCAGCATTCGACTTTTGGAATCATACCGCCTGAGATTATTCCCTCTTTAACAAGCTGCGGTGCTTCGCTTACGTTAACCTTTGAGATAAGTGAATTTTCATCGTCTTTATCTCTTAAAAGTCCCTTTATATCGGTCATAGATATAAGGCTTTCTGCACCGAGCGCTCCTGCGATTCTTGATGCGGCTGTATCTGCGTTTATGTTGTATGTATTACCCTCATTGTCACAGCCTACAGTTGCAATAACAGGGATATATCCTTTTTCGATTGTATCTAAAATAACCTGTGTGTTTATTTCTGTTATCTCACCGACAAAGCCAAGCTCTTTTTTAAGTGGTACGGCCTGTATCATATGTCCGTCAGTTCCGCAAAGACCGATGGCTTTTCCGCCTGTCATCTCAATCAGATTTACAAGGTTTTTGTTGATTTTACCTGCTAAAACCATCTGAACAATATCAACAGTTTCCTTGTCTGTAACTCTTAAGCCGTCAACAAATTCTGATTTTTTGCCGACCTTTGTCATCATTTCTGAAATCTCAGGACCGCCACCGTGAACCAGTACAACCTTAATACCTATTAATGTGAGCATTACAATATCTCGCATTACATCTTTTTTCAGTTCATCGTCTATCATTGCATTTCCGCCGTATTTTACAACGATAATTTTATCGTTATATTTCTGTATGTACGGAAGCGCTTTAATAAGTATCTCTGCTCTGTTTGATATATCCATTTTATCCTCCATTTATCAGGTTCTGTAATCTCCGTTGATTTTAACGTAATCATATGTGAGGTCACAACCCCACGCCGTTGCCTCACCATCACCTGATTGTAAATCAATATTTATAGTAATTTCGTCTTCTGTTAAGACTTCTTTTGCTATTTCTTCGGAAAAATCTATACCTGCGCCGTTTTTGCAGACTTCAATCACACCGCTTTTTGAACAGAAACCTACGTTAACCTTTGTAATGTCAACATCTGCACCGCTATAGCCTATAGCACAGAGAACTCTTCCCCAGTTGGCATCAGCACCAAACATAGCTGCCTTTAAAAGACTTGAGCATATAACAGATTTTGCAACAATTTTTGCTGTTTCTTCATCTTTAGCTCCTGTTACCTTTCCTGTTATAAGCTTTGTTGCACCCTCGCCGTCTTTTGCAATCATACGGCAAAGATATTTTGTAACTGTGCCTAAAGCCTTGCAGAAAATTTCAAAATCTTCACCTTCTTCTGTGATTTCCTCATTTCCTGCCTCGCCGTTTGCTAAGATGCTTACCATATCGTTTGTTGATGTATCTCCGTCAACACTCACCATATTAAACGATGTCTTAACATCCCTAGAGAGTGCTTTTTGGAGCATCTCGGGAGAAATATTAACATCAGTAGTTATAAATACAAGCATTGTTGCCATGTTCGGATGAATCATACCTGAGCCTTTTGCTATGCCGCCAAGTCTGCAAACCTTACCACCGATAACAAACTCGACTGCCATTTCTTTCTTTAAGGTATCTGTTGTCATAATACCTTCTGCCGCAGCCTGGCTGTCCTGACCCAAGCCATTGACCAAAGCATCCATACCATTTGCAATAGGTGTGATGTCTAAAGGCTGACCTATAACACCTGTTGATGCCACGATGACATCCTCTTTTTTTATTTCAGTAAACTTTTCAACTAAAGCACACATCTGCTCTGCAATCTCCACGCCGTTTGCGTTACAAGTATTTGCATTTCCGCTATTACAAATAACTGCCTGTGCATAACCGTCTTTTATATTTTCACGTGTAACATAAATCGGTGCACCTTTTACTAAGTTCTGAGTATATACGCTTGCTGCTTTAGCGCGCTTTGTAGAAACAATCAAAGCCAAATCTTTTTTTGTTTTGTTTTTTCTTATTCCGCAATGAATACCGCTTGCTAAAAAGCCTTTAGCGGCACAAACACCACCTGATATCTGTTTCATCATTTTAGTCCTTTCCTTTAAAGCTCCAATCCTTCAGCCTCATCACAGCCAAGCATAATATTCATACACTGTACGGCAGCTCCTGATGCGCCTTTTCCAAGATTATCGTATCTTGCCATAATGAGTATTCTGTCATCGTTACCTGCGACTAAGATTTCCATATTGTCTTTTCCTGAAAGGTGATTTGCTGAAAAGAAACCTGCTTCTTCTTCGTTACCACCGAACGGAAGTACGGTAATCATCTTCTGGCAGTCATAGTATTCTTTCAAAGCCTTGCAAACGTCCTCTGCTGACATTTTCTTCTCAAGCATATTGGCGTATAGTGGAAGTGAAACTGCCATACCGCTGTAGAAATCACCTACAACCGGCATAAAAATCGGAGGAGCTGAAATCTTTGGCACCGCCTGCATTTCAGGAAGATGCTTATGTTTTTGAGCTAAAGCATATGTACGTGGAGCATCTAAAGCTGTAGTTCTTTCACCCGATTCATAATCAGCTATCATACTCTTTCCTCCGCCTGAATAACCTGTAAGCGAAGTACATACAAACGGATAATCAGGCTTTACAATTCCAAGCTTAACTAAAGGATACGCAATTACGTTAAATCCGCTTGCGTGACAACCAGGAACGGCTACTCTTTTTGCAGTCTTCAAGCCATCACGATGCTCTTTTGAAAGCTCCGGAAAGCCATAAAGCCAATCGGGATTTGTTCTGTGTGCAGTTGACGCGTCTATTATTTTAACCTTAGCATCAGGCGAAATGTTTTGTACTGCACTTTTAGCTGCATCATCAGGAAGACATAAAAATGTTATATCCGAGCTTTCTGCGATGCGCTTTTTTTCATCTGCATCTTTTCTTAATTCTTCACTAATTGTTAAAAGCTCAATATCTTTTCTTTGCGAAAGTCTTTCTTTAAGTCTTAAGCCTGTTGTGCCTGCTCCGCCATCTATAAATACTTTATACATGTTTAACTCCTGTTATTTTCTCTTTTTGTCGGCCATAGCCTTAACCTGAATCGGAAGACCGAAGAGGTTGATAAAGCCGCCTGCATCGTTTTGGTTATATACATTATCTTCGTCAAATGTTGCGATTTCTTCGTTGTATAATGAGTATGGACTTGTTACACCTGCATTAATGATGTTTCCTTTATAAATCTTAAGCTTAACATCACCTGTAACTGTTTCCTGTGTTGAATCAACGAAAGCTGAAAGCGCTTCACGAAGAGGAGTGTACCACTGACCGTTATATACTAAATCTGCAAACTTAATTGCAATCTGTTGTTTGTAGTGCTGTGTATCTTTGTCTAAACAAATTGTTTCTAAAACTTCGTGTGCATGATAAAGGATTGTTCCGCCCGGTGTTTCGTAAACGCCACGTGATTTCATACCAACAAGACGGTTTTCAACGAGGTCAGCAAGGCCAACGCCGTTTGCACCACCGATTTCGTTAAGTTTTCTGATTAAAGTTACACCATCCATCTTTTCGCCGTCTAAAGCTACAGGAATACCCTTTTCAAATGAGATTGTAACATATGTAGCCTTGTCTGGAGCTTTTTCAGGAGAAACAGAAAGCTCTAATATTTTATCATAATCAGGCTCGTTTGCAGGATCCTCTAGGTCTAAGCCCTCGTGTGACAAGTGCCAGAGATTCATATCTTTAGAATAGTTTGTTTCTCTTGTAATTTTTAAAGAAATATTTCTTTCTTCTGCATATGCAATTTCTTCTTCACGGCTCTTTATATCCCAGATTCTCCATGGAGCAATAATATCCATCTGCGGAGCAAAAGCTTTTATTGTAAGCTCAAATCTAACCTGGTCGTTACCTTTACCTGTGCAGCCGTGGCAGATAGCATCTGCGCCCTCTTTTTCTGCAATCTCAACCATTCTCTTTGCGATGATAGGACGGGCAAAGCTTGTTCCGAGCAAGTATCTGTTTTCATAAACTGCTCCCGCCTGCATTGTCGGGAAAATGAATTCATTAACGAATTCCTGCTTCAAATCTTCGATATATATTTTAGAAGCGCCTGTCTTTATTGCTTTTTCTTCTAAGCCTTCAAGCTCTGCATCCTGACCTACGTCAGCTGCAACGGCAATAACTTCGCAACCATAGCTTTCCTTAAGCCACGGAATTATGATTGATGTATCAAGACCTCCTGAGTATGCAAGTACCACCTTATTAAACTTCTTTTTCATTTCAAATCGTCTCCTTTTTGTATTTTTATACATACATTATACACCAATATGCATAAATGTCAAGTGTTTTTTGTATTTTTATGCAAAAAAATATGCATTCGGGACCCTGTGTGAATGCACATATGATTATTAAATATACAATTACTCACAAAATCCTAAAAAACTTCTTTATATATTCTAACAGATTTTCTCCAATTAATCAACAGTTTTTTTACCTTAATATATTGTTTTTATAAAAATTTTTTATTAAAATCATACAATGCAAAGGAGTCTCGGATAAAACCTATCCAAGACTCCTTTTAACAAGCCTATAAAATTATTTCAAACGGAATGATTCACAGTCTGTGCACTCTACTACTGTCGGATTTGTCTCGTGTGTGCCGACTGATATGCAATCGAGACTGCAGTAGTTCTGTTCTCCACAATGGTGCATACATTGCTGCACGCTGCAGGCAATTGAATGATTAGCTTTATTTGCCACTTTGCTTCCCTCTTTCGTTTTTATTTAGTAGGAGTAAATACTGCGGCTTTTCCGCATACATCTATTTTGTTCTTTAAAACCGATTTTATTCATTCAGTTAAACCCTTGCACCGCAATCCTGTTTAATGCAAGAATCGCTTTGTCTATTTCCTGTTTCGTATTGTAAAGTCCAAAGCTGAATCTTACAGTTCCTCTGTCTATGGTGTTTAGCGTTCTGTGGGCAGACGGCGCACAATGAAGCCCGCTCCTTACACAAATAGCATAATCTGTGCTTAATCTGTCTGCTACTATATTGGCATCATAATCCTTAATATTAACAGATACGACACCTGTTCGGTTTTTAGCATCCTCTGTTCCGTAAACTATAATACCTGAAATATTTTTTACTTCACTCACAAAATAGTCAGAAAGCCATTGTTCGTGCTCTAAAATTTCTGCTCTTCCAATTTTTTGTACAAATTTTACGCCTTCTGAAAGTGATGAAATTGCAGGCATATTTTGTGTGCCACATTCAAACTTATCGGGCATAATATCGGGGTGATAAAGATTTTCTGACATAGAGCCTGTTCCGCCCTCTATAAGCGGTTTAATCTCTAAGCCATCCCTTACATAAAGACATCCTGTACCCTGAGCACCCATTAAGCTCTTATGTCCTGAAAAAGCAAGCATATCTGCCATATTGCCATCAAGCTCTAAAAGACCTGCACTTTGTGCGGCATCCACCATAAAAATGATACCTCTTTCTTTAGCAAGCTTCCCCGCCGCATTAATATCATAAATGTTTCCGCATACATTTGATGCGTGGGTCATAACTAAAAGCTTTGTTTTGTATCGCATAGCCTTTTTTATATCATCTATAGAAATCTCGCCTTTTTCATTTGCCAAAACCTGAGTATATTCAATTATCCCCTGCCTTTTAAGCTCGGCAAGCGGACGCAAAACAGAATTGTGCTCCATAGAAGTCGTCACAACATGGTCGCCGCGTAAAAGTAATCCCTTTATACCTGTATTTAACGCATAGGTTGCATTTTGAAAAAAAGCAAGCCTTTCAGGATTTTCAATTCCGAAAAAATCACAAAGTAAAGAGCGGGTTTCGTTTATTATTTCTCCCGCTTTAATCGAAAGACTGTGACCGCCTCGTCCTGCATTTGCACCATAATTTATCATATTTTCATAAATTGCCCTGTAAACATCCGAAGGCTTTTTATAGGTTGTTGCCGCATTATCAAAATATATCATTCATATTCTTCCTTTTTTTGCGGTATATAATCAGTATATTCAAAATAAAAAATTATGTTAATTATGTAATTTATTTTTGCGATTTGAATATATTGATAATGATATCATTTTTAAAAAGGAGTACTTTTTATGTTTGACAATAAAATTAAGAAAAAGCTTGAAAAACTGCTCTCAGATATTGACCCCAAAAAACTTGCCGAACTGACAGAAATGATAAAATCAGGCGAAAGCTTAGAGAAAAATATTGATTTTGAAAAAGCATCTAAGGTTTTAAAATCCTTGAATTTAGAAAATGAAATTACCCCCGATATGTTAACCGAGGGACTTAATAAGCTCAGAGAAAACCCTGATATTTTATCAGGACTCGGCAAAAAGAAAGAATAGTCAGTAACTTAGAAGAGGTGTTTACTTATGGATGATGAAAAAAGTAAATTAATTGATGCGTTGGCCAGCGCAATATCGAGCAGTCCGCAGACAGAAGCTCTTTTTAATGCACTTGTTCCCGATGAAGAAACAGACAAGGAAGAAAAGGCGTCAAAAAGCAAAAATGACGGCAGCTCTTTAGATCTTTCAATTCTTTTAAAACTCAGTCAGATGATGTCAGGCTTAAAGCACACAGAGGATGACGACAGAAGCAGACTGCTTTGGGCAATCAAACCCTTTTTGAGCGAGGATAAAAGAGATGCTGTCGATTCTGCAATTAAGCTTTTAAAACTAACCTCTCTTTTAAAGCTTGCACGTGAGCTTGATTTGTTTAAAGATTTTAAATTATAGGTGTGATAGATATGGAAACAAACTACTATAACAGAAGTAACAACTTTTCTGCCCCAATAAAAAAAGAGCCAAAACCTTATATGCCAAACCCTGTACAAACGGAAAAAGAACATATCGAAAGAAAGCTGGCAGAGCCTTGCAGGGAAGAACCAAAAAAAGAACATAAAGGAATCTTAAGCGGCTTTCAAAATGATGACCTGCTCATTTTAGGGCTGATTTTTCTGCTTATAAACGAATCAAACGAAGACACTTTACTTATTTTAGCACTAGGCTATCTGTTTTTATCTTCACATACAAAGAAATAAACAGGAAAATGGCTCGCAAAATTTAGCAAGCCATTTTTGTTTATTCTTCTATCATATCACGTAATCTTAAAAGTGTTAATCTTCTTCTCATATATGGCGAATATTTGAAACAGTTATCAAATAGCTCCTGACTTTTTCCAATATCAGAAATTGTAATCTTGCATCCTGCCATTTCCATCGCCTTTTTACATTCTTCATATGACGGAACACTTTTTATGATTTTTACAATCTCACCCCAGGATTGTTTTAGCTTATCAGGACACACTGAATCTGTGATTGTATCAGGAGTATTAAGATTTTTGACATCTTCTGCCATTGAGCCATAAAACTCGTAAATATCATCCCAATCGAGATTTTCCTTATAAGTATTTATCTCTTCTTTTTGGGTAAGTCCGTTGTAAAACTTCAGTGTTTCCAAAGTAGATACGCCAACGTCATCTCCGTGAAAATTCGGGATTATGTTATCACGAAGCTCAACACATTCTATAAGATGTGCTACGATATGCTCTGCTCCGCTTGCAGGACGCGAATTCTGAGCAAAGCTCATACCGATTCCCGTTTTTAATAGCGCCTCAAATATTTTTCCTGCCGTGCGCTCGTCATTTAAAGTAACGCTTCCTGCCATCTGCATCAGTTCATCAACTGCATCACGCGTAAGAGCTGCAATTCTTTCACAGTAGTATTCCCCTGTTAAAAGTGCAGAAACCTGCCAGTCAATAAGACCTACGTATTTTGCAATCATATCTCCAAAGCCTGCCGATTTAAGCTCATTTGGAGCATTAGCTAAAATCTTTGTATCACCTATAATAACCTCAGGACTTTTAGCAGGGTATGTCAACTTAAACGGACCATCTACAATCGGTGCGCAGTAAGATGCAAACCCATCCATCGACGGAGCTGTTGCAAAAATACAAAGAAGTTTATCCTGATTTGCCGCTGCCAAGCGACAAGTATCATTAACCGAGCCTGTACCGACAGACAAAACGGAAATATCTTTTCCTGCAATCAATGCTTCTATCTCTTTTACTCTTTCCATTGTTGCAATACGCAAATCTTCATATGTTTTGTATTCTATGTTAAAGCCATCAAGACTCTCTTTGATACCCTCTGCTGCTTTAATTGTGTTTTCATCTGCAACAAGCAAAAGATTTTTTGAAAAATTATTCTTTCTTAAGATTTCTCCAACATTACGGACTAAACCTGAACCAATCTGAATATCCTTTATCGTCGTATCGTGCTTTTTACCGCAAGAGCATCCTGCCTTGAAAGACTCAATAATACTTAAAATCTCTGACATTTCCCCATCTTCCTTTAAATCTTCTTTTTTCACATTCTCTTCAATGAACTTGTCTGCTATTTTAGAATATATATTTGTCTGGTTTTCATAAAGGCTGAATCTGCCTGACATCATATAACTTACACTGCAAGCTAAAGCAAAAAGCAGCATTCCGTCTGCACCAAAAACTTCTAAAGAAAGCATAACAGATGCTAAAGGACTGTTTACAGCACCGCAGAAAACAGTTACAAATCCGATTGCCGCACCAAAGCCTGCATCAAGTCCCAAAAGTGAGCCTATCATGCATCCAAACGTTGAGCCAACGAAAAACGCAGGCACGATTTCTCCTCCTTTAAAGCCTGCTGAAATGGTGATTGCCGTAAATATAATTTTCAACAAAAAAGCCTCAGGTCGCGCGCTACCACCTATCGCCCGTGTGATTATATCCATTCCTGCGCCGTTATAATCCGTTGTTCTTAAAACTAATGTCAAAAGAACGATTACCGCTCCTCCAACCGCCGCGCGAATATAACTGTTTGGAAGAAGCTTTTTTGTGAAATGTTCGCATTTTTTAATAGATACGCAAAAAAGTATGCTTACCAAAGCGCAAAGCATAGCTAAAGCTATAACCAAAACCACACTGTTTAAGGCTATATCAGGAATTGCTACACCGCTGAATCTTACAGGATGAAGCCCGAAAAGAAGTGCAATTTTAGATGCAACTATCGCAGAAAGCACGCAAGGAACTAACCCTGCATAACATTTAATACCAACAGAAACCACTTCCAGCGAGAATACTGCAGCAGTCAGCGGAGTTCCAAACAGAGCTGCAAACACCGCACTCATACCTGACATTACGATGATGTGTAAATCTTTTTTCCCCAGCCTGAAAAACTTTCCTACGTTATATCCAATACTTCCGCCAAGTTGGAGCGCAGCACCTTCTCTGCCTGCAGAGCCGCCCAGAAGATGTGTGATAATAGTGCTAACAAAAATAAGCGGAGCCATAATAGCAGGAACTTTATCATCGGTTTTGACTGCCTCAAACACACGGTTTGTATCAATCTTTCCAAATTTTTTAGATATTCCGTATAGAAAAGCAATTAAAATACCGCCAATCGGCAAAAGAAGAATTATCCAGTTGTTCTCTATGCGATATTCTGTTACAAAGTCAATGGCAATATGAAAAACACTGCCAATAACTCCGCTCACAGCACCAACGCACAGAGAAATCACTATCCACTTTAAAAGAGTTTTTATATATATAATTGATGCTTTTATATTTTCCCTTATTATATTCATAAGATACACCTTCACCCCAAAAAAGCCGAATGCTTTTTTGCATTCGGCTTTTTTGATTATTCGTTGTCGGATGCCTTTTTAGCCGCCTCAAGCTTTGTCTGACGACGCATTTTAACTTCGTCTGACATCGGCTTGATTTCACCTGCAGCCTGAAGAGCCATTTTTGTAAGAAGCGGACCGAAGAGTTCATAAATAAGTACCGCAAACAATGTAATATTTCTAATCATTGCACCTTCACCGGGAAGAGCGGCAGCTGCAATCGAACACATTCCGAGTGCAACACCAGCCTGAGGCAAGAGTGTAATACCAAGATATTTGCAAATCTGCGGCTCACATTTTGTAGCCTTAGAACTGATAAATGTTCCTATATATTTTCCAAGCGAACGGAAAATGATATATACAATGCCAATAATAACGATAGCAACATCTGCAAAAACCGAAAGTTCAAGTTCAGCACCGCTGATTACGAAGAACAGTGCTAAGACAGGAGATGTCCATTTGTCAGCTGCACCCATCAAATCTTCTGAAAGCGGACAAATGTTACAGAAAATTGTTCCAAGCATCATGCATACTAAAAGTGATGAAAAACCGATATGTACAGAACCAATTTCAAATTTGAGCATTGAAAGTGCAACAGTTGCAAGCACAAAAGCAATTGTCATATTTAATCTGTTTGTATTTGAATTGAAAAGCTTTTCAAACTGTGTTAAAATCCAGCCCATAATTGCACCGAGTCCAAGTGAGCATACGATTTCAATAATTGGGTTTACAATGATTGAAATTGTGTCAACCTGTCCTGAAATTAATGTTTTAGCTATACCAAATGATACAGCAAACACAATTAAGCCAACGGCATCATCTAAAGCAACAATTGGAAGCAACAGTTTTGTAAGTGGTCCGTTTGCTTTATACTGACGTACAACCATAAGTGTAGCAGCAGGAGCAGTTGCCGTTGCTATTGCGCCTAATGTGATAAGCTGTGGAACACTGAGTTTATCAGGCATAATAATATGTACAACTAAAAGAGCAAGGTCAACTAAAAGTGTAGCAACAAGCGCCTGAACAATGCCTATAACCGTTGCCTGTTTTCCTGTTTTTTTGAGTTCTTCCAAACGGAACTCACTACCAATAGAAAATGCAATAAAACCAAGTGCAACGTCGGAAATCAATCCTAATTTTTCTACTGCATCATGACTTGAAAAACCAAAACCATCAATTCCCAGTGCACCAACGCAATACGGACCAATCAATACACCTGCGATTAAGTAGGCAGTAACCGACGGAAGCTTTAACGGTTTAAACGCTCTTGTCATTAAAAGTCCTGCAAGCAGAGCTATTGAAACAGATAATAATGTACTCATAATTTCCCCCATAATAATCTAAAAAATTCTTATTTTATAATATGCAAAAACTCTTTTTTTGTCAAACGACAAAAACCTTGTCTATTCTACCACAAAAAAATATAAAAGTCAACATTTCAAAGGATAGATTTTCATACAAAAAAAGAACCTCTCAATGACAGTCCGTGGTAAAACAGTATAGGTATTGACGGTCTGTCAGAGGGTTGCAGAGAGTTAAGCATATCACATTTATCGTGTGGTGTGCTTTTTCTCTTTTGTGGGGTAAAATGTCACGCAATAGAGGTTGAAAAATGCCCTTTTTTGCGGTTTTCAAAGCCTGAAACTTACAAGGTAATGGTTTTATATTAAAAACCTCAAAAATGGGGTTCTATCGTTCCACAAAATCTAAAAATGAACACTTTTTAAAAAAGGGGATTTAAGTCCGTTTTTCGGCTTAAATTCCCTTAACTGACATACTGCGAAAAAGAACAGGTTTGTCAAGGGCGAGCGT
>JAZROZ010000012.1:0-25132 GCA_045648985.1 Clostridia bacterium
ATAATCTCATTTTTTATATTTTTAAGCTGAATTTTTTATAATCTCTTGCGAAACAGAAACAGATGTGTTAGAATAAAAACAGAAATATCTGTTACCTTACTAAAATATCATATAGGAGGAGATTCCGATGAAAACAGTTAACGATATTTTGCAAATGATAAAAGATTATGGCATCAAAATGGTGGACTTTAAAATGGTGGACATTAACGGTCAGTTCCGTCATGTTACCATTCCGGCGTCCAATTTTTCTGAAAAAACCATGAAAAATGGTATCGTTTTTGATGCTTTTAACTATGGCTATGCCGTGGTGGAAAAAAGTGATATGGTATTTATCCCCGACCCTGACACCGCACAGGTTGATCCGTTCTGCGAGATTCCCACATTATCTATGACAGGGAATGCAATGATTATTGATAATCCTGCTAATAAACCGTTGGCGCAGTATCCCAGAAATATTGTGGCAGCAGCTGAACAGTATTTAAAAGATAGTGGTATCGCAGATACGATGCTCATTTTGCCCGAATTTGAATTTTATCTGTTCAATCAGGCAGGTTGGGAAGTGTCTGCAAATTCTGTGGGATTTTCCGTCGATGCAGCTCAGGCACATTGGAACAGCTATTCCGAAGGATTGGGAAATGTGGTAGCAAAGCAGAAAAACTACCATATTGCAAAACCTTTTGATACCACCTATGAAGCACGTAGCGAAATGTGTCTTTTAATGGAAGAAGCAGGAATCAAGTTGAACTATCACCATCCCGAGGTTGGGGCGGGTGGACAGTTTGAAATTGAGCCTGAATTAGGGCAGATGTCTAAAATGGCAGATGCCACTATGATGATTAAATATATCATTCATAATACAGCAAGAAAATACGGAATGTCAGCAACGTTTATGCCAAAGCCTGTTATGGGCGAAGCGGGAAATGGTATGCACGTACATATGCTACTTCTAAAAGACGGACAGCCTGTGTTCTCTGACGATAACGGATATTCTAACTTAAGTAAAGAAGCTCATTATTTTATGGGTGGATTACTTAAACATATTGCATCACTTTGTCCTATCACAAACCCAAGCACAAACTCATTTAAACGTTTAGTGCCTGGATTTGAAGCACCTGTAACTGTAGGATATGCAACATCAAACAGAAGTGCTGTAATCCGTATTCCTGCATATGCTAAAGCACCTGAGCTCAGAAGATTTGAACTCAGAAATCCTGATGCTACATGTAACCCATATTTCTGCTATGCGGCAATCTTAATGGCAGGTATTGACGGTATTAAAAACAAGATTGACCCACACGAAAACGGATGGGGACCATATGACGTTAACCTTTTCCATCTTCCTGAAGAAGAAAAGGCAAAGCTCAAACATCTTCCAACGTCACTTGATGCAGCACTCGATGCCTTAGAGCTTGACCACGATTATCTGACAGCAGGAGGAGTATTCCCCGAAGAGCTACTAAAGAACTTCATAAAGACAAAGAGAGAGGAAGTTCGTGCACTCAGCCAGATTCCGCATCCTGCAGAATTTGACAGATATTATAATTTATAAAATGAGCTTGGGGGAGTGTTAAACACTTCCCCAATTTTTAAAAGGAAGAACAATATGAACTACAATTACCATACACATACTCCAAGATGCCGTCACGCAAAAGGTACGCCTGAAGAATATGTTATTAGGGCGATAGAATCAGGAATGGAGTATTTTGGATTTTCTGACCATTTACCCTTTATGTTCCCCCAAGGCTATGAATCATATTACAGAATACCGATAGCAGAAGCAAAGGAATATGTTTTTGAAATATTACATCTCAAGGAAAAGTATAAAGATAAAATAGAAATAAAAATGGGTTTTGAAATGGAATATTACCCGAAATATTTTGATGAAATGCTAAAAATAGCAATAGATTATGGAGCGGAATATCTGGTTTTGGGAAACCATTATATTCATCAAACGCAAAATAGTGATGGTACTTATGTACTTATGCCAAATGACAATGCAGACGATTTAAGGGAATATACAAGATGTGTTGTAGAGGCAATGAAAAGCGGAGTTTTCAGTTGTGTTGCACATCCAGATATATTTAATTTTACAGGTGATAATGACGTTTATTGCAAGGAAGCAAGAAAAATATGTTCGGCATCAAAAGAATATGATGTCCCTTTGGAAATCAATTTCCTTGGAATCAGAAGAAAGAATAACTATCCAAATGAATTATTCTGGGAAATAGCAGGGGAGGAAAAGAGTCCTGTGATTTTCGGCCTGGATGCACATGACCCGCTGCATATTCCGGATAGTGAGTCATTTGAGGTGGCGATTGAGCTTGTAAATAAGTATAATTTGAATTATATTGGTAAACCATTGATTCGTGAAAGAAATAAAAAGTAAAATATCAATTTAAAGAGCCTGCCAAAGCTACAGGTTCTTTTTTTTATTATACAAAACTATAACTTTGCAGAAATTACAATGCATTTGCAGAATTTTCTATTTTAAATTGTTTTATATGTTGATATAATTAAGTATGAGAAAATGTATTTTGCAAAAACTATACTCATTAAAGGCTTGTAAATAATCATATGAAATCGAAGGGTGGTATCTTATATGAAATCAGACGTGTATGTTTTAGGAATTGATATGGGAACAGGCGGAGCAAGAGTAGGAATTTTCGATTTAAAAGGAAATCCCATCGTTTTCTGCGGAGAAAATTATCCGCTTTATACACCTGCATCGGGAAGAGCAGAGCAAAAGGTCGATGAATGGTGGGACGCTATTTGTAAAGCATCAAAAAAGGCAATAAAAGAAAGCGGAATTAATCCTGAAAAAATTTGCGGAATGAGTGTTGATACAACTTGTTGTACTGTGCTTGTTTCAGAAGATGATATGGAGCCTTTAAGACCTGCAATTTTGTGGATGGACGTAAGAGCATCAGAGCAGGCTAAACGTATCTTTGAATCAGGACACGATGCACTTAAATATAACGGATACGGAATGGTTTCAGCTGAATGTCTTCCTGCTAAGGCTTTGTGGCTTAAAGAAAACGAACCTGAGCTTTGGAAAAAAGCAACAAGACTCTATGAATGTACAGACTGGCTTATATATAAACTGACAGGTGAATATACTGCAAGTATTAACTGTGCTTCTGCACGTTGGTACTATAATTCAAAAGAGGGTGGCTATCCTAAAGATTTCTATGAAAAAATAGGTCTTGAAGATTTAATAGAAAAGCTTCCAAAGAAAGTACTCGCTATGGGTGAGCTTGTAGGAGGCTTAACAAAAGAGGCAGCCCAGCAGCTTGGCTTAAAAGAGGGAACTCCCGTAGGTGAAGGCGGTGCCGATGCGTTCGTTGGTGTAATAGGCTTAAATGCGGTACAACCTGGAAAAATGACACTCATCACGGGTTCATCACATCTTCACATAGCTCAGTTCCGTGACTCAATTCATAACAAGGGAATGTGGGGCTCATATCCTGATTGTATAGTTAAGGGCTTAGAAATGGTTGAGGGCGGACAAACCTCAACAGGTTCAATTATAGAATGGTTTGTAAAAAATCTGTGCGCAGGTGTAAAAGAAGATGCTAAAGCACAGGGAAAAAGTGTATATGATTTGTTAAATGATGGTGCCGAAAATCTCCCGATTGGTGCAGATGGTCTTTTGGCTCTCGATTTCTTTCAGGGAAACAGAACACCGCACGTTGACCCTGATGTAAGAGGAATGTTTTACGGTTTGTCATTAAATCACACACCTATTCATATGTACAGAGCAATAATTGAAAGTATCTGCTACGGAACGGAAGCAATAATTGAAGTGTTCAGAAATTCAGGCTTTAATCCAAGTGAAATTGTTGTTTCAGGCGGCGCAGTAAAGAGTAAATTTTGGCTCCAGACTCATGCGGATGTAAGTAACGTGCCGATTACTGTTCCAAAAGTGACAGAGGGTCCGTGTCTTGGCTCTGCAATCTTAGGTGCTGTTGCAGGCGGAGCATATCCTGATGTGTTCACAGCGGCAGAAAATATGACATCAATAGATTATGTTGTAGAGCCGGACGCTAAGCGCCACGAAGAATATAAATATTATTTTGAGAAATATAAGGAATTTTATGCCTTGGCAAAAGACTGGATGCATGATGTAACTATGCGCGCAACAAAACACTAAAGAAACAGGTGAGAATAACGTGAAAAATATGATACAAATAGCACCTTCAATATTATCGTGCGATATGACTAAAATAGGAGAGCAAGTCTTGGCTGCCGAACGTGGCGGCGCAGACTGCTTACATATCGATGTAATGGATGGAGTATATGTAAATAACTTAACTTTCGGACCAAGAATGGTCAGCGATTTAAAGAAAATAACAAAGCTTCCGCTTTCTGTACACTTAGAGGTGTTCAGACCTGAGCAGTACTTAGATATGTTTGCAGAGGCGGGAGCAGATATTTTTTCGTTCCAGCTTGATGCCTGCCATAACCCTGTAAATCTGTTCAAGAGAATACACGAAAAGGGAATGAAAGCAGGACTCGGTATAGGCCCTGCATATGATGTTGAGAGCCTTAAATATTTATTCCATCATATCGACAGATTAATTCTAATGAGTGTAGAGCCTGGCTATGAAAAACAGACTTTTGAAGAAAGTGTGTATGAAAAGCTTGTAACTGTTAAGCAAATGATGAAAGAAAGAGGATATAGTATCCCAATCGAAATCGATGGCGGAGTAAATATGGAAAAAGGAAAGAAGTTAAAAGAAATGGGAGCTGACATCTTAGTTGTCGGAAGCTACATTTTCTATAGCGATAATATTGAAGAAACAGTACGTAATTTAAAAAGTATATGATTTCTTTTATAAATAGAAAGGGGAAAAACAATGTTAGTAACATCAACAGAACTTTTTAAACATGCTAAAGAGAATCATTATGCTATTCCATCAGCAAATTTCTTTGATTTAGATTCTCTCAGATGGCACGTAGAAACAGCAGAGGAATTAGGTCTTCCTATCATCGTAGCTTTTTGTGAAGGACATTTAAGTCCAAATCTCATTTTAGAAGAGTCTGCATATATGGGAAGAAAAATTGCAGAGGAAGCTAAAGTTCCGGTAGTACTTCATTTGGACCACGGAACAACACCAAGCTTTATCAAAAAAGCAGTAGATTTAGGCTTTACATCAGTAATGATTGATGCTTCAATGGAGAGCTTTGACGATAATGTAAGAATTACAAACGACATCATTGAGTATGCTCACAAAAGAGGTGTTGTGGTTGAAGCTGAAATAGGTCACGTTGGTATTGGTCAGAATATTGGTATAAGCGAGGGCGGCTCAGAAGATTCTCAATATACAACAGTAGCATCTGCAGTTGAATTTGCAGAGAAAACAAATGTTGACTCACTTGCAATTTCAATCGGAACAGCTCACGGACTTTATAAAGGTATTCCGAAAATCAATTTTGACCGCTTAAAAGAAATCTATAATGCAATCGAAACACCTCTTGTACTTCACGGCGGCTCATCATCAGGTGATGAAAACTTAAACAAGTGCGCAACAAACGGTATATGTAAAATTAATATATACACAGATTTCTTAGTGGCTGCTAAAAAAGAAATCGATGAAAATATGCCGGCAAACTATCTACAGCAGAGAATGCTTGCAAGAGAAGGCGTTAAAAAATGCTTAAAGCACTACTATAACGTATTTGCTACGAAAAAATTTGAATAGAAAGGTAGGATGGAAATGGCTGTATATAAAGAAATAATTCAGGTGGAATCACACGGAACAACACCTACGTATATCAATATCACACCGCAGGTTAAAGAAGCAATAGAAAAGAGCGGTATTAAAAACGGAATTTGTACTGTAATATCACCTCACACAACTTGTAGTGTATTTTTTGAAGAATTTGTACACGACTTCACAGAAGATGGCGATGAATTTCTGCAGGTTGACTTAAACAATGTTTTAGAGAAGATAATCCCAAATCAAAACAAAGAGGGTGTATATCTCTATCCGGGTGAAGAGCACTACAGCGCAGTTGCTTCATGGCCGGATGCAGAGGCGTATCTTCCAAACGGCGACAGAACAGCACTCTGGAACGGTGATGCTCACTTAAAAGCAACAATTTTAGGCTCGAGCCAGACATTTGACGTTGATAATGGAAAATTAGGAGTTGGAACAACAGGATATATCTATTTTGTTGACTTTGACCGTACACGTTCACGTATGCGCAAATGCAAAATTATAATCATTGGAGAATAGGAGATATTTCGATATGAAAAGAAAAATCAGAACACCATTTTTAATTGTAAATCCAAAAGCATACATATATGGAGAGGAATCATTAGAGCTTGCTAAAGTCTGCGACAGATTGTCAGAAGAGTATGATATTGACATCATCTTCACGGCTCAGCACGTTGACTTGCGTCAGGCTTCCGGCGCAACAAAAAATGTAATCGTTACAGCTCAGCATTTAGACGGTATCGTTCCAGGCAGAGGTATGGGACATATATTACCTGAGGGCGTGAAAGATGCGGGTGCACAGGCGGTTGTTTTAAACCATGCAGAGCACGGACTTAAAATCGATGAGCTTGACAGAGCTATGAAACGTGCAAACGAGCTTGACTTAGTAACTATCGTTTGCTGTGATTCACCTGAAGCTGCCAAGGCTGTAGCTACACTCGGCCCTGATATGATGATATGCGAGCCTACAAGTCTTATAGGTACAGGCACAACAAGTGATGATGAATATATCCGCAAGACAAATGAAGCAGTTAAGTCTGTAAGTGAAGATATTTTAATACTTCAGGCTGCAGGCGTAAGCACAGGCGATGATGTTTATAAAGTAGTAATGGGCGGCGCTCACGGAAGTGGCGGTACAAGTGGAATCTTAAATGCACCGAGCAGAGAAGGTAAAATCAGAGAAATGCTTGATGCTTTAAAAAGAGCACAGAAAGATATGGCATAAAAAAAGAATAACAGAAGAGCTTGCAGGAAGTCTCCTGCAAGCTCGTTTTTGTTATGTTCTTGAATATAGCTCATTTAACTTTTTGAATTTTGCTTTATCAATGCTATCAAGTTGTTCTTTTGTAATTCTGTATCCCCAGTTGCCGTCGGGATTTCCTGGAGTGTTTAGACGCGTATCAGAGCCAAAGCCAAGTAAATCCTGAATAGGCATAATAACAAGCCCTGCATGAGATGCAAGCATTGTGCGGATTATTGCGTCGCATCCATTATCCCAATTTTCACTTGTGTGACCGCAATATGAAAGCATATGACGTCTTGTTTCATCGTCAAGCTCCCATAGATATCCAAGCAGTGTATTGTTGTCGTGAGTTCCCGTATAGGCAACACAATTTTCTATGTAGTTATGCGGTAGATGCGGTGAGTTTTTGTCACCCATAAAAGCAAACTGAAAGACTCTCATACCTGGAAAACCACTTTCTTTTAAGAGATTTATAACGTCTTCTGTGATAAATCCCAGGTCCTCTGCAATTATCATTGTTTTTTCTGCGCTTTCTTTAATTGCATCAATAAGCTTCATACCGGGACCTTTGGACATAACACCCTCTTTAGCAGTCGCGGCATCTGCACTAACCTCCCAGAAAGACTCAATAGCTCTGAAATGGTCAATTCTGACTCCGTCAAACAGCTTTGATATATGGCTGATTCTGGCTTTCCACCAACGGAAATTCTCTTTTTCCATAGCTTCCCAGTCGTAAATGGGATTTCCCCAAAGCTGACCATCTTTGCTAAAATAATCGGGCGGTACACCTGCAACAGAGGTGGGCAAATTCTTTTCATCAAGCTTGAAAAGATGCTTATCTGCCCATACGTCGCTACTGTCTAAATCAACATAAATTGGTATATCTCCAATGATTTTTATACCATTTTCATTAGCGTATTTTTTAATTTGCGTCCATTCATTAAAAAATTCATATTGTATAAATTTCCACATAAAGAAAATATCTTCATTATAATCTTCATTTTCCCATTCTTGCCAGATTTTTCCGTCATTAGCTTTTTTGATAGCCATAAATTTGCAGAAATTCTCAATATATGGATTTTCCGAAATGAAAGCTTCAATTTCTGCTTTGTTTTGAACTCTCTTTGATGCCGAGTATAAAACATCAAGTCTTTCATTATAAAGCCTTTCATATTCGCACACATAAGGATTTGATTGCTTTTGATATGAAAGCTCGTCTTTTGTTAATAAACCTTTATTATAAAGGGTTTCAAGACTGATAAAGTACGGATTTCCCGCAAACGAAGAAGGGGATTTATATGGAGAATTACATTCATCGGTAGGACACAAAGGAAGTACCTGCCAGTATGAATATCCCATAGATGCTAAAAAATCTATAAAATATCTCGCTTCGTCACCGAAACTACCTATTGAATAATCGGAAAAAAGTGAGGAAATATGCATAAGCACACCGCTTTTTCTATCCAAAATATATTACCTCCTGAAAAAGAATTCAAAAATATAATAACATAAAGATATAAAAATTTCAATGAAAATATGTCAAAACGTGCCTTGCTTGACATATTAATACGTTTAATGTATAATATATAAGTAGAAAATTTTAAAGGAGCGGACACTTTATGCCAAAAAAATCTTGTATTGATTTAAATACGAAGCTTTGTGAATTTGCTGAAGGGCAAAGTCACGATGCTTATGAATTTATGGGATGTCATAAAGCAAAAAAAGGCTTTGTTTTCAGGGTGTGGGCACCGAATGCAGTAAATGTATGCGTGGTTGGCTCTTTTAATAATTGGGACACAAATGCCTGTAATATGCAGAAAATAGGTTATGGTGTGTGGGAGGCAACAGTTCAGAACGCCAAAATCTATGATGAATATAAATACTATATAAAAAAGCAGAATGGAGAATTTGTATATAAGAGTGACCCATATGCTTTTCATAGCTCTACACGTCCTGAAAATTCCTCTAAAATTTATGATTTAGACGGCTTTTTATGGACAGATAAAGCATATCTAAAGGAAAAAGAGAAAAAGAATATTATAAAACAACCAATGAATATATATGAAGTCCATCTTGGCTCGTGGCTGAAGCACGATGATGGAAACTTCCTGTCATATACTGATATGGCAGAAAAACTTGTAAAATATGTAAAAAAGATGAATTATACCCACGTTGAGCTTTTGCCTGTAAGTGAATATCCTTTTGACCCGTCTTGGGGATATCAGGTTACGGGATATTTTGCTCCAACCTCAAGATACGGAACGCCAAAAGATTTTATGAATTTTGTAAATGTGTTTCATAATGCAGGAATTGGGGTAATATTAGATTGGGTGGGTGCTCATTTTCCAAAGGATGAAAACGGACTTTATGAATTTGACGGAAGCTGTCTTTATGAATCAGCTGACCCGCTTCGAAACGAGCATCCTGACTGGAAAACAAGGATATTTGATTATTCAAGATATGAAGTTAAATCCTTTTTAATATCAAATATCATCTATTGGCTTGATAAATACCATATAGACGGTATAAGAGTGGATGCCGTAGCATCAATGCTCTATTTAGACTACGGAAGACGTGACGGCGCCTGGAGACCAAATCAGTACGGCGGAAACCATAACTTAGACGCAATAGAGTTTTTGCGTGAAATGAACAGTGCCGCATTTAGTTTTAATCCAAAAGCTATTATGATTGCAGAGGAATCTACGGCCTTTCCTATGGTTACAAAACCGGGATATGATGGCGGTCTGGGATTTAACTTCAAATGGAATATGGGCTGGATGAATGACCTTTTGGGATATATGTCAACAGACCCACTCTTTAGAAAAGGCAGACATAACGATTTGACATTTTCTATGACATATGCTTTTTCTGAAAACTATATACTTCCGCTTTCTCACGATGAGGTAGTTCACGGTAAATGCTCTATGATAGGAAAAATGCCCGGAAATAACGATGATAAATTTGACAATCTAAGAGCATTTTATGCATATATGATGGCACATCCAGGCAAAAAACTCAGCTTTATGGGGAATGAATTTGCTCAGTTTATAGAGTGGAACTACAAAGAACCGCTTGAGTGGTTTATGTTAAAATATGAAAAGCACAAAAAAATGCAGAATTTTATAAAAGACTTAAACGCTTTCTATCTTCAAAATAAACCGCTTTGGGAAAATGATTCCGACTGGCAGGGCTTTAGCTGGATAGCCCACGATGATAACGAACAAAGCGTTATATCCTTTATTCGCCGTGACGAAGAAGGAAACGAAGTAGTTGTTATATGCAACTTCTGTCCTGTAGAGAGAAAAAATTACAGAATAGGAGTAACAAAAAAAGGTGTATATAAACCTGTATTGTCAAGTGACAGTGCAAAATACGGAGGCACAGGCAAGCGTCTTTCCAGGATTAAAACAAAAGATATTAAGATGCACGGATATGACCAGTCGATTGCCGTGACACTTCCACCACTTTCTACGATATATTATATTAATGATTAATATAAAAAAATAAAAGGGGTTGAGCATTATGTTAAACAGACGAAAAGGATGTATAGCGATGTTACTTGCGGGAGGGCAGGGAAGCAGACTGCTTGTTCTGACACACAAAACCGCAAAGCCTGCAGTACCATTTGGCGGAAAATACCGTATCATAGATTTTCCGCTGTCTAATTGCGTAAATTCAGGAATAGATACAGTCGGAATTTTAACGCAGTATCAGCCCTTAGAGCTTAATGACTATATAGGAAACGGACAACCATGGGGTCTAAACAGAAACTTTGGCGGTGTTCACATTCTTCCGCCTTATGCTCAGTCTGAGAAAATGGAGTGGTATAAAGGAACTGCAAATGCCATATATCAGAATATCCACTTCATTGAAAATTATAACCCCGAGCACGTTTTAATTTTGTCAGGCGACCACATATACAAAATGGACTATTCAAAAATGCTCAAGTTCCATATAGATAGTGATGCAGAATGTACTATTGCAGTGCGTGACGTACCGATGGAAGAAGCATACAGATTCGGCATAATGAGTACGAATGCTGACGGCTCAATCTACGATTTTGAAGAAAAACCGAAAAACCCCAAGAGCAATCACGCATCAATGGGCGTTTATATATTTAAATGGGAAGTGCTTAAAAAATATCTCATAGAAGATGAAGAAGATAAAACCTCCGATAATGATTTTGGTAAGAATGTAATTCCTAAAATTCTTTCAGACGGAAGAAGACTCTTTGCATATACATTTGCTGATTACTGGAAGGATGTCGGAACTATACATAGCCTATGGGAAGCTAATATGGAGCTTTTAGACGGCAAATTCAATATCCGCGATAAAGACTTTAAGATATATGCAAGAAACTATGCAAAACCATCAAGCTATGTAGCAAAAACAAGCACGATTAAAAATGCTCTTGTTGCAGAGGGATGCAGCGTTAAAGGAGAGGTACTGCATTCAATAATTTCAACAGGCTGTACGATAGAAGAGGATGCTATTGTTTATAACAGCGTAATTATGCCTGATGCTGTCATCAAAAAGGGTGCAGTTGTTAAGTATGCAATAGTAGGCGAAGGCGCCATAATCGGCGAAAATGCCAAAGTTGGTGACGACCCTCAGTATTATGACGAAAATGAATGGGAAATCAGTGTAGTCGGAAAAGGAAAGCAAGTAGAAAAGAACAGTGTTGTAAAACCTAATGAAGTTGTTTAAAGGAAATAAAAACTGTTAAAGGAGAAACTGATTATGAAAAAAATGTCAGGTATAATATTTTCCAATATATATGACGGTGCTTTGGGTGATTTGACAGCTAAAAGAACTGTTGCATCTTTGCCATTTGGTGGAAGATACAGACAAATTGACTTTGTCCTTTCAAATATGGTCAACTCAAATATCACATCTGTCGGTGTTATAACTAAATATAACTATGAATCATTAATGGACCATTTAGGTTCATGCGAGGAGTGGGACTTAAACCGTAAAAACGGAGGAGTATATATAATCCCGCCGTTTGCTTTTGGCAGAAGCGATGTGTATCACGGAAAGCTTGAAGCACTCTATATGGCACTCAACTTCTTAAAATCACAGAAGTCGGAGTATATTGTGCTTTCAGATACTATAACTATATGTAATATAGACTACCGTAAGGTTTTGGAAAGTCACATAAAATCGGGCACAGATATAACAGCCATAGCAACACCGCCAAGAAGCGGAGCTTCAAACTATCCTGCAGTTTTTGAAACAGACGAAAGCGGTATTGCAAAATCAATAACCATAAACTGTGCCGCTAAAGAAAACTCTTTAGTTGGAATTGGTATGTTCATTATGGAGAGAGAAGCACTCATTAAGGTGGTTACAGACTGCGTTTCGGCAGGTTTTTACCACTTTGAAAAGGACTTCTTGCAGAAATATTTTAATGAAGGTAAAATATCTGTAAATGTGTATAAATTTGCAGAAGACATTTTAAGAAACAGAGACGTTGCTACATACCTGAAAAATAGTCTGATGCTGACAGATGAAGGTATACACAAAAGTCTTTTTAAGCCGTCAGCACCTATCTACACGAAGGTACGCGACGAAATTCCTACATATTACGGAAAAAATTCTTCTGTTTGTGAATGTATCATAGCAGATGGTTGTGTGATAGAAGGAAATCTTCAAAATTCAGTTCTTTTCCGTAATGTTAAGGTATCAGAGGGAGCACAAATCCGTAGTTCTGTAATTATGCAGGGCACAAAAATTGGAAAAAATGCTATAATTGAAAATGCCATAATTGATAAAAATGTTATAATAACAGATGGTACTCATTTGATAGGTGCTAAAGAAAGCCCTATTATCATAAAGAAAGGTGAAACTGTATGAAAATACTCTTTGCTGCTTCTGAAGCAGCACCATATATAAAAAGCGGAGGCTTAGGTGATGTCGCACAAGCACTTCCGCAAGAACTGTCAAAGACAAAAAACACAGAAATTTGCATATTTCTCCCGTATTATAAAAGCATAAAGGATAATCCTGATGTAAAAGTGGAGTTTATAAAAAGCTTTTATGTTCGTGTCGCCTGGAGAAACGAATATGTCGGCATTTTTAAGGCAGTTTCAAGAAGTAAAAAGCTTAAATATTATTTTATAGATAACGAGCATTATTTCTACCGCGGAAGCATCTATGGTCACTATGACGACGGAGAAAGATTTACGTATTTTTCCTTAGCGATTTTAGAAGCTATGCGACAGCTCGATTTTTATCCCGATATTATCCATTGTAACGACTGGCAGACCGCTTTAATACCGGTGCTCAAAAAAGCATTATATACAGGAATTTATGATAATGCACGCACGGTCTTTACAATTCATAATATAGAATATCAGGGAAAAATGCCAAATGAATTCTTCGAAGATGTAATAGGCATTGATGAATATTTCAGGGGAGTATTGACTTACAATAATTGCATAAACTTTATGAAAAGTGCAATCGTATGTGCAGATAAAATAACCACAGTATCAAGAACTTATGCCCACGAGATACGCCATGCATATTTTGCACATGGACTTGCTGATATCATAAACGAAAATGCATATAAGGTAGAAGGCATTGTAAACGGTATCAACACAGAATTATATAATCCCGCAAAAGATACACATCTTTTTGAGAACTATTCCTTAACAGACCTTTCGGGTAAGGCAAAAAACAAAGAGGAGCTTCAAAAGATGCTCGGTCTTCCCGTAAATCCTGATGTTCCTGTAGTTGCTATGATATCAAGACTTGTGTCGCATAAGGGTCTGGACTTGGTTGAATATGTTATGGGCGAGATGCTAGAGAGAAATCTCCAGCTTGTTGTAATCGGAACAGGCGATAAAAAGTTTGAAGATATGTTTAACTTCAATGCTTATGTTCATTCTGATAAAATGTCAGCCAATATAACATTTAACGCCCAGCTTGCTGCCAGAGTCTATGCAGGTGCAGATATGTTCTTAATGCCGTCAAAAAGCGAGCCTTGCGGTCTTTCGCAGCTGATTGCAATGCGTTACGGTACAGTCCCGATTGTACGCGAAACAGGTGGTTTATGGGATACTGTCGAGCCGCTGAATGTTGAAACATTAGAAGGAAGAGGCTTTACATTTAAAGGCTATAATGCCCACGATATGTTAGGCGCGCTTGACAGATGTATTGACTTTTACTATGATAAAGAGAAATGGAATAAGCATATCAAAAACTTAATGAAAGTTGATTCGAGCTGGAAAAAATCAGTTTTAGAATATTTAAGAATATATAATGAAATTTTATAATAGGAGAAATAAATGAGCGAGAAAAAAGTAACGAAAAAAACAACAACAAAAACAACAACGAAAAAAGAAGACAGTACAGTTAAGCTCTTGTCTGATGCGTGTACACGACTTTTTGGATGTGACGTAAGCGAGGCGACCCAGCAGCAAATGTATAAAGCCTTATGCTCAGTTGTCTATGGTCTTTTAACAGATAAAAGAAAGAAGTTCCACAACAAATACAGAAAAGACGATACAAAACAAGTGTATTATATGTCTATGGAGTTTTTGGTGGGTACTTCACTAAGAAACAACATATATAATTTAGGGATAGAGGAAAAATTTACAAAAGCCGTGAAAAAGTGCGGCTTTGATATAGAAGATTTGTATGCATTAGAGCCTGATGCAGGCTTAGGTAATGGTGGTTTAGGGCGCCTAGCATCGTGCTACCTTGATTCTATGACAAGTGTAGGAATTCCGGGAACAGGCTTTTCTATACGATATGAATTTGGTATTTTCAAGCAGAAAATAGTTGACGGATGGCAGATGGAATTCCCTGACAACTGGCTTTCTATGGGTGACGTATGGCTCAACCCAAGAGAAGACGAAGCCTTTGAGGTTAAATTCGGCGGCGACGTTACAGGCTGGTACGATGACGGAAAATACAAAGTTTCTCACACGAACTATAACTCTGTTATTGCCGTGCCTTATGATATGTATATATCAGGATATGACACAGATGCCGTTAATAAATTAGTTCTATGGAGCGCAAAATCTTCTAACAGACTTGATATGGCGGCTTTCTCACGAGGAGATTATGCTAAGGCGTTAGAAGAAAACACAATGGCTGAAGTAATCACAAAGATTTTATATCCTGCAGATGACCACATAGCAGGTAAAATTCTGCGCTTAAAGCAACAGTATCTGCTTGTTTCTGCATCACTTCAGAGCATTACACACAATCATTTAAAGCGTTATGGGACACTAAGTAACCTGGGCGAAAAAGTAGCTATCCATATAAACGATACTCACCCTGCACTCTGCGTTCCTGAGCTTATGAGAATACTTGTTGATGAACACGATTACGGTTGGGATGAGGCTTGGAAAATAACGTGCGAAACACTCACATATACTAACCATACTGTTATGAGCGAAGCATTAGAGCGTTGGAGTGAAAGCCTGTTTTCTGAGCAGCTTCCTCGTGTATACCAAATTGTATGTGAAATCAACCGCCGCTTAGTTGCTCAGCTTAATATTATATATCCTGGCGATGTTGCTAAAATTGACTATATGGCAGTAATTGCTCACGGAGAAGTGCGTATGGCAAACCTTTGCTTAGCCGCTTGTCATACAGTAAACGGAGTTTCTAAACTTCATAGTGATATCTTAAAGACAGGAATATTCAGAGATTATTATAATATCAATAACGAAAAATTTACAAACGTAACAAATGGCATAGCATACAGAAGATGGCTTTGCCAGTCTAACCCTGAGCTTACTTCATATTTAGAGGAGTTAATAGGTGATGGCTTTAAACACGACAGCACTGAGCTTGAAAAACTACTTGATTATATTGATGACGAGAAGGTTTTAAATCGTCTCTCGGAAATAAAATATAACAACAAAGTACGCTTAGCTCAATATATTGAAAAAGCAAACGGCATTAAGGTTAATCCTGACTCAATGTTTGATATTCAGGTTAAGCGTCTGCATGAGTATAAACGTCAGCTTTTAAATGCGCTTCATATTTTGTACCTTTATAATAAGGTTAAACAAAACCCTGATGCTGACTTCGTTCCAAGAACATTTATCTTTGCTGCTAAAGCTTCAAGCGGATACGTAATGGCAAAGCAGATTATACGTTTAATCGTTGCAATTTCAGATATGATAAATTCTGACCCTGTGGTGCGCGACAAGATTAAAGTCGTATTTATCGAGGATTATAAGGTATCTTTAGCTGAAATTATCATACCTGCCGCTGACCTTTCCGAGCAGATTTCAATAGCGGGAAAAGAAGCATCAGGAACAGGTAATATGAAGCTTATGATAAACGGAGCAGTCACAATCGGCACATTAGACGGTGCTAACGTCGAAATAAACGAGCAGGTTGGAGATAGTAATATGTTCCTCTTCGGACTTCGTGCCCACGAAGTTGAGGCACTCTGGCAAAAAGGATATCGCCCTCAGGATTATTATAACAACAACCCCGACTTAAAGAGAGTTATAGAAATGCTCACATCAGGTGAACTCGGTGTTAAGTTTAATGATATTGTGCGTTCGCTTTTAACAAATGATTACGGCGTAGCTGACCAATATATGATTTTAGCAGACTTTAACGACTACGTAAGAGCACAGGAAGATGCAGCTAAGGCATATAAATCAAAACTCGATTTTGCACGTATGTCACTTGTAAATATTGCAAAAGCAGGTATTTTCTCGTCCGACAGAGCAATAAAGGAATATGCCGACAACATCTGGAACATAAAGTATTAAAATATGGGATGTAGAAGTTTTTTCTACATCCCTGTATGTTAAATGGAGCAGACAATGAGAATTTTATATAATAGTAAAAATGAATATTTTAAATACCCGTTTGGATGTCTGAAGCAGGGCGAAAAATGCATGTTAAGGCTCGAAATACCGATTAGTTGTAATACAGAATTGGTGCGTCTGTGTATTCGCAACGAAGAAAACTTTGAGATGTACGTTCCTTTCTTCAAGGAAAAGACAGAGGGGGCTTACGACTGCTTTTCTACAGAGTTTTCGCTGTTTTTAAAGGGGTTATATTTCTATTATTTTAATATTAGGACTAGAGATGGTCAATTTGACCTCTTTAAGCAGGGCGATGATACAAATATTGGTGCAGGTGACTTGTGGCAGCTTACCTGCTATGACTGTAACTACGATACACCCGAAGATTTTAAGGGCAGAGTAATGTATCAGATTTTCCCTGACCGATTTGCTAAAAACGGAGAAGTCGACACATATAATAAGCTGCAACCATATTATTTGCACGAAAATGTGAAAGAACATCCTGTGTTTTTGCCAAACGAAGAAGGACGAATTGTAAACAATGACTTTTTCGGCGGTAATTTAAAGGGAATAGAAGAAAAGCTTTCGTATCTTAAAGATATGGGTGTAGGCATAATCTATTTAAACCCCGTATTTATGGCATATTCAAACCATCGCTACGATACGGCAGATTATAAGAAAGTAGACCCGCTTTTAGGCACAGACAAGGATTTTTCCTCTCTTTGCAAAAAAGCGCACGAGCTTGATATTAAAATAATTTTAGATGGTGTTTTTTCCCATACGGGAAGCAACAGTATTTATTTTGATGCAGAAAAGGTTTTTGGAAATGGTGCGGTGAGCAATCCTGATTCACCCTATAGAGAGTGGTATCAGTTTCAGGATTATCCCACAAAATATACATCGTGGTGGGGTATAGATACACTTCCCTGTGTTAATGAACTTAATGAAAGCTATATGGATTATGTTATAAATTCCGAAGACAGTGTTATATCACATTGGCTTAGGCTTGGCGCAGATGGTTTTCGTCTTGATGTTGCAGATGAGCTTCCTGACGAGTTTATTAATGCTTTTCACAAAAGGCTTAAAGAAATCAATCCCGATAGCTTGCTGATAGGTGAAGTTTGGGAGGATGCATCAAATAAAATAAGCTATAGTAAAAGAAGAAGATATTTTTCTGACAGTGAGCTTGATTCTGTAATGAACTATCCCTTTAAAGATGCGATTATAGGTTTTATTAAAAAAGAAATCACAGGCAAAGCTTTTGCTGACAGAATTATGACGATTAAAGAAAACTATCCCAAACCTGTTTTAGATTGTCTTATGAATCTTCTATCAACACATGATACTCAGAGAATCATAACGGTTCTTTCGGGAAAAGACGAGGGAATGTCTAAGATTGAAAAGGCAAATTTCAGGCTGCAGGGACAAGACCTCGAAAGAGCGCTGTCCTTAGCAAAAGTTGCAGCACTTTTACAATTCACACTTCCGGGAAATCCGTCAATATATTATGGTGATGAGATAGGAATGGAGGGTTTTGAAGACCCGTTAAACAGAGAATTCTATGAGTGGGACAATCCAAACGTTTCGCTGCAGAGCTTTTATAAAAAGCTGGCGCAACTTAAAAATGAAAACAAAGCCGTTAAACGTGGCGATATCACATTTTTAGATTGTGGCGACAATTTCATAAAATATGCTCGTATATGTGAAGACGAAACAGTATATGTTGTTGTGTCGCATGGAGAAAAAACAGAAAAGAGTGGCAAGATTCTTTTGGAAATAGCAACTGATGATATTCATGCTGTGATTTATAAATAAAAACATAAGCAACCCTTCTATGTTTTGCACATATTGCTACACCCTCTCTATTTTGATGGTGCGGGTGTGATTATATCGCATATATAAGAGAATTATATGATTAAAAAATAAACTTGACGGAATATTTTAAATAATGTATACTAATATAAAAGACATTAAGAGGTTGTTAATTGATATGAAAAAAGCTACAAATTCACCTTTAATGCGTGAAAAGAATGAAAAAATTATATTATCTCTTATAAATAGAGGACCTGTTTCAAGAACTGATGTTGCAAAAAAAGCGGGACTTACAAAAGCAGCCGTTACAATAATGGTTGACGATTTGAAAAAACGAAACGTTATTACTGAGGAAATGGGAACGTCTGATGCAGTTGGAAGAAAACCTGTTATGCTTTTTTTAAACGACAAGGCTTTTTATATGGTTGGTATAAATATAACAAGACGCCACATTACTATGGGTATAGTAGATTTATGCGGTAATATCGTCATTAAGGATGTTCTTCCTATTGATTCTCCTGACAATTCTTTTGCAATGATAGAGAAAACATTTAAAGAGCAGATTTTAAAAACCGAAATTGACGTCTCAAAGATATATAAGGTATCTGTTGTAACTCCTGGTCCTGTAGATGTAAAAAAAGGAATAATTTTAAATCCGCCGAATTTTAAAAAGTGGCATAATGTTTCTGTTGTGGAAAATCTCGAAAAAAGACTTGGAGCAAATGTTGTTTTAGCAAATATTTCTTCTGCAACTGCTATAGCTGAAAAATACTTTGGAGCTGCTAAAGATGATGAAAACTTTTTAACTATACAGGCGGATGAAGGTATAGGTTCAGGAATGGTTATTAATGATAATTTATTTAAAGGACCATGTGAATTAGGACACACTTCAATAAAATACGATGGTGTAAAATGTGAGTGTGGAAATTACGGATGTTTAGAAAAATATGCTTCAATATCAAATATTCTTGCGAAAACAAAATATATGAGCTGGCAGGAAGCGGTAGATAATGACGACGCTATTATTGAAAAGGAAGCAGAGTATTTGAGTACAGCGATAATATCTGCTAACAACATCTTTGCTTTTGATAAAATTGTATTATGTGGTGATTTAACTTACGAACCTGAAAAAATAATAAAATTCATAGTCGAAAATCTTGAAAAAAATATGTTGTTTAATAATTTCCCGCAAATATGTGCAGGAAAAGTGAAGTCAAAACTTCTTATTGCCGCATCGATGGCAATACACCATTTTTTTACATAATTAAATATAATCTTCTAACCGAGAGAGAGTAATCCCAATCCTGATTTTTGGATGGGGATTACTCTCTTTCAAGTTTATGCCAATACTGGAAAATATTACACATGAATATTTTGTTTTGAACCAAAAAAACTATTGACAATTAACAAATCATATAGTATAATGTTAATTAGTTAAATGTTTTAACTAATTAAGGTGATGATAATGAAAATATTTAATAAAGGCTTCAATTTTGCACAGGACGGACCGGGGAACAGACTTGTATATCATTTGCAAGGGTGTAATATGCACTGTATATGGTGTTCTAACCCTGAAGGCATGAAATATAACGGCGGAAAAGAATATGACATTGAAGAAATGATAGACGAGTGTAAAAGAAGCAAGATGATGTTTTTTTCAGGTGGCGGTGTCACGTTTACAGGTGGCGAAGCAACGGTGCAATATGATGAGCTTATGAAGCTTTTGAAAAGCTTAAAAGCTGACGATATTCACACTAGCATTGAAACTAACGGAACTCACAAGAAGCTTTATGAGATGCTTTCTTATATTGATTATTTAATAATGGATTTTAAGCATTATGATAATGAATTACATAAAAAATATACAGGAATAGGAAATGAAACAGTTAAGGAAAATTTTGAACATAACTGTAAAATAAAAAGACAGCAGCATATCAGAATACCGTTAATTAACGGCATCAACACAGAAAATCCTGAAGGCTTTGCAAAATATTTTTCGGGATTTGATACAGAAAATACAGTTTTTGAATTTTTGCCATACCATGAATATGGAAAAGAAAAATGGACAGAAAGCTATAAGGTTAAAAATGGTTTTGTATCAGTTGAAATGATTAATAAATTTAAAGAAACATTTATTGCACATAACCTGAATTTAATTACAACTTAAGGAGGATTTTTTCATGTACGGAATTTATAAAGCGGGCGAGCTTACACAAATGGCGAAAGCCTTATATAGAGAAGAAAGAGAAATTAAAAGACTTGACGGTTGGTTTATCGCAAAAGAAACCGAAATGAAGGCAGACGAAAAATATAAAGACTGTGCTCCTGAATTGAAAAAAGCACATCTTTTATGTGAGGTTTTAAAGGAAATGCCGCTTTTTATAAGCGATAACGCTATATTTGTAGGTACTCAAAGAGATGCTTTTGCGAAAAGCTATGCTCTCATCAACCCATCATTTACAGTTGAGGGCTTTTCGGGATATTGCGACCCTATGGCAATCTATAACGATATTGAGCCAAATGACGAGTTTACAGAAGAACGTATTGATAAAGTACGTCAGTTTACTGCTAAATCAAAAATGGTAGAAATGCTTAACAAAACATACGGCGAAGCAGAAGACTATACAAAAGAAGTTATCTTCTTTGTTGAGCAGGTAACAGGACACGTTATCCCTGATTTCAGATTTGCTTTAAAATATGGCATTGATGCTATGATACAGAGAGTCAGCAAGAAAAAATATTCGCGGTGAGTTTGACTATGGTGACCAGCTCAAAGCATTCTTGAGACTGACGGTAGGCGACTTTGTTTTGGAAACTGACGATTCATGGCAGTATAAAGAAAGCCCGATTGTACATAACAACTTCTTCTCAGGTGAGATTTATGATGCTACAAGGGAAGATAAAGCTTTCTTTGAAAACGGATATATATCAAACGATTTTGCATCATTCGTAAAAGCTCCTGAGTCAAGAATTGTTCCACAACTTTGTCCCGGTGAAAAGGTTATTAGGACTATCCCCGTAAAATGCGTAAAAGAGAACATTTACGACACGGGTGAGATTATAAGCGGTTTTGCTAAAATCAAGTTCAAGGGAACTGAGGGCGAGAAAATCGAAGTTTTCTACGCTGAAGATTATGACGGAGAAGCACTTGATTTTACTTCTGCAGCAGGCTATGTAGAATGGGATATAAACCAGATTCAGAAAGATGTATTTATTTTAGGTAAAGGTGGCGAGTATGAATATACTCCAAGATTTATATATCACGCATACAGATATTTTGAGATTAAACATACGGAAAACGTTGAAATCTTAGATGTAGAGTCTTTGTTTGTATGTACTGCTATGGAGCAACGTGCTAAATTCAACTGCTCAAGCGAAATATTAAATGGTGTAAGAAAGATGTATTATAATACAATACTTTCAAATCTTCACGGTGCTACACCTCTTGACTGTCCGCACAGAGAAAGACTTCCATATACAGGTGACGGTCAGATTTCAGCAAATGCAGCAGTTACTAACTATGACGCATATCAGACATATAAAAAGTGGATTGCTGATATTAATGATTCACAAGATGAAGTATCAGGTTTTGTGCCATTTACCGCACCATATTCAAGTGGCTGCGGTGGGCACGCATGGGGAAGTGCTGTTGTAACTGTGCCATGGCATTTCTATTTGCAGTATGGTGATAAAGAGTTCTTAAGTAAAAGTATTCCGCATATCAAAAAGTGGATTTTATACTTAAAAGAGCGCAAGGATGAAAAAGGTCTTGTCAATCGTCATGAAGAGGGTAGTTGGAGCTTAGGCGACTGGGTTATGCCTAGTAAATATCTCTGGAGTGACCCTAAACCTGAAGCAATCAAAATTCACCCTGAGCTTGTAAATACAGCATATTACGTATATTGCGTACAAATTCTTTTGAAGATAAATGAAGCACTCGGAATAAAATCAGAGGATTGGCTCTATGATGAAATTGAGCACAGTCTTGGTGCATTGGCTGATAAGTACGTGTATAAAGACGGCGTATTCGACGAACAGGAAGCAGATGTGTTTTTATTGTATATGGGTGCTGTCAAAGGTGAAAAAGCAAAAGACACACTGAATAAACTTATCGAAAAAATCGAAAAAAGAGGGTATACATTCAATAGCGGCTTAGTGGGAACAGAGCTTTTGTTTAAACTTTTAGACAGAGAAGACAGAAACGACGTTGCCTTTAAGATGCTGAGCACCACTGAATATCCATCATTTGGATATATGTATAAGCAGGGGGCAACAACTCTCTGGGAAACTTGGGAGGGCACCGGCGGAAAAACGCACACATCATTTAGTGCTATTGGTGCGTGGTACATCTATGGCTTAGCAGGAATCAAGCCTGACGGCGGATATAAAACATTTACCATAAGACCGCATTTTGCAGAAGAACTTTCTTTTGTTGATGCAGAGCTTGATACGGAATATGGTAAGATTAGTGTCAAATGGGAAAGAAAAGAGGAAGAAATCTCACTTTGTGTAAAAGTGCCGTTTAATACTTGCGCAAAACTTAGGGTTTTCGGAAAAGAAACAGAACTTTATAGCGGTGAACATTGTTTTAAATACTAAGTTGGGATACGAGGAAGCATCAGCCTGACAAATAACAGGCACGAAAAAAGCTTACAGTAAAATCCTGTAAGCCTCTTGCAGGTAGCGGATGAAGACGAGGCGTGATAAAACAATCCTGTGAATTGTTTTATAGCCGAGAGTCCCTTCCAAAGAATACGAGCCTATGGCGAAGTATGATTTGAACTTGGTAAGAAGAAAAAGAAAAGAGCTTGCAAGATGTAAATCTCGTAAGCTCTTTTTTTTGGTGGTGCGGCTGAAGGGACTTGAACCCCCACGTCATTGACACTAGATCCTAATGGTTACATAGCATATGTGAAAGAATTGTATTTCTTCTGCATATGCTATTTTTATTAAAATGACAAAAGTGTAATGCAGCAACAAATATTCCCTGCAAAAAATGTGATAAAATTTATAATATTCGTTGCATTTTATGAAAATATGTGATATAATAACACCATAATAAGAATTTGGAGGATGCTCTATGTATCGTTATGCAATAGAAAATCTTGATAAATGGAAAAACAGCAAAAACCGAAAGCCTCTTATTATCGAGGGTGCAAGACAGGTAGGTAAAACCTGGATAATGAAGGAATTTGGTAAAAAGTCATATAACAAAACTGTATATATAAATTTTGATTCCAATGTACAAATGGCAGAATTGTTCTCCATAGACTTGAATGTAGAACGGATAATTATGGGACTTGAATTATATGCAGGGCATAAAATAAACCCAGCTGATACGCTCATTATATTTGATGAGGTTCAGGAAGTACCCAAAGCATTATCTTCACTTAAGTATTTCTATGAAAATGCTCCTGAGTATCATATCGTGTGTGCCGGTTCTCTTCTTGGAATTGCATTGCATGAAGGAACATCATTCCCCGTCGGCAAGGTAGATTTTCTTAAACTGTATCCTCTGTCATTCAAAGAATTTCTTATGGCAATCGGTCTTGAAAGGTTTGCAGAACTTTTAGATAAAAAAGATTATGATATGATAAAAAGCTTTAAGCAGACATATATCGATGCCTTAAAACAGTATTACTATGTTGGCGGTATGCCTGAAGTTGTGGCATCCTTTGCTGATGAAAAAGACTTCAACGAGGCAAGAAAAATCCAAAAGAGAATACTGACTGCCTATGAACAAGACTTTTCAAAACACGCACCAAAGGAAATTGTGCCGAAAATAAGAATGTTGTGGAACAGCATACCTTCGCAGCTTGCAAAAGAAAATAAAAAATTCATATATGGTCTTATTCGTGAAGGTGCAAGAGCTAAAGAATATGAAACTGCAATTATGTGGCTTTCAGATTGCGGACTTGTGCATAAAGTCAGCAGAATTAATGCACCCAATATCCCCCTTAAAGCATACGAGGACTTAAAAGCATTTAAATTATTCATAGTCGATGTAGGCTTGCTCGGTGCAATGGAAGGACTAAACCAACGCACACTCTTAAATGGAAATGAATTATTCACTGAATTTAAGGGAGCATTAACAGAACAATATGTTATGCAGCAGCTTGCAGTAAATCAAGACTTGGGAGTTTATTATTATACCAATGACCGAAATACTTGTGAGGTTGATTTTATAGTCGATAATGGTGATAATATCATACCGCTTGAAGTTAAAGCTGAAATCAATCTCAAAGCAAAGAGCCTTAAAACATATAGAGAAAAATTTACGCCCGAAATATCAATACGCTCCTCTATGGCAGATTATAGCGAAGAGATTGGTCTCATAAACCTTCCGCTGTATGCGATAGATGGGATTGAATGAAAAATTCACTAACTGTCCGTAAAATAGGACGGCTCGTGTGAGATAATATATAAAAACTAAATAAGGAGTTTTACAGATGATTACAGGTGAACTTAAAAATAAAATAGATGCACTTTGGGATATATTCGCATCAGGCGGACTTGTAAATCCGCTTGATGTTATTGAGCAGATTACATATTTAATGTTTATACATGACCTT
>JAZROZ010000013.1:0-21112 GCA_045648985.1 Clostridia bacterium
GTATATATGGGGACATAGTTATGAATTCGACCGTAATGACAACTGGGATCATATGGAAGACATTTGCAAAAAACTTGCAAATAATGATGAAATATGGTATGCAACAAACATAGAAATCTATGATTATGTAGAAGCCTATAAAAGTTTAAAATATAGTGCTGATGGTCATAGAATTTATAATCCCACACTTTTTACAATATGGCTGGATGTTGATGGTACGTTATATAGTGTAAAATCAGGCGAAACTATTTGCATCTAAACCTTATGCTTCGCAATTGCATTGCAAAGCAATGCATCGATATGAATTCTGACGAATTCTCGATATGTCATAAATGACTCGATATGTGCTGTCGCGCTCGATATGTTGCCTTACGGCAACGAGAATTCATATCATATCGAGTTTGAGCAAAGCGAAAACATATCGATTTACGAAGTAAAATATCGAGCAAACTTTTAGTTTGCATATCGACAAAAGTTGGTTGCATCTAAACCTTATGTGTCGCAATATGGATATGTCGAATTTGAAGTGATAATTAAGTAATTAACAAGAAAAAATATTATGAGGTGGGGAAAATTATGAAAGATAAAATTTTAAAAGCAATTGATGAAAACAGAGATGCAATTATATCCTGTGGAGAATACATATTGAACAATCCTGAGTTCGGATATAAAGAGTTTAAAACCAGTCAACGTGTAAAGGAAGAGTTTGATAAATTAGGAATCCCTTATGAATCAGAACTCGCCATAACGGGGGTAAAGGGAACAGTAGGCAAGAAAGATGCAAGTATTAACGTTTGCATAATCGGAGAACTTGATGCAATAAAATGCTTTGAGCATCCGCTTGCAAACAAGGAAACAGGAGCGGCTCATGCTTGTGGCCATAATGCGCAGATTGCTTCGATGATCGGTGCGGCTTATGGCATTATGAAAAGTGGTGTTTTAGATGAAATTGACGGAAAGATAACTTTTTTTGCTGTTCCTGCAGAAGAATTTGCAGAGCTTGAATACCGCGAACAACTTGTAAAAGACAGCAAAATTACATATATGGCGGGCAAACAGGAACTTATACATATAGGTGCATTTGATGATATAGATATGGCAATGATGATCCATTCTCACGCACTTACGCCATCATTCAATGTGTATATTAACGGCTCAAGCCTTGGCTTTGAGGCTAAGCATATCACTTACGAGGGAAAGGCAGCCCATGGAAGCGAACCATTTAACGGTGTAAATGCATTAAACGCTGCAATGCTTGGTCTAATGGGTATAAATGCAAACCGCGAAACTTTTAAAGACGAGGATAGAATAAGAATACATCCAATAATTACCAATGGTGGAGATATTGTAAATGTAATTCCGTCAAAAGCTGTTATAGAAACATACGTGCGAGGTGCACACTCCAAGGCTATTGAAGATGCCTGCAAAAAGGTAGATAATGCAATAAATGCAGGAGCAATGGCGGTCGGAGCAAAATGCACCATTAAAAATATGCGGGGATATAAGCCCCTTCATCAGGATAAAAATCTTTCCGCAGTATTTGAGGAAAATTCATTGATGTTTACCGAAAGTGATAATATTTATCATAATGTTAATATGACAGGTTCAACAGATATGGGAGATCTTAGTGAAATAATACCTGTAATTCAACCTACAATGGGTGGATTTTCAGGTGCACTTCACAGTAAAGAGTTTGAGATCGTAGATAAAGAAGCAGTTTATATATCAGCGTCTAAAATTCTTGCATGTACAGCATATGACCTTTTGAAAAATGGTGCAAAAAAAGCTATAGAGATAAAAAGCAACTTTAAAAAATAAACTAAGAATAATGAACATAACAGGAGAGAAATTTAACTCTCTACTAGTCTTCTATCGACTCTGTTGTATGGTATAATTTTTGGTCCTAACATAATATAAGTTTGTCACTAAAAGGGTTGCATCTAAACCTTATGCCTCGCAATATGGATATGTCGAATTTTGGCGAAAGGAAGAAAGGAGAAACTGTTATGGATGGAGTACAAAAACTTGTGAAAAACGAATTAAAAGAACCATTAAAGCAACTGGGTTTTAAAACCAGAAAATTCAATTTTTACAGGCATGTTAATGGCGTTGTTCAGGGCTTTAAAATATATGCAAATGGACACTATACAATTAGATATAGCATGTTTCCGCTTCTTTCTGGTGTTGAGTATGATAATTACGCTTTTGAAGGAGAGGAAATTGCAGCACTTACTAAACCGGAGAGGGAAACATTTTTGTATGTTATTCCTTGGGGTGCAGATGTTACAGAAGAAGAACAAATTGCAGCATGGGAAAATAGATATGATAGGTACAAAGATTTTGCTAAACAATTAGTAGATGAAGTTTACACATATTTGCTACCCATTTTTGAAGAATACAGTTTTTGTGAAAAGCATTTTGATAAATGTGAATGGAAAAGGTTTGATTCGTTTTCTGACATAACGGAATGGTGTTTGCAGGCTCGTAATTTTGATTTAGCTTATTCAAATTTAGAGAAAGCGATAATAGAAGAAAAGAGTAATACAAATCCGTATCCTATGCAAAAGATGTTGTTTTATAAGGGCTGTTTTGATAGAAATGATATGAGTGGGCTCGAAGAATACATTAGAGAAAAAGAGATGATTACACTTAAATCATTTGGTTTAAAATAACTTTATTAGTTCTAACTTTGCACGAAATTGACACCAAAAAAGTTTGCATCTAAACCTTATGTGTCGCAATATGGATATGTCGGATATTGTCGAAACTGAAAGGAGAAAAACAAATGATTACCATATTCAACAGAAAGCAACTGATAATTACATACGACATAACAATTCAATCAAAAATTAGAGATATTCTGGCAGCTAATGGTGTGGAATATACTATAAATCCTATAATGGGTTTATATGGTTCTACACAGGCGGAATATAAGATTTATGTTCATAAAAAAGATTATGAACAAGCATGTTATTTGATAAAAGATGTATTTAGATAATTTTATATCCTAACTTGATATGAACTTGACACCAAAATAAGTTGCATCTAAACCTTATGTCTCGCAATATAAAGAATGTCGAATGATGTCGAAAAGGAGTGGGAAAATGAAAAAGAAAATTCTTATTATAATCTTATTTGTTATTTTTGCATTTCCGATTCCTATAGCAATTTTGGGTGCATTATTGTCCTTTATGTGGTTTTTGTCCACCGCTTTGAAGGAGTCTACCGCTTTTGAAATTTTCGCTTCATTATTCGGTGTAATAGTAGGTGCCACATATTTACTTACCTATACTTTTGCACTAATAAAGACATCTACAGCTAAGAAAATTTCAATAAAAACATTTTTACCCATAGTCCATTGTCTAGTGGCGTTTATGTTCTTATTATCTTTAAATTATGCTCCGGCAAACTATAAAAATACAGTTATTGAAAGTCTATCAAATTATGATAGTTCTGAATGCTACTACAGTGATGGATTTCAGGATTACACAGACTACTGCAAGTACTATTATTTCAAGCAGGATGATGTTTTGGATAAGCTGGAAAACAGCCATTATTTTAAAAATGTAAAACCCGATGATGTTATAGAAATAAACAGTTATTTTGATAATTTTGAGGGTTGGCTTAAGTATGTTGATTATAAGGATAAGTACGATTTCCAAAGAAATATCATAGATATTGAAGATTATTTTTATATTGAAAATAATGAAACGGAACAAGAACATAAGTATTGGAACTATGATGTTTACTTTTTTGATGTGCAGACAAAAACACTGTTTTTTATACACAACAACATATAATCTTAGTTGTAACTTGGTATGAACTTCTTCTTATAATCGGTTGCATCTAAACCTTATGTGTCGCAATGTAAATATGTCGAAAAATATTGAAAGGGTGATGTTAATATGCAGAAATTTATTTATGAAAATATTACTGAATTAAAAACACCAGTTGGATATTTCTTTGTTACTGATGGAGATGTTAGCATACCTTTTTCCGTTAGAAAAAACATTTTCGATGTCCCTTACCATATTTATGACAATAGTCAGCAAGTCATTGGGGAATTAAAAACAGAAACAAACTTCGATTTAGTAATAGATACAAATAAATTAAAAATAGGGCATTATTACCACATTGGGTTTTCAAATGGAACATTTTCTTTCGGTGGTTCAGATGAACATACAGAATCAGTCGTTTCAACAATAGGAAACTGGAGTGTTGGAATTGGCTCCTATAATCCTAACGATGATGAAGAGTTGGAACAAGCAATCTTTTATACAGGAAAAGATAAAGGTTACATTCAATACCCACCAATATTTGATGAATCTAGGTTTGTAAGATATATGGTTTCTTCTGCAAGTGAGTCGGCAGAGGGATTTGATTTTAAATTACTTGATTACTCATATCCTGAAATTGTGTTTAAGGTGGCTTGGATAGAAAATGATAATTGTGATAAAGACACATGTGAAGATGCACTTGATTTTTGGCTTACATAATTTTTGTGCCTAATCTAACATAAACTGCCGATAAAATAAGTTGCATCTAAACCTTATGTGTCGCAATATCGATATGTCGAAATTTGTTGAAAAGGAGTGGTGCTAATGATATCAAATATAGATCCAGATAAACTGTATAAGGAATATAAAGCAAGAGATGATATTAAGAAAATAATAAATGGAAAAGAATATACTCGTGTTGCTGCGTCAGAAGTTATAAGTATAGGCAAACGGGAACTATTTATGATATATATTGATAAATCGGTAAATTGTAAAATAGGTGAATTGATAGAAGATGAAAATGGAAATCATTTTACTATTGAGTCGGTGGCAATCTTTGAATTCACAATACCTGCTCCAGAATGGTATTATAACATGCCTTATATACAAATAAGTAGCCATGAAACTGATTCGATTGGTGAGTATGTAATCGTATGTAAATAATCTTTTGTCTTAACCTGATACGAATTTGAGACCAAAAAGGTTTGCATCTAAACCGTATGCATCGCATTTGCTAAATAAGGTATGCATCTAAACCGTCTGTCCCGCATAACGAGTGGTTTGTCGAACAATATTAAAAATTAAATGCGTATAGTTATACCGACTATACGCATTATTATTTTTTTCAGGATTTCTGTAAATGTTGGCTCGGGTGGCTCTACATATTCTATGTCTATTCCTGCTAAGAGGTTGATTTCAGCAAGAAAATCATTTTTATAATATATTGAAATAGAGCCGATTTGGTCCCCTTTTTTGATGGGAGCTTTTATTTTAGAAGGAGTTTTATAGTTTAGTTTTATGTCAGATAATACATTTTGAGATGTTAAAGTTATGTAATAATCCTCTGCCGCTAAAAGCTCTAAGCGGTGAGATGAGCCGTTTTCAACAGGGATTGTTTTTAAAATCATATCTTTTATGATGAGTGGTTTTGGTGTGTATGTATTAAAAGCGTAATCCAGCATATTTTTGTGGTCATTCCAGTCATCAGGTGCATTTAAGGTTACGGCAATTACTGAAAAACCATTTCGCTCTGCTGCAGAAACTAAGCATCTGCCTGTTTTTTTTGTATAGCCTGTTTTAACACCGATACAGCCTGAGTACTGATTTAAGAGTTTGTTGTGATTTGTTAAAGTCCTTTTATAGTTTTCTGTTCCATTTGAAATAGTTTTTGTTTTTGAAGATACTATTTGTTTAAAAGTATCGTTTTTCAGTGCCTTGCGCGTAATTAAAGCAAGGTCATATGCCGTTGTGAAGTGTCCGTCGCTATCCAGTCCGTTAGGGTTTTTAAAGGATGTGTTTTTTGCACCAATTTCTTTTGCTTTTTTTGTCATCATCTCGGCAAAGTTTTCCACAGTTCCGCCTATGTGCTCCGCTATTGCTATTGCCGCGTCATTGCCTGAGGCAAGCATCAGACCATATAGCAAATCCTCCATTGTTATTTCTTCACCGGGTTTTAAATAAATGCTTGAGCCTTCTGTTCCTGCCGCATTTTTACTTGCTGTTACAATATCAGAAAGGTTTGAATTTTCCAAGGCGACAAGCGCCGTCATAATTTTAGTTGTACTTGCCATTGAATGTTTTTCATATGCATTTTTTTCAAAGAGCACGTTTCCTGTCAAAGCGTCTATAACACAAGCATATTTAGCAGATACGCTAAGTGCTGAAGTTTTTTGGCAAGGCAATAGAATCAAAAAAGAAAAAAGAATACAAAGAAATCTTTTCAAAATAAAATCCCCCTAGAAACATTAGATAATAAATAATATGAAGAAAAACAAAAAAATATTTATATATGGTGTTTGAAAATGAAAAAATGTGGGTATATATATAGTAAGGAGGTAAATTTATATTAAAAAAGAGAAAATTACATAAAGGAGATGGACAGTAATGAAAATCACGATTTCAGGAAAACAGATTGAATTAACAAATGCACTAAAAAACAGAGTAGAGGAAAAGTTTGCAAAGCTCGACCGATATTTCCGCAAAGAAACAGAGGCTTTCGTTACCTTGTCCGTTCAACGTGAATATCAGACGATTGAAGCAACGGTTCAGTCAGGCAGCTTGATACTCCGTGCCGAAGAAGCAACAGATGATATGTATGTTTCGATTGACAAAGCTGTTGATACATTAGAAAGACAGTTAAGAAAACATAAAACAAGAATTGAAAAGAAATTGAAAAAAGAATACTTCGAAGCTGCTACTTTAAAGGAAATCCCATATGAAGAAGATGTAGCAGAAGAAGTAGAATTTAAGATTGTTAAAACAAAACGTTTTGAAGTAAAACCCATGAGCCCTGAGGAGGCTATCCTTCAAATGAATTTGATTGGACATCAGTTCTTTGTATTTTTAAATTCGCAGACGGGTGACTCAAACGTTGTATATAAAAGAAAGGATGGCGATTACGGACTAATTGAAATCACAAGATAATAATGAAAAACAAAAGATGGAGCTTTGGTAGAATTTTATATATAAGCTCATAACTCTTATAATAAAATGAACAAATTAATGTATTTAATGTAATAAACACTAATTGCTTGTTTTTGATACGTTTTATTCTACCAAAGCTCCTGATTTATTTTTTTAGCATAGTGTATTCTATGCTTATTTTTTTTGTAAAAGTTTGTCTCCCACTTTATATATATCGCCTGCGCCCATAGTGATGATAACATCGCCGTCTTTAGCTTCTTTTAAGATGTAATCACAAATTGCATCAAAGCTTTCTAAGTATTTTGCGTTGCCGCTTTCTTCATTTGTGCTATCTGCCAGCGCTTTTGAGGAAATGAGCCCCGTATCCTTTTCTCTTGCAGCATAGATATCTGCAAATATTACTTCGTGACACTCCTTAAAGCTTTTTGCAAATTCGTCTTTTAGCTTATATGAACGCGTGTAGGTATGTGGCTGGAAAACGCAGAAAACTCTTCCGTTTCCGCAGTTTTTAGCAGCAGAAAGTGTCGCTTTTATTTCTGTCGGGTGATGTGCATAGTCATCTATTAATATAGCACCGCCTATCGTGCCTTTTCTTTCAAAGCGTCTGCCCGTTCCGTGAAATGAAGAAAGACCTTCCCTGACAGCATCAGGTGAAATTCCCAAAAAATCGGAGGCGGCAATAACGGAGAGAGCATTTTTTATGTTATGCTCACCGGGAACAGAAAGCGATACATCCATAATTTTCTGACCGCAATATAAAACATCGAAGCTGCCGAAGCCCTTATGTGAATATTTTATGTTTTCTGCGCGGAAAACGGCTTCTTTGTTTTCTATACCAAAGCTTATTACTTTTTTTGATGTGTTTTTCACTGATTTGATTGCATTTTCATCATCGTAGTTTACAATTACCGCGCCGCTGTCGGGGAGCAGCTCTGTGAAATCTGAAAAGCAATCTATTATATCGTTTATATCTTTGAAATAGTCAAGATGGTCTTCTTCAACATTTAAGATAATCGAAAGTGTCGGATTGAATTTTAAAAAGCTTCTGCAATACTCACAAGCTTCCGTCACAAGATAATCTCTTCCGCCGTCACGAAGATTTCCGCCGATGGATGAGAGCATCCCACCGACTAAAACTGTTGGGTCAAGCTCCGCCTTTAGCAAAACTTCTGTCATCATTGAAGTTGTTGTTGTTTTTCCGTGAGTTCCTGAAACTGCAATAGAATTTTTATATCTCTTCATAATTGCGCCGACCAAAACTGCACGTTCAATCACGGGAATGCCGAGCGAGCGGGCTTTTATGAGCTCGGGGTTATCTTCCTTGATTGCAGCTGTATAGACAACTAAAGACACATCGCCTATATTTTTTGCATCGTGACCTATAAAAACATCTATTCCGTTTTTTCTCAAAGCTTCGGTTACTTCGCTTTCTTTAAAATCAGAGCCGTAAACACAGAAGCCGTCAGAATTAAGTATAACCGCCAGAGCACTCATACTAATTCCGCCTATTCCTATAAAGAAAATTGGTTTTTGCGGATTTATTGTATTTAAGTCAAAAGTATTCATAAGTTCACTCCTTCACATAGTATTATATTTCAAATTAAAAGAAATTAAAAGACTTTTTTTCAAAAATAGTATATTTTTCAAAAAAAATACCAAAATAATAACATCATAATTTTTTAACAGGGAGAAGACATATGGATATTACAGATATCAGAATCAGAAAAATTAACATCGAATCAAAAATGAAGGCAGTCGTGTCAGTCACCTTTGATAATTCTTTTGTTGTACATGATATTAAGGTGATTTCGGGCGGGGAAAAGCTTTTCATTGCAATGCCCAGCAGAAAAACACCTGAGGGGGAATATAAAGATATTGCACATCCTATAATCCCCGAAATGCGCGATTCTTTGGAAAAAGCAATTTTAAAACAATATGAAGCCGCTCTTGCTCAGGAGCCTGATATGACCGTTGGGGCAGCGGAGCTTATGTAAGGAATAAAAGCAAAGATTATGTCGTTAACTTTTGTCACTTCGACAACTGTTAGCGACATTTTTTTTGATTTGTATAATGTATAATTATGTTTGTGACTAGACATCGGAGAGGAAAGGCATTACTTTAAAATGGAAATAAAAATATATGTAGATGTTTTATTTTTAAATGATTTGTTTATGGACTCTTTGCTTTTATATATCAGTGCTAAACTTATGAAAATAAAGCCGTCCTTTTTAAAATTTTTTCTTGCTGCCTTAGTTGGCGCCGTATTTAGCACAGTAATGTTTTTTTACTCTGCAGGACCTTTGGCAGAGCTTATTTTAAAAATTTTAGTCTGTGTGGCTATGGTTGAAATTGCCTTTTTTCCGCGTTCTTTATCAAGCTTTTTAAAACAAAGCTCTGTTTTTTTTGCCGTTTCATTACTTTGTGGAGGCATTGGTTTTTCGCTTTTGTATTATACAGGGCTTGGAGCATACTTTGGTGCAGTTTATTCAGGCACAGCAGTTTATCTAAACTTTCCTATATATAAGCTTATGCTTTCTGCGATATTGTGTTACATTGTGCTGAGTCTTTCTACCAGTGCAATTAAAAAATATAAAAATCAGGCTTCTTTTATTTATGATGTTAAGGTGTGCTATAACAAAAGAGAAATACAGTTTAAGGCTCTCTATGATAGCGGCAACAGCTTAAAGGATGTGGCAACAAACAAAAGCGTGATGATATTACGTTGGGAAAAAGCAAGAAAGCTATTTGATACACAGAAAAGTTTTGAAGATTTTTTTAAGGAAAATTCTCAGCTGTTTTTTCCGATACCGTATAAAAGTGTATCGGGACATTCCGTAATGATGGCATTTTTTCCCGAGTGTGTAAAAGTAAATGAAAATGAAGCAGACGTATATGCAGGAATCAGCGAGATTGATTTTGGAAAAGACTATGACGGGATACTTCCTAAGGATTTTGATGAAAGGATTGACAGATTTGACAGATTTAATTCAAGAGCTCATAAAGCTTATCGGGCTTAACTACATAAGAATAAAATATGCTTTTAGCGAAGAGAATACTGTTTTCTATATAGGCGGCAGCGAGACGCTTCCTGAGCCGCTATCTTTTCCCGAGGAGCAAAAGCAGCTTGAGCTTTTGAAAGAAAAAAATCCTGAGGCTAAAAAGATGCTCATTGAACATAATTTAAGACTTGTTGTTTATGTAGCGCGGAAATTTGAAAACACACAAATAAATATAGAAGACCTGATTTCGATAGGGTCAATAGGACTAATTAAGGCAGTAAATACTTTTGATACAGATAAAAATATTAAGCTTGCGACATATGCTTCAAGGTGTATTGAAAATGAGATTTTAATGTTTTTGAGAAAAACTCACAATACAAAAACAGAAATATCCATTGATGAGCCGCTTAACACAGACTGGGATGGTAATGAGCTGTTGCTTTCCGATGTTTTGGGAACAGACTCGGATGAAATAGCAAAAGAACTGGAAGATGAAGTTGATAAAAAGCTTCTTTATGAAGCGGTTGAAAAATTGTCGGGCAGAGAGAAAAATATTATAAAGCTGAGATTTGGATTAAGCTCAGGAAAAGAAAAGACACAAAAAGAGGTTGCCGATATGCTCGGCATTTCGCAATCGTATATTTCGCGCCTGGAGAAAAGAATTTTAAACAGATTGAAAAAAGAAATAACAAAGCTCGTTCAGTAATACATATATAGTAAAAAAGGAGAGATTAAAGTGCGTGAATATATTGTAGGATTTCAAGGCTTGTGGCGACATTTTTTTATAAAACAGAATGTGGGGCTTTGTCACAGAATAAAAGATGGCTTTAAGTTCAACGATTACAGAGTTCTTTTAAAAGGAGCAGAATCTGATTTTTGCGTGTATGCTACAGAAAAGTATATACACATAGTCTGTCAGGATGCAAAAGGCTCAGTTTTATATCTTATGTATGACGGGGTGTCATGGAAAAAGACAACGGTACTTGAAAGTCGCAGCGCTAAACCCTACGTGAAGAATTTTAATATAATAAGCATGGCAGGGCATATAAATCTGCTTTATGTCATAGAAAGCAAAGAGCGGTTTGCTTTGGTTCATCACACATTAATAGAAGGAAGCAGTCCGTTTATTGTTGATTATATTAAAAAAGATGCCGTTCCTTTTAGCATAGCACTTTGTGATGAAACGGATTTTACAGTTTTTTATACAAATGAGGACGGCATAAGTGGTTACAAGAAATACAGATGGTCACAAAAAGCATATTCTGAGTTTTCTGCTTCATCTTCAAAAGATATAACTGTTAAATTCGCAGAAAGTCTTTCTGAAAATAATATGTCGTTTGTTTTTACAAAGAAAACGGAAAACATCTTCAGTCTTATGTATGCAGAAACAGATGAGGAAACGAATATAACAGGAGAAGCTACTGTCTATCTTGACTGTGATAAAAGCGTAGTTCCGATAATATCGCACTACGGGCAAAAAAAGTATATTGTGTGGATAGAAGCAGGCTCGGTTATGACATCTTATTTTGACGACAACGGAAGATGGTCAAAGCCTGTCAGGTATGCAAAAAGCAGCGCAGGCGATGCAACGCTTTACGTAATATGCTGCGAGGGAAAATACGAATATTATTATGGTGCACCGAGAGAACATGATATTATACTTTACGGAACGCATGATATTTTAAAAAATCCTCCCCAAAAAGCAAACAGCAAAAAACATGTGCTATCGGAAGGAAGAGAAGATATGATGGGTATTTCAATAAGAGAGCAGGCGGAGCAAATTAAAAAACTGTATGAAGAATTATCTGTGCAGAAAAAAATACTTTCAGATTTAGCCGCAAGACTTGAAACAATTATATCATGTGTGCCGATAGCAGATGAAGAGGATATTGATAAGGTATTATTGAGCTAAAAAGCAGCTATGGCAGAATAATTTTATTTTGCTGTAGCTACTTTTTTATACAATCCAATTTGTAACATAAAAGTAAAATGTTTGTGATTGACGAGTCGGGATATTAGTGATATAATGTTAGCATATATAATACCATAGTCTTATTATCTTTAAAAAAGACTTGTAGAAAAGGTAAAAATTTATTTAAATATTGGGAGGAAAAACAAATGAAAAAGATGAAAACAATTCTTTCTGTTCTGCTTGCTGCATTTATGCTGCTTAGCATGATGGTGCCAATGGCATCGGCTGCAGAATACAGTGACGTGCCTTCAACACATAAGTATTATAAGGCAATCACAGACCTTTCAGTTTATGGAATACTTAACGGCTTTGAGGATGGCTCTTTCCGTCCTGAAGAAGGTGTTACAAGAGCACAGTTTGCAAAAATCATCTGCTATGCTTTAAATGTTGGTGATTTAACAGGCGGCGGTGCTGTTGAAACAGGATTTACAGACGTTGACCCTAACCACTGGGCAGCAGGTAATATAAAAATGGCTGCATCAATGGGCATCATCAATGGTATGGGTGATGGAACATTTGCACCTGAAAACCCTGTTTTATACGAACAGGCTGTTAAGATGATTGTTTGTGCACTTGGATATTCAAGAGTAGCTGAGGAAAACGGCGGATATCCTTACGGTCATATGACTGTTGCATCAAACATTGGTGTTTTGAAAAGCTCAGACGGTGTTGTTGGAGCAGGTGCAAACCGTGCAACAATTGCAAACCTTGTTAATAATATGTTGGAGGCTGATCAGGTTACATCGACAGGCGAAAAAGGCGAGTCTCTTAAAGATCAGCAGATTAAGACTGAATCTTTAAACGGTCAGGTTGTTTCAGTTTATGGCTCAACAATCTATGCAAATACTCAGAGCCCTTGCTCAAAAGATCAGATTCAGCTTTTAGCTTCTGATGGTCAGCATTATACTTTCTCAGCTATGGAGCTGGGTGCTGTTAAGAATACACTTTCTGACTTTTTGGGAAGAAGAGTAACTGTCTATTATAGTGCAGAGGACGAATTACCAACACCTATCCTTACAAATCTGGTTCTTCAGGCTAACAAAAACATCATTACAGAGGTTGACTTTGCCGACATTATACCGGGTAGCATTACAAATACAGAGATTGAATATACAACGGACTACACATTCGGAGATACAGAAACAGTTTCAGTTTCTTCTTCTGCAAACATTATGTATAATGGTGTTGCAACATCCAGCAGTCTTTCATCCTGCATTGATACTTCAAAATCAGGTCAGATTATATTCTTGGATTCTAACAACGATTTAGATGCTGATGTTGTATTTATCAAGGAATATACAACAATGATTGTTAAATCAAAAGCAACAAGTACATATAAGTTAACTGATGAAGATACAGTTACAGGAACTACCGATTTGATTTTAAACGAAACAGACAGCTCAAAATCTATTACTATAAAGAGAAATGGTGCAAGTGCTGAGTTTAAAAATATTGCCAATGGTGATGTTGTTTCATTTGCAAGGAGCTTAAACGGAAATGTTATTGAGGCTTTAGTTTCTAATAAGGTTGTAAGCAGTGCAACAGTTTCTTCATATAATTCATCACAAGGAACTGTTACTTTAAGAGTTTCAGGCAAGGATACAGAATATAAGCTTTCAGAAGCCTTCAGCAGATACACAAGCGCTTCAATTGAAGTTGGTATGACGGGTAAGTTCTTTATTGATGCCTTTGGCAAAATAGCAAAAGCTGATTTAAAATCAGATGAAACTTATACATATGCTTACCTTATATATTTTGATAGCACAAATAATTCAATGGCTACTCCTGAATACGCAGTAAAGGTTATAAACATGGATGGTTCTTCTGCTGCGGGTAAGAGTCAAATTTCTTTAGCTGCCAAATTTAAAATAGACAACGCGCAGTTTACGGAGAGCTCTGATAGAGCAACAATCGAAAACGCATTGACAAGTGCTGCTATTACATTTAACGGTTCATCAGCTTATGCGGGTGATGACGAGACAAAATTCTGTCAGGTTATTAAGTATTCTACAAATGCTGCAGGAAAGATTGACAGAATTATAACAGTTAACCATACAGATGCAGCCAATAAATTAAATGTTGATAGCACTTATATATCAACAGGCGCTAGATGTACAACAGATGGGGTGACACTTGAAAACATATTAAACATAAAGAAAGCAAAGGTTTTACTCGTTCCTGAAGCAAGAAAAGAAGATAGCCTAAATAAGTTTAAGGGATATGGAGCATCATATTTCTCAAAAGGTAATGGCACTCATAAATATAAAGTACAACTTATTGATAAAACTACAGATGATGACGTTCCATATATCATCTCTTACGGAACAATTGGAACGGTTGCTGATACATCCTGGACAGATATTGCTCCTGTAGTTGTTAAGGATATAGAGCCTTCCTATGATGAAAGCACAGGCGAGACAAGAACTTGTCTGGTTGTTTTAACAAGCGATAGTGCCGACCCGGTTAGATACTATGAGGGCGAAGAGACAGTAGGCGATGTAAGCACCATTGCAATTGGTGATATAATCAGAATTGACGGTGAACCAGAAGGAGAGATTGATGAATTTAAGTCTGTTGTATCTCTTGCTAGTATGGTTGCAGCCGACAACACAAAAGATGGTGATTTTGGTGAAGGCTCCGGATCAGGTGCAAGCAGACAATACAGACATATTATAGGTACTGCAACGAAAGTATTAGAAAACGCACTTAAATTAAAACCGGAATTTGTTGCTGCAGGTGACCCGCCTACACTCAGCGGTACAGAAGAAAGATTTGATACAAGCAGTGCTAAATTCATTATCGTTGATAGCGCTAAAGTTGCTTCAGAGCAGCCAAATGCCATAGAATTAGCAGGTCTTGGTGACGTTGAGGGATTTGACGACAACAATCAGGATCCAAATGCATCAAAGATTGTACTTTATTCAAAATCAGGTACAGTTAAGCTTGTTGTTATCTTTAAATAATTTGATTTTTGAAAAATAAAACTAAATAGCAAAAAGAGCGCTTAAAGTAACTTTTTAAGCGCTCTTGCTCTATTTTGATTATGGTGGTGAAATAAAGTGGCAGAAGAAAACAAGTTAATTTGGGATGATGTTTCAGAACAGATTATTTTAATAACCGAAAAGCTTGCTATGGAGCATGGTGCTAAAAATGTGACAGTCAGAAGAGTTTTAAGGGAAATGAGTGTTACCAACAGGGTTTTTTATAATCGTTTTCATAATATTGATGAGGTTTTGCAGATAATATACAAAAGAACGGTTATAAAAATGCGTGAGAGCCTGACATCTGAGTATGATGTGAGAACGAATATTTATGAATATGTTATTGATGTATGCAAAAAAATACTTGAAAAGACATATGATTTAAAATATCAGTTCAGTCAATATATGTTTGATTTTGATTCTGCTACGGAAGAAAACAGACGATGGTGGATGGAAAACATAAAAGAAATTATAAAAATAGGAAAAGAGACAAATCAGGCAAGGGATATTGATGCTGAAATGTTTAGCTATACTGTATGGTGCTTTATAAGAGGTTTCTGTGCCGATGCAATAAAGAGGGGACTTTCTAAAAAGGACGCTAAAGATGGCATTGAATTTGGAATAAAAAGCTTGTTAAATGGTGTAATTAAACAGAGTTTATAAATAAAAAGAAACTTAACATCCCCATTTATTTATTTGACAAACTACTGTATAAAATGCTATAATTGACATATGTCGAAATTTATTCTATAAAATACATATTTTAGAGGTGGATAATGAGAAAAATAGTCAAATGTATGCTTATTTTTACTATCATAGGTCTTATGACTTTTCCTTCAGTAATTGGATTTGCTGATGAGACAAAGCCTGAAATTGTATCAGAAGCTGCTATATTATTAGATTTTCAAAGCGGCAAGGTTTTATTTGAAAAAAACGCTGATGAAAAGACGTTCCCTGCAAGTACTACAAAAATCATGACAGCTATTTTAGCTATTGAAAACCTTGATTATGCTACTGTGCTTACAGCGACAGAAGAAGCAATCAACATTGAACGTGACGGAAGCAACATGGGCATTTTAAACGGAGAGCAGCTTACTGTTGAGCAGCTATTATATGGGCTTTTAGTTCATTCTGCAAACGATGCCGCAAATGTCTTAGCCGAAGGTGTTTCGCAAAGTATCACAGATTTCGTTGCACTTATGAATCAAAAAGCAAGTGATCTTGGTATGAAAAATACTCATTTTGTAAATCCTCATGGTTATCATAATCAGGAGCATTATATGTCTGCAAGGGATTTGGCTACGCTCAGCTCATATGCTATGAAAAATGAAAAATTTGCAGCAATTGTTTCAGTTCCTACATACGAAATTCCACCTACCGAAAAATACAAAGAGATAAGATATCTTTCAAGCAACAATATGCTCATCAACCCCATGAAAGGAAGAAAATACCTTTATGATGCTGCAAGGGGAATAAAAACAGGGCATACTGATGATGCAGGATACTGTCTTGCTTCGTTTGCAGAGCAAGACGGTGAAACATATATTTGCGTAACTATGAAATCGGCTATTGATGAAAATGACAACCATTCATTTAAAGATACAATAGCACTCTTTGACTATGCTTTTGAAAATTATGATATGAAAACTATCTCAAACATTAATGATATTTTGGCAACTGCACCTGTCAAATGGGCAAAAGGCGGCAAGCATGCAGTTTTAACAACGTCATCGGTTTTAGAAAGACTGCTTCCTGCAGGCTTTAACACAAACGACCTTGTAACAAATATCAGTCTGTCAGAAAAAATAAAGGCTCCCGTAAAGGTGGGTGATGTTTTAGGATCAATAGAATATCAATATGAGGGAGAATCACTTGGGGCAATTGACCTTGTTGCAATGGAGCCTGTGAAGAGAAGTTTTTCAAAAATGATTTTCGGTACATTTTTTGATATTCTTTTCAGTGCGTGGGTAATGGTGCCGTTCTTTACTATAGTAATACTTTTACTTATAGTACGTTCATATAATTTGAGAAAAAGAAGAAAAAGACGTGAGATGTTAAGGCGTCAGAACAGGAATAATTTTTAACTCTTAGAGGACTACCAAATGAAAACGCCAAATTACAAAAAAACAATTTTTGCCTGCTATAGAGCAGGTATAACACAAGGGATTATCGTTAATCTTATGCCGCTGTTTTTTATAATTTTTCAAAACAGCTATGGCGTGTCCTTTGTTATGCTTGGGAACTTGGTACTTTTAAATTTTGTGACACAGCTATCTATTGATGCTGTGTCAATAAAATTTGTAGAAAAAATCGGATACAGAGTTGCGGCTGTTTTAGCACATAGCTTTGCAACGGTAGGGCTTGTTCTTTTAGGGATACTACCAATGGTTTGCCCTATAATCCCATCGCTTTTTATATCAACTGTGATTTTTTCAATAGGCGGTGGATTTATAGAAGTTGTAACAAGTCCGATTGTCGAATCTGTTCCCGGTGATGAAAAAGAGCAGGCTATGAGTATTCTGCACTCCTTTTATTGTTGGGGAGTTGTGGCTGTTATTTTGATTACAACATCACTTTTACATATTATAGGGCAGTCAAGGTGGATGCTTCTGCCGATTCTCTGGGCGATACTACCTGCATATAATACAGTTGCATTTTTAAAGGTGCCAATCATTCCACCACCTTCTGCTAAAGAAAGAACACCTCTAAAGGAGCTTTTCAGTTCTAAGATCTTTCTTGTAATACTTATTTTGATGCTTTGTTCAGGGGCATCGGAATTATGCATTTCACAGTGGGCTTCACTTTTCAGTGAAAAAGCACTTGGTATTTCAAAAACATTAGGTGATATTTTAGGCCCTTGCTTTTTTGCAGTCACGATGGGCGTAGGGCGTCTTTTATATGGAATATACGGACAGAAAATTAACTTAATTAAAGCAGAGCTATTTTGCAGTGTGCTTTGTATTATATCCTACATTATGTGTTGCACTACATCAAGCTCAGTAATTTCGTTTATAGGTTTTGCTTTGTGTGGTTTTTCTGTGAGTATAATGTGGCCCGGTATGATAAGCTATGCTGCAGGTATCTTCAAATCGGGTGGTGCAGCTCTTTTTGCACTTCTTGCACTTTCAGGAGATATCGGTTGTTCGCTTGGTCCATGGGTTGTAGGTGCAGTTTCAGAGCTTGTTATTTCTTTAGGTGAAGTATCTGCGCTTAAAATTGGTATTTTTGCAGGGATGATTTTCCCTATTATAATGCTAGTCGGCGCTTTGTATTTACAAAGAAAATCAAAAGGAATAGAAAAATAGGAAGTGACAAAATTGGATTTTAAGAAGCTTCTAAAAAACAATTTCATAATGCTCGACGGTGCAATGGGTACAATGCTGCAAAAGAGTGGCTTAGCCGTAGGAGAGCTTCCTGAACTTTTAGGGATTACAAACCCTGAAGCCATTGTTAATATCCATAAAGAATATATAGATGCGGGTGCTAAGATTGTATATGCAAATACGTTTGGGGCAAACAGATTTAAGCTTTCAGGTTCAGGCTATACTGTAGAAGAAGTGGTATCTGGAGCCATAAAAAATGCAAAAGAGGCTTGCCGTGGAAAAGATGCTTTTGTGGCTTTGGATTTAGGCCCTACAGGAAAGCTTATGTCACCTTCCGGAGAGCTTTATTTTGATGATGCTTATGATGTTTATAAAGAGCAGATAGTAGCAGGATGCGATGCTGATGTTATTGTGATTGAAACAATGACTGATTTATCAGAGCTTCGTGCGGCACTTTTAGCTGCCAAGGAAAATAGTAGGAAGCCTGTTTTATGCACAATGACTTTTGAAGAAAATTTGCGAACTTTTGCAGGTGTTAGTATTTCGTCTTTTGCGATAGTAGCAGAGGGATTAGGTGCCGATGCAATTGGAATTAATTGCTCACTCGGACCTCGTCAGCTTTTGGATGCTATAGCAGAGCTTTCGCATTATACAACACTACCTTTAATCATAAAGCCAAACGCAGGACTTCCTGACCCGAGCAGTAATGCATACGACATAACGGAAGACGAATTTGCCGACGTGATGAAAGAATATGCTAAGATTGGCGTGAAATTCTTTGGTGGCTGCTGCGGCACAACACCTAAATATATTAAAAAGACAAAGGCGGCTCTACAAGAAGCGGAGATTATAAATAAGAACAGAGCTTTTGGCGGCACTTACATTTGCAGTGCGGCAAAAACTGTTAAAATTGATGGTCCGCGTGTTATCGGTGAGCGCATAAACCCGACAGGAAAGAAAAGATTTAAAGAGGCTCTGATTGATGGAGATGTTGGATATATTTTAAATCAGGCAATAGAGCAAGAAAATGCCGGCGCAGAAATTTTAGACGTTAATGTGGGACTTCCTGAAATTGACGAAAAGGAAATGATGATAAAAATTGTAACTGCGCTTTTGGGGGTTACTAATCTTCCGTTGCAGATAGATTCAACCAAACCTGACGTAATAGAAGCAGCTCTTAGAATATATCCGGGCAAAGCCATAGTAAATTCTGTTAACGGCGAAGAAAAATCTATGGCAGAGATTTTACCAATTGTTAAAAAATATGGTGCATCAGTTGTATGCCTTACATTAGATGAAAACGGAATTCCAAAAACGGCTGAAGAAAGAGTCGCGATTGCAGAGCGTATTTTAAACAGAGCACTAAAGCTTGGTATAAAAAAAGAAGATGTATATGTAGATTGTCTTACACTTACTGTTTCTGCAGAACAGACAGCGGCGGATGTAACACTTAAAGCGCTCTCTATGGTAAAAGAAAAACTCGGACTAAAAACAGTTTTAGGTGTTTCAAACATATCGTTTGGACTTCCGTGCCGTGAGCTTGTAAACAGTACATTTTTAACAATGGCACTCGGCGCAGGATTAGACCTGCCTATCATCAATCCGAATGCTGCGGCCATGATGGGTGCGGTGAGGGCATACAGAGTTTTAAAAGCGATTGATAAAAACTCAGAAGATTATGTAAGAGCGTATGCAGATGCAAAAGCTATATCAGCACCGATAGCTACGCATAATCAGGAGATTAAGAAAACAGAAAATGAGCAGGATTTAAAATATGCGGTCAAATCGGGATTGGCAGAAAAAAGTGCGGTTTTGACGGAAGAAATCTTAAAAACAAAAGATGCAATGTCTGTTGTGAACGAATATTTGATACCTGCTTTAGATGAGGTGGGTGCAGATTTTGAAAAGAACAAAATATTTTTGCCACAACTGATTCTTTCAGCAAATGCAGCTAACCGTGCTTTTGATGTGATAAAGGCGCATATAGTAAAAAGCGGAGAGAAAACCGTTTCAAAAGGCACAATTATTATTGCTACGGTAAAGGGAGACATTCACGATATTGGTAAAAATATTGTTAAGGTGCTCTTAGAAAATTATGGCTATGACATAATCGACTTAGGTCGTGATGTTGACCCTGGCGTGATAGTTAAAACTGCGATAGAAAAGGACGTTAAGCTTATAGGACTTTCTGCACTAATGACAACAACGCTTTCATCTATGGAGGAAACAATCAGACTTTTAAGAGAAAAGCATTTATGTAAAATTATGGTCGGTGGTGCTGTGCTGACCGAAGAATATGCCAAAAAAATTGGCGCTGACTTTTATGCTAAAGATGCTAAAGGCGCAGTAGATATTGCAAAACAGGTATTTTGATAAAAGAGGGGAAGAAAATGTCGAAAAGAATTTCACAATGCGAAACTTGTGCATATTACGACTATGATGAAGAAATGGATTGCTATTCTTGCGGTATAAATTTAGACGAAGATGAGGTTTCTTCGTTCTATTCACAGACTCCAAAAGATTGCGGATATTATAGATTCAGCGATGATTATAAGATAGTGAAAAAGCAGAATTAGAAGGATTAAAAAGTAAAAAATCCTCATTCTTTTGAATGAGGATTTTTTTGGTGCCGCTGAGAGAAATATATATACAAAAACCATTGTAAAATAAGGCTTTTAATCTCTTGTTGTTGCCTTTATGTTGGCAAACTTAATATATTGCCAAAAATCAGCCTATTTTTGAATTGTAAAACTCTGCAGGTTTTCCTATAGATAAGCCTTCATTTTTAAGCATACTATCAATTTTTATGATGTTTTCCTTCATGTAGTCAGCAGTAGCAGAAAAATATGTGTTCATAGTAACTCTTATATCAGTATGTCCCATTATCTCCTGAAGGACTTTAGGCGGCATACCTGCC
>JAZROZ010000014.1:0-1631 GCA_045648985.1 Clostridia bacterium
CTAAGATTCTTCTGTCCTTTGCATCAGGAACTAAATCTTTATCAGCTCTTATCTTCTCACTATCCTCAAAGAATTTAAGAGACTCAGCTATAATTCCCTGACATTTTTCTAAAGCTTTAACTATAATATTTTTTGTTTCACTATGATTGATTATCATTTCTTTCTCCTTTTATGTATTGTTTTATTTAATAAACTCCCGGACACGTTAAACTACTCCACATTAACCACCTCACTCTTTGCTTGATGATTAATATTAGCAAAAGCTTTTTTCTGAAGAGCATCAAAATCATATTTACTCTTTTTACCTTCAGACTCTTGATGTTTCTTTTGAATTTTACTAACTGACTGAGACTCTTTTCTTTTCCACGTTCTGACTGCAGCCTTCCAATCCTCAATCTGCCAACCTCGCATTGAATTATAGTCATAAAAGGCACTTACATCTATGCTTATATTTTCACTATCACAATAGGCTTTTACATCTTCAAAAGAAGGAGCAAATACTTCCGCTTTTTCGCCTTTTGCTATTGTAGTAGTATTATTATTTAGTTTAGTTTCGTTTAGTTTATTTAATATGGGCGCATCTTGGGGCGCATCTTGGGGCGTAACTTGGGGCGTAACTTGGGGCATTTTGCCCCGTTCTCTTCGAGATATAATCTTGTATGAAGTGGCCTTTTTTCCATTTAATTTTACATCAATAAAACCTCTTTCTATCAGCTTTTCACGTGCTCTTAATATAGTTTTTCTATCAAGGCACGTATAAAGTTCTAAAGTCTTATTTGCTACTGTAAACCATTCTCGCCAGGCTAACTTATTATTCAGATGCATAAGCGCATGCCATAATGCTTGTTGTCCGCTTGATAACGGCTCAACAGAAATTTCATCATAAAACGCATTTATCTCAGCTATATAATTCAACATGTCACACCTTTATATCTATTCCGTAAAAGCCTTCTGGCTCTTCTATTACTTCGTGCTCAAGCAACAGTTTATAATCTTCTTCAGAAGCACCTACCATTCTGCAGAGTGCAAGAGGATTAAGAAGATAACCTTCACTGTTTGCGCGTACTGCCAAATGGAAATATAACACTTGGGCGGATGTAGGAAGACTTAAAAACATATCTGAGCTTACAAACATTTCATTTATCATCATGTCTTTATCACTCCTTCCTCTTCCTGATGCACGTCTTGCTCTCTTTCACAGTCGCAACGTTCGCCCGGGTCCAGAGCTGCACCGCAGATATTACATACGTTATAATACATCTTTAGTAGCTCCTTCCTGAAGGTTTATCTGTTCGCTTTTGCATTGACCACTGTAAAAAGGCTTCTTTAACCACAAGGAACTTTCTACCTATCTCAAGCGAAGGAAAATCTTTTCTTTTCATTATCTCCTGTGCTTTAGGCAAAGAACACCTTAGCATCCTTGCTACGTCCTTTGTGCCGTAATATACCAAGTCTTTTTCGTTAGTGTTTTCTGCTTCAGACGTGCGCACGGTAGCAGACTGTTCAGAACATTCAAAATTATTCATGGTTCATCTGCTCCTCTCCGATATTCCTTAACTGCATAGCACATTTAAAACCTAATTCAAAATAACGATATGAATATTTTGCAAATTCTTCGTTTATAAGTTCCT
>JAZROZ010000015.1:0-101861 GCA_045648985.1 Clostridia bacterium
ACAGAAAAAATGGATAGTGGTTCAACATGTTATTTGTTTGAGGGAAATAAACTTTCTGTAGTTTTCATTTGTTCAGATACAGAAATGTTTATAGATGTTTGTAAAATTTAGCTCAAATCACAACTGTCATCTAAACCATTCGGCTCTTCCAGAAAAAAGACATTATTCATATGAATAATGTCTTTTTTTCAGCTAAATTCGCCTGACGGCGAGCTAAATGTGCTTTCTGCACGCTAAATTATTTCGCAGCTAAATTGACTTATCGTCAGCTATAAGGCGAATTTAATTTAGCTACTCCAAAGGAGTTATTTAGCTATTGTGAAGCAATAATTTCGCTTTGCACGATAGTGCAAAATTTAACTAAAACATGCTGCATCCATTATGTATTCAAAAGCCATGAAAAAAGACTATTCTTCGGAATAGTCTTTTTTCGGTTATATTTGCCTTTGGCAAGTTATATTGCTACGCAGTTATATTCGGCTTATGCCGGATGATATTGTGCTTCGCACAGTTAAATGGCAAATATAATATCACTTTTACAAAGTAAAAATATCACTCCAACGAAGTTGGAATATCACTAAAATAAATGCATCTATTATGAACGTGAAAGCTATGAAAAAAGCATCAACTTTGTCGGTTCTTTTTTTCGTTGCTGCAATTGTTAAAGGGACTCAGGCAGCAAGAGAGCACGAACTGTTTGCAGTGACTCTCAGGCTTAAAAAACAATTCGCAGGATTGTTTTTTAAGGATCTCGTCTAAATACCACCAGAAAGAAATTGAAATTTTGTTGAGAAGATTATTGTTTCTATATTATAGGTAAAAGAGAAAAGAAATGGTGTTTTTTTTCTAAAACATTGATTTATTTATAGAACAGTGTTATACTTGTGCTGATATGAAAAAAAGATTGGGGTTATGAGTATATGGAAACTTCGTTAAACAAAAACCAAAACAAGAAAAGTCAAGCTTTCATTTTTATATTTTTAGGCTGGCTTGTATATACGGTATCTTATTTTGGGAAAGTAAATTATTCAGCTAATATTACACAAATTATAGATTTTTATGGTATAACAAAAGCGCAGGCGGGTGCTGTTCCAACCTTTTTCTTTTTTGCATATGGAATCGGTCAGGTCATTAATGGTTTGTTTTGCAGGAAATATAATATAAAATGGATGGTTTTTGCTAGCTTGATTATATCGGCAACTATAAATCTTATAATTGCTGTTACTTCTAATTTTTCAATAATAAAATGGTTGTGGCTTTTAAACGGTTTTGTTTTGTCGGTACTTTGGCCTACGATTATAAGAGCACTTTCAGAGGTTATGCCCAAAAAGGTTTTAGGATTTTCGAGTGTGATTATGGGAACAACTGTGGCAATCGGAACACTGATTATATACGGATTAAGTTCAATATTTGCCGCATTTGGTAAGTTCAAGCTTTCTTTCTATACTGCAGGTTTTGCTGTGATTGTTGTAGCTTTTATATGGCTGGTTTTATATAACAAAGCAACGACAATTTCAAAAAAGGAAAAAGAAGCAGAAGGGGTCATAGGGGATACTAAAACTGATGTTTCTGCACCTGAAGCTCAGAAAAAAGGAGAAAGAAAACTTCTTTTTGTATCGATAGGTGTGTTATGCTTTTGTGCGATAGGTGTTAATTTAATCAAAGATGGATTAACGACATGGGTTCCGTCGATCCTTAAAGAAGAATTTTTTGTAAGTGACTCGATTTCAATTTTATTAACTCTGTTTTTACCAGTGCTCGCCGTGTTTGGTAATGCCTTTGCACTAAAGGTACATAACAAGGTTCCTGATTATGTAAATCATTGTACAGTAGTTTTTATAGTTATGGCTGTTCTCATAGTAGGCATCATTGGAAGCTTAGAAATTGAATTGATAGCCTTTATGCTCATTGGGTTAGTTGTTGTAAATTTTTTAGCATCAAGCTTAAACAGTCTGATTACAAGTATATTTCCATTATTTATGAGAGGCAAGATTAATTCGGGTTTGTTTGCGGGAGTTTTGAATGGATTTTCTTATCTTGGCAGTACAATCAGCTCATATGGACTTGGAGCGATTGCGGATAACTTTGGCTGGACGTATGTTTTCTGGACACTTGGTGGTTTTTGTGTGGTAACATTTGTTGTATGGGGAGGATATACCCTTATGAAGATTTTTTCTTCCAGATAAAATTTTTATTAGTACTTGTTTTTTGTTATTGTGCTATGGGCTACTTGCTTGGGTGTTCGGTATTCCTACAGGTGAAAACTATGTGCTCATTGCAGGTCTTACAGGTAGCGCAATTGTGCTGCACAACAGTTTTGAAGGCGTGAATGGTATTGAATGGATAAAAGTTGTTTGCGGTGTCGGAATTTCTGTAACACTGGGTGACCGTGAGGATTTAGATATGTTAAGTCATACTCTTGATAATGTGCCTGACGAAATTGAAGATATTTTGCAGAAACTATATATAAACAATATCAAGACAATCAATACTACTGCAATAGAATTTGCAAAATGTATTGTAAGAGCTTGCGAACATCTCTGCGAGATTATGGAAGAATTTGAAAACTTAAAAAGTCTAAAAAAATTCAGCCTCTTATTATCAATCTTAATGATATTGATGATGATTGTGATAAGCTCTATCTTGAATCAATGAGAGATTTGATGAAAAATCCACAAGATGCGCTTGAAACAATTTTATGGCGAGAAATATTCAATTGCTTTGAATCGGTTAGTCATCGTAAAGTTTTTTAAGCATCAAAAAAATCTTATTTAGACGTATTGATTTTATTATAAACAAGTGTTATGATATAGTTAAATACTTTTTTAATGATAAAAATCATAGAGAAAAGCTATGAGGTGCAGAATGTTTAGTAAATATGAGTACGTATATCAGGTGTATAAGGAAAAAAGCTTTACAAAAGCGGCTGAGAAATTGCTTATTTCGCAACCATCTTTGAGTGCTGCTATAAAAAATATTGAAAAAAAAGTGGGAGCGGAGCTTTTTGAGCGTGCAGGAAGCGGCATCAAACTTACAGAAATTGGAGAAGAGTATATAGCTGCGACTGAGAAGATAATAAAGGCTGAAAATGAGTTTAAAAACAGAATTAATGATATATATAACATTGAGTCAGGAAAAGTTACCGTGGGCGGCTCAAACCACCTTTCATCGTATGTTCTGCCTAAAATAATAAATCATTTTACATCACTGCATCCTAAAATTGATGTTACACTAATGGAAGCAAATTCAAACAATTTAAAAGATATGATTAAAAACGAGCAGGTCGACCTTTTCATAGACAGCTTCGATGAAACTATGGATGAATATGAGAAATATCCGCTTGTTGATGAGAGGATTTTACTTTGCGTTCCAAAAGATAACAAAATTAACGACGATTTAAAGGAGTTTCAGATAAATCCTGACAATATTTATGATGGCAGTGTTGATTTAAACAGTATGCCGTCTGTGTCGATAGAAAAATTTAAAGATGAAAAGTTCATACTGTTAAAAAACGGAAACGATATGTACGAACGTGCTATGTATCTTTTTCATCATAATAACATCACTCCAAACGTCATTTTTACTGTGGACCAGCTCAATATTTCCTATGCACTTGCTGATTCAGGTATGGGTCTGTGCTTTGTTACAGATACTTTCTTTAAGTATCGTAAGTTTTCGACAAATGTTTTGCTCTATAGTCTGGGAAAAGAGCACTGCTCAAGGATACTATATATTGTACATAAACGAAATAAGTATTGCACAAGAGCGATGTCTGAATTTATAAAAGTAACGAAAGAGATAATCAGTAAATAAAGAAAAACTTTAATTTCAGAATGAAAAAGAATTGCAGTTTATAAAAAATGCAAGCTGAAATTTAAGAAGTAATAATGTTTTGTTCTTCGGTAATTTCTATCGACAAAAAAGAATTTTGGGGGTAAAATAATATGTTGTTTAACTCATTAAATTTTTTGTTTTTCTTTGTAGGGATTTTCATAATTTATTACGCGACTCCTCATAAATATAAATGGGGAATTATGCTTGTTGCAAGTATATCTTTTTATCTGTGTTTTAATCCTTTGCATATAATTATATTGCTTTTAGTAACCGCAATCTCTTATTTTGCAGGATTGTATGTTTACAAAAGTCAGGAGAAAAATGATAAGAAAAAAGCCCAAAAAATTGTTCTTGCTATGGGAATTATTTTAAGCTTTATGTTTTTAGTTTTAGGAAAATATGCAGATTTTCTTATGCAAAACATCTATCTACTTCTCGATATGGCAAAGATTTCTTATTCGGTAAGCAACATAAAGTTTGCTCTTCCGGTAGGCGTATCTTTTTTCAGTTTTAAGGCAGTAAGTTATATTGTTGATGCTTATCGTGGTAAAATTGTAGAAACGAATTTTTTGAAATATCTTCTTTATGTTTCATTTTTTCCGCAAATTGCTTCTGGACCTATTGAAAGAAGTACGAATCTTATTCCGCAGCTTAATAAGGAACACAAATTTAATCCCAGAACGATTGAAAACGGCTTGTGCATGATGCTTATTGGTTTTTTTAAGAAAATGGTTGTAGCCGATAATCTTTCAGGTATAGTTTCAAAAGTGTTTTCAGAACCGGAGTTATATTCGCCAATGGTTCTTTGTGGAATTGCATGTATATATTCTATTCAGATTTTTTGTGATTTTTCAGGTTATTCAGATATTGCAATAGGATGTACTAAGGTTTTGGGAATAGAAACAGCGCAGAACTTCAATCATCCATATTTTTCGAAAAGTATTGCTGAATTTTGGAGAAAGTGGCATATCTCACTTTCATCATGGTTCCGTGATTATTTATATATACCTTTGGGTGGTAACAGAAAAGGAACTGCAAGAAAATACATAAATTTAGTGATTGTATTCCTGGTAAGCGGTTTATGGCATGGTTCTTCCTGGAACTTTATTTTCTGGGGATTTTTGCATGGCATATATCAAATCATTGGTGCTCTTACTATTAATACCAGACATAAATTCTATAAACTTATACACATTGACAGATATGAAAAGGTGCATAATTTTTTAAAGATAGTAACAACGTTTATTTTAGTTACTATTGCGTGGATTTTTTTCAAGTCAAATTCTATTTATGAAGGCTTTAACTATGTAAAATGTATGTTGTTTAACGTCTCTGAAACATTTAACATAGGGACGGTTATTGCACAGGTTAAGATGGTATTTGGAAGTAAAACAAATTTAATATCATTTGTTGTAGCTTTAGTTTCATTTGTAGTATTTATTCTTTTTGACTACAGAAAGGATCTATGCGAATTTATGGGCAATAAAAAGACCGTAACAAAAATAATTTTCTTTTCTTTATTCATAGCATTTATAGTTATATTCGCTTCAACAAATGTTGCTGATTTTATATATATAAGATTCTAGGAAATGAGGTTGAAAGATGAAGAATAATATTAAATTTATTATAAAGTTCCTCATTGTAGGGATTTTAGCTTTATTCATTCTTACTGTCGCAAGTGCTGTGTATAAGAATGGAGAAACCTATGAAGGCACTTATAGTGGTATTGAAAAATATAAATCAGTTCCTGATGCTATAGATTATGCAAATTTTGGTCCTTCATATGGAATGAATTGCTTTAATTATGAAACAATCGAGAAGAAGGGAAAAACCGGGTTTAATTTTGCACTTACTATGCAGGATCTTTATCACGACTATGCAATTTATAAAACCTATGAAAATAATTTTAGTGATGGGGCAGTTGTGGCAATACCTCTTTCTTATTTTTCTTTTTGCACAGACACAGAAGCTCCGACAGGAACAAGATATTACAAAATTCTTCCCCGGGAATATATAAAAGATTATACACTTGAAAAGTATGTTTCAGCAAGATTTATTCCAATTTACGGAAAGGGCAATGCTCTTATAAGAGATTTATCAAATGATATGATAAATTCTATTATGTCAAAGACTGTTGATTCAAATACAGACGATAACACGGGAACAAAACAAGACAAAAAATCAAAACAGCTCTCCAAAGATAGTGAAACAAGGGTGTTCACAATAGAAAATGGCAACTTGAAGATTTATGGAAAGTATATAGAGACTAATGAAGAGATGCTTGTAAACTGGATTGAAAAAATGCAAAAAAAAGGGCTAAAGCCTGTCCTCTTGCTTACACCATATTGGTATGAATATGCAAATGGTTTTGATGAAGAGTTGTTAAAAGTGAGTTATATAGAACCAGTTTTAAGAATCGTTGAAAAAACAGGTGTTGATTATATTAATTTCTGTGACAAAGAGTATGATGAATTTATACATACACCGGAATACTTTAGTAACTGTGACCATATTTCACAAAAAGGCTCAGAAGCCTTCATGGAGCTTTTTTTAAGTTATCTTGAAGACAATGGTTTGATATAGTAAAAAAGATATTTAACATATGTGTGTAAACGTTAAAAATTTTGGGGGTAAAATTTTGAATTCCATTAAAGAAAAAAAGCTGTTCCTGCTTGATATGGACGGCACAATTTATATTGATAATGACCTTTTTGACGGAACGCTTGATTTTCTTGATTATGTAAAGAAAATTGGTGGAAAATATATGTTTCTGACCAATAACTCATCAAAAAGTGTAGACAGCTACATTGAAAAGCTTTCAAGTCTTGGCATCAAGGCTCAAAAAGACGATTTTTTAACGTCAACAGATGCAACAATTTTATATCTTAAAGATAAAAATTATAAAAAGATATATGCTTTTGGCACAGAATCATTTAAAAAGCAGTTAAGTGAGACAGGATTTAACATAACAGATACCTTATCTAATGATATAGACTGTCTTTGTATGGGGTTTGATACAGAACTGACTTTTAAAAAGCTTGAAGATGCCTGCATTTTGTTAGGTCGTGGTGTAGATTATATCGCAACAAATCCTGATTGGGTGTGTCCCACATGGTATGGATATGTTCCTGATTGCGGGTCAGTTTCAGAGATGCTTTTTAATGCGACAAAAAGAAGACCAAAATTTATAGGAAAACCTCAGCCTGATATGGCGCTTCTTGCTATGAAGGCAAGTGGTTATGAACCTTGTGAAACAGTTTTAATCGGTGACCGTCTGTATACTGATATTGCCTGCGGAGTAAACGCAGGAATCAGTACAATTTTTGTGCTGAGCGGAGAGGGTACAATGGCTGATGTAAAAGCAAGCGACAAAAAGCCTGAATTTATATACGAAAATATAAGAAAAATCTGTGATGACCTCATAAAAGAATAAGTCTTAATATGTAGAATTATGTATATAAAGCAGTTTTTTTGAAAAAAAGGTTGACATATTAAAAGAAAAGTATTATATTATTATGTATAAATTAAATATAGAGCTAAGTGAAGTATGCAGGAGAAGACGAAAGTCTGCCGAAGGAGTAACGCTCTCAGGTGCCATATGGTAATGACTGCACACAGATAGCACTCCGGAGAAGTCCGATTCTATAAAGAATCAAAGGATGCCGAAGGTGTAAAACTCTTTTGAGTTAATCTCTCAGGCAAAAGGACGGAGCAAAAGGCCATAAATGGCTTTGTTTGATATGCGGAGTTTTTGTATAAAAGCTTTGCATTTTTTATTATTGTTCAAACGGGAAATCCGGCTCATACTTTATTCGCTCGGAAAGAGGAATTAAATGGAAAAAACTTTAGCAGGTTTAACAGAAATCAACAACGTGGTCAATGGCTTTATTTGGGGGAATGGCCTATATCTTCTTTTGGCAACGGGTGTGCTGATGACAATAATAACAGGAGTATTTCAGGTTACTCATATCAGTCACTGGTTTTCCAAAACACTTTTAAGTATTTTCAAAAAAGACGTTTCAGGACACGTAAAAGGTAAGTCAATATCACAGTTTCAGGCACTTTGTACAGCTCTTGCTGCAACGATAGGGGTAGGTAACATAGCAGGTGTTGCGGCAGCTATCGTTGGCGGAGGCCCCGGCGCAGTATTCTGGATGTGGATTGCAGCTTTTTTTGGCATGATGACTAATTATTCAGAAAACGTGCTTGGCATATATTATAGAAGAAAAAATAAAAATGATGAATGGTCAGGCGGTCCTATGTACTGTTTGCAGGAAGGCCTTGGAAAATATAAAGGCTGTAGGCATATAGGCAGAATACTCGCAATTTTATTCTCGATTTTCTGCATTCTTGCATCATTTGGTATTGGTGCTATGGGACAGACAAACAAAATTGTTGTAAATATGGTTTCTGCTTTTGAGATTCCTGCACTTTCTAAAATATTATTATATGACAGTGTTTCATTATATCACTTGATAATTGGTCTTGTTCTTTTGATTTTAGCAGCATTAATTATACTTGGCGGATTAAAGAGAATTGCAAACTTTGCAGAAAAGATTGTTCCCCTGATGGTTGTATTATTTGTTAGCGGCAGTCTTATACTAATCATTGCAAACTATACACAAATAGGTGCAGCATTTAGTTCAATATTTAAATATGCATTTACTGTTCCTGCAGCACTTGGCGGTGTAGGCGGTATTGTGGTTAAAGACATCGTAACACAAGGCTGTAAAAGAGGCGTATTCTCAAATGAAGCAGGTCTTGGCTCGTCAGTCATGGTACACTCAAACTCAAACGTTGTCGAGCCTGTTCACCAGGGATTATGGGGCATATTTGAAGTGTTTGCAGATACATTTGTTGTTTGTACTATGACAGCCTTGGTAATTCTTACATCAGGTCTTATCGACTTAAATTCGGGCGCTCTTTTACTTGACGGTGCTGGAGATGCTACACTTGTTGCAAAAGCTTTTTCGGGATTTTTTGGAGTTTGGGGCGAAAGATTTATTGCCATTGCTATTTTACTCTTTGCCTTCACTACTGTTCTTGGATGGAATCATTACGGTACAAAAGCATGGGAATATCTCTTTGGTGAAAAATCAGTTGCAGTATATAAGGTAATACATCTTGCGACAATACTTTCAGGAGCGCTTTTAACATCATCACTTGCATGGGATATTTCAGATACCTTCAACGGACTTATGATGATTCCTAACCTTATTGGTGTTATTGCACTTTCAGGTTTAGTATTTAAGATTACAAGGAACTACATAGACAGAGTTTTAAAACATAAAGATATAGCACCTATGTTATCTAAATATGAAGAAATACAGGCACAAAGCGAAAAAGAACTTTAATTAAAAATAAAAATGGAGTGTTTAAAACGTTTTATGGTTTTAGACACTCTTTTTTATATCGCGAAATATTGTATTGTATAAAATTATTGAATAAGATTTTATTATGTGATATAATCGTTGCATATGGTTTTTTATCAAATCATAATCTATGAAAAAGGAGGGCAGCAAATTGAATGAATTTAAAGCATATCATCCGATTGTAAATTTTGTTTACTTTGTGTTCGTAATTGGCTTTAGTGTATTTTTTATGCATCCACTATGTCTTTTAATATCACTTGTATGCGGATTTGCATATTCTGTGATACTAAAAGGAAGAAAAGCAATAAAAACTAATTTAATATATATGCTGCCTATGCTCATTTTAATGGCGATTATCAACCCTTTATTTAATCATCAGGGAAGTACAATACTTGCATATTTTCCAAACGGAAATCCACTAACGTTAGAATCTGTATTATACGGTATTTCGGCATCGGTGATGATAGCAGCTGTAATATGTCATTTTTCCTGTTATAATGAGGTGATGACAAGTGATAAGTTTATCTATCTGTTTGGAAAAATAATACCATCACTTTCGCTTATATTTTCAATGACACTTCGTTTTGTACCCAAGTTTATAACGCAGCTAAAAGTGGTTATAAATTCACAAAAGTGTATGGGATGCGATTTATCAAACGGCAATATATTAAAACGTGCAAAGTGCGGAATTAAAGTGTTGTCAATTATGATAACATGGGCTTTAGAAAACGCAATAGAAACTGCGGACAGTATGAAATCACGCGGATATGGCTTAGCAGGCAGAACTGCATTTTCAATTTATAACTTTGAAAAAAGAGATAAAAAAGCACTTTTGTATATTGTAATACTTGGTATATACACCTTTGCAGTAAGCTTGATGGGCGCAATTGATTTCAGTTATTTTCCTTATGTTAAATCGCAAGAACTGTCTTTTTTGAGTACAAGCTGTTTTTTATCATACCTGGCGCTTTGTTTGTGTCCTGTAATTATTGAATTTTGGGAGGTGAGAAGATGGAAAGCTATAAAATTGAAAATCTAAGCTTTACATATCCTGAAAGAGAATATAAATCACTAGACAGAATAAATGTCACGGTAAATCAGGGCGAGTTTATAACGCTATGCGGAAAATCCGGCTGCGGCAAGACAACACTTTTACGTCTTTTGAAATCTTCTCTAGCTCCTTTTGGGGATATATGTGGAGATATATACTTTGAGAGCAGAAAATTAACCGACATAAACACGAAAGAACAAGCATCAAAAATAGGATTTGTAATGCAAAGTCCTGACAACCAGATTGTAACCGATAAAGTGTGGCACGAGCTTGCATTTGGTTTAGAGAGTCTTGGTATTTCTACCTCTGAAATCAGGGCAAAAGTAGCCGAAATGGCATCATTTTTTGGAATTGAAAACTGGTTTTATAAAAAAACAAATGAGTTATCAGGTGGTCAAAAACAAATTTTAAATCTTGCCTCTGTTATGGTAATGCAGCCATCTGTTCTCATTTTGGACGAGCCTACAAGTCAGCTTGACCCGATTTGTGCAAGTAATTTTTTGAAAACTCTTGAAAAGATAAACCGTGAACTTGGCACAACTGTGATTTTATCAGAGCATCGTCTGGAAGAAGCCTTTGAGATGTCAGATAGAGTATTGGTTATGGATAGCGGAAAAATCATCGCAGACGACACTCCAAAAAATATCGGCACAATTTTAAAAAGATTAAATCACGATATGGAGTCAGCTCTTCCGACACCTGTGCGTGTTTATAATGCAGTAGAGAATAATCTTGAGTGTCCTTTAACAGTTCGGGAGGGAAGAGATTGGCTCAGACAGTTTTCCCGAAATACAACTCTTCGTGATGATTTAATACCAACAGACAAGCAGGAAAGTGTTTTGGAAGAAACTCAGGTGGAGTTAAAGGATGTATGGTTCAGATACGAAAAAGACTTGCCTGACGTTATAAAAGGATTAAATGTTAAAATTAACAAAGGTGAGATTTTTGCCGTTGTTGGCGGTAATGGTTCGGGAAAAACCACGGCTCTTTCGCTTATAAGCGGACTAAATAAGGCTTATAGGGGAGACGTTTTCATAAAAGGAGAAAAAATAGAAAAGATTAAAAATCTCTATGACGGAGTATTGGGAGTTCTTCCACAGAATCCACAAAGTATGTTTTTAAAAAAGACTGTTCATCTTGACCTTTTGGAAATGCTGGAAGATAAAAAAATATCAGATGAAGAAAAGGAAATGCAAATTAAAAAAGTCTCTTCACTTTGCCAACTTGATGATTTGCAGAAAAGTCATCCCTATGACTTGTCAGGGGGTGAACAGCAACGTGCAGCACTTGCAAAAGTACTCCTTAAATCGCCTGAAATCCTGCTTTTAGACGAGCCAACAAAAGGACTTGATGCACATTTTAAGAAGACCTTTGCATATATACTCAATAGCTTGAAATCAAAAGGTGTAACTATTATTATAGTCTCTCACGATGTTGAATTCTGTGCAGAATATGCTGACAGATGTGCAATGCTTTTTGACGGAAATATTACATCAATTGATAAACCGAGAGAGTTTTTTGCAGGAAAAAATTTCTATACGACAGCTGCAAACCGTATGGCAAGGACGTATCTTCCAAAAGCAGTGCTTTCTGGCGATATAATAAAGGCTTGCGGAGGAAATATTACTATAAAAGAAAAAAAGACTTATAATATAGAAAATAAAGAGATTATAAAAAAAGAAGAAGCTAAAGAAAAAAAAGAAAGTAAAGAGCCAAAACCAAACAAAAAACTGGCAAAAAGAACTGTTACTATGGCATTTCTTATTCTTATTGCAATTCCACTTACGATATATCTGGGTATGCGTTTTTTTGGTGAACGAAAATATTATCTTATAAGCTTTCTGATAATAATAGAAACAATCATACCATTTTGTATGGTGTTTGAGAGCAGAAAACCAAAAGCACGAGAACTGATTTTAATCAGTGTCCTTTGCGCGATTACAGTTTGCTCAAGAACAGTATTTTTCAGTCTGCAGCAATTCAAACCTGTAGTTGCGCTTATAATCATCTCAGGTGTATGCTTTGGCGCAGAGACGGGATTTTTAGTGGGTGCAGTTACGGCATTTGTATCTAATATGTTTTTTGGACAAGGCCCGTGGACGATTTGGCAGATGTTTGCACTCGGTATAATAGGATTTTTAGCAGGTATTCTCTTTAAAAAAGGGCTTATTCAAAAAACAAGGTTATCGCTTTGTGTTTTTGGTTTTATTGCGACATTTATTATTTATGGCGGCATTATGAATCCTGCATCTGTTATTATGTGGCAAAATAATATTACAAAAAAAATGATAATTTCGGCATACGTTGCGGGAATACCATTTGACCTTATACATTCGGTTTCTTCGGCATTTTTTCTTTGGTTTATATCAAAGCCAATGATAGAAAAGCTTGATAGAATTAAGTTAAAATACGGATTGATTGACGGATAGACAGACGGATAAATCTTGACAAAAACCACCGTATATGTTACACTACGAATGATATTTATTAAAAGGAGAAAACATAAAATGAACGTGGTTGCATTTGGGGAGGTTTTGTGGGATATACAGGAAAATAAAGAGTATATTGGCGGTGCACCTTTAAACTTTGCAGCACACTTTAAAAAATGCGGCGGGACGTCTTGGATAATTACAGCAGTAGGTAGAGACGAACTTGGGAACAAAACAATAGAGCAAATCGAAAAAATGGGAATTAATACAGAATTTGTTTCATATTCAGAAAAAGAAACGGGCAAGTGCCTTGTTTGGCTTGATGAAAACAGAATTCCCACCTATAACCTCTTAAATAATGTCGCATATGACTATATTAAAAAGCCTGAAATGAAAGGCAATCCTTTTGATGTTTTATACTTTGGTACGTTGTCACTGAGAAATGAAAATAACAGAAAGGTATTAAAACAGATTATTTCTGAAAATGAATTTAAAGATATTTTTGTTGATATGAATATCCGTAAGCCTTTCTATAGCGAAGAAGTAATCAGGTTTGCTTTCAATAATGCAACAGTACTTAAAATAAGTGACGAAGAACTTTCAGTTGTTATGGGAGTTTTAAATAAAGAGAATTTGCAGCCCAATGACTGTGCAAAAATAATCAGCAAAGAGTTTAAAAATGTGAGAATTATAATAATCACAAAAGGTGATAAAGGCTCTTATGTTTATGATTGCACTGCCAATGAGTCATATGAAATTGATGCTAAAAAGGTTGAAGTTGTTTCAACCGTTGGTGCAGGAGATAGTTTTTCGGCATCATTTTTGGCTGAGTATTTGTCTTCTGGTGACATAAAGAAGGCGCTTAGTCTTGCAACGAAAATCAGCGGATATGTAGTATCAAACAGTGAGGCTATTCCAAGCTACGATATAAAACAATTTATATAAAAAATAAAGATATTGAGGGTGAAAATTATGAATCGTATTGTACACAATGAAGAAAAATGGGTATTTCCTTTTGTGGAATATTCACCTGCAAAGAAAACTGAAAAAATGCCTGTAATTATACAGCTGCACGGAGCAGGAGAAAGAGGAAACGGCAAAGATGAGCTAGACAGAGTAGATGTTCACGGCTTTTCAAAGTTTGTTGTCGATAAAGAAATAGACTGTATTTTTGTTATGCCACAGTGCCCTGCGGATAGCTTCTGGGCAGCAAGAGTAGAGTCTATCATAAAGTTTGTTGAGCAGATAAAAAAAGAGTTTGATGTTGATGAAGACAGAGTATATTTAACAGGCTTAAGTATGGGCGGATTTGGCACATGGTACACTGCTATGGCAAGACCTGACTTGTTTGCTGCAATCGCACCAGTATGCGGCGGCGGAATGGCATGGAATGCAGGAGTTTTGACTATGCCAATTTGGGCATTTCATGGCGAAACAGATGCAACTGTAGATGTTAGACATACTGACGAAATGGTTGATAAATTAAAAGAATTAGGAAAAGATGTAAAATATAGCAGAGTTGAAAGAGTAGGACACAATGTCTGGATGTTTACATATGATCAGGAAATGCTTGACTGGATATTAAGTCAGAAAAGAAAATAGTGATATATAAATTTAAAAAAATAGCTAACCGATTAATTTCGGTTAGCTATTTTTAAGTTTATCAATTATTTTTCGTCTTTATAAATTTCCTTGAAGTATTTATAAGTATCAACCTTTAATTCACCGCAAGCATCTTCGTCGCAAGCAACTATGCCGTTTGGATGAAGCTGAAGAGCACTGATTGTCCATGCGTGGTCAACACCGCCCTCAACACAATGACGAAGGGCACGGGCCTTGTTGTGACCGTTTATCAAAAGAAGAACTTTTTTAGAATCACAAACTGTACCAACACCTACTGAAAGAGCAGTTTTGGGAACTTTATTGGGGTCGTTATCAAAGAAACGTGAGTTTACAATTAATGTATCCTGTGTTAAAGCACGAACGCCTGTGCGTGATGTTAAAGAAGTAAACGGCTCATTAAAAGCAATGTGACCATCAACACCGCTGCCGCCAAGGAATAAGTCAATACCGCCGTATGATGCGATTTTGTCTTCATAATTCTGACATTCGGCTTCGAGGTCATCAGCCATACCATTAAGAATATTAACATTTTCCTTTGGAATATCAATATGATTAAAGAAATTATCATGCATGAAATACCAGTAGCTCTGGTCGTGGTCTTTAGGAAGACCAACATATTCATCCATATTAAATGTTACGACATTTTTAAAGCTTACTTTACCTGCTTTATTCATTTCAATGAGTCTTTTATATACACCAAGCGGTGATGAACCTGTCGGAAGTCCAAGAATGAAAGGACGGTCTTCTTTGTGATTGTTGATAGCATCAGCAATGTGCTGTGCTGCCCATGCACACATTTCGTCATAGTTGTTTTTGATAATAAGTTTCATTTTATCACTCTCCATATTAAATTATATATATATATTTTAGTCCTACTTAAATATTATACATCTTTTTTTTAATTTGTCTAGTTAAATTATAAAAAATTTATAAATACTTTTATTATTTTTGCCTTGCATTTTTATAGTATAAAGTGTTTTTATTATTGAATAAATCAGGAATATATGGTATAATCAACTAAAGAGTAGACAGATTAACGCCAATGGATTATCATGTTGCAATCGGTCTGTCTTACAGAACCAAAATACAAATACTGAGGAAATGGTAAGAGAAGCAGAAATAAGAATGTATGAGGCGAAGGCTCGGTATTACCATAACCAAGAGCAGTAAAGCATTTTAAAAACGGAGTATAAAGGTTTTATTTAGTTAAAAACAGGAATACTTGAAATTGACATAATGCTTTCTGTTTTGAAAGAGCACTATAACGGAATATACCGTGTATCCTGGATACCGATAGAGCACATAGAATTTTAATCCCAGCTTATCTTGGATATAACGAGGACGAAGAGCATTTTTCAAAGCTTTTAAACAAATATATTTATGATACAGTAAGCCCTGATTTTCACAGGGCGGTGACGAGTTTTTTAAACTATGATGCACTTAAAGCACAGTTTATAGAGGGTAAAACACCTAAAATTACATACAAAAAGATTAACAGAGAAGTTGTGATACTGAGTGTCTATAAGCTCGATGATGCAGATGCTTCTTTAAACAATACACTTTGGGTTTTTGCAAAGGATTAGGCTCTCGACCTAAAATCTGTTTGACAAAGGCGAATCATTGTGGTAAATTATTGTAAGTTGAATATTTAACAAAATCGGCGAAAGTCGATGACGCAAAGCAAAGTGACTAAGGTAATGCTTTTGCTACGATATGGCAGTCCAGCTGCAATGATAATAAGTCTTTCTTAAAAGGCTTCCTGTTGTTGCGGCTTTTCTTTTATAAAAAATGAAAGTGGAGAGATTTTATGAATGTTGTTACAAGAGAAGAAAAGAAATTTCTGATAAGCCTAGAAGAGTTCAGGGACAAATCTCACTATCTAGATATGCTTATGATACAGGATGCCCACAACGGCACAGACGGATATATCATAAGGTCACTTTATTTTGATACAATCTATGATGACGATTTTTTTGAAAAGCTTGAGGGTGTAGAAACAAGACGAAAAATACGACTCAGAATATATGACCCTAAAGGTGATTTTGCAATGCTTGAGATGAAGCAAAAACAAGGCGTTTCGCAGAAAAAGCGCTCACTAAGAATGACAAAAGAAGATGCCGAGGCACTAATTGCAGGAAAGTATGAAGTGCTTTTAAAATACGAAGAAGACTTTGCAAAGGAATGCTATGGTTTAATGCACTATAAATGCTATCGCCCAAAAACCATCGTACAGTACAACCGAAAGGCATATATTGCCAAAGAAAATAAAATTAGGATTACGTTTGATAATAACATCATTGCAACGGAAAGTAATTTTGATTTGTTTTCAGAAAACCTTGTGATGTATCCTGTTTTGGACAAATTCAATGTTGTGCTTGAAGTGAAGTTTAATGGTTTTTTACTTGACTATATCAGAGGGTTTATAAACAGTATAAATAAAAGCGAACTTTCTGTGAGTAAATACGCACTTGCAAGGCAACAGAGCTATGAAGAGATTTAAAAGAGGAGAAATTTAAAATGAGAAATGATTTTATTTAATAAAAGACCAGTCAACACTTTCATTTGAGCAGCTTGTGGCAAATATTATGGAAGAAAACTTTATTGATAAGCTCAAGATGATTTCAAACAGCTATGATTTTGACAAATCAATGCTTGCAATATAAATAACAGAAGATGCTATGGAAAAGGACAGAAAGACTGCCACCCAAAACGTAAGACTTTGTAAAGAGCTTGGCTTTAGAGTATATCTTGACGATTTGGGAAGCGGATATACATCGTTTGCAAACCTGTGCGATTATCCTATTGATGTCGTTAAAATCGACCGTGACATTCTGCTCAAAACAGAAAATAAAAAGGGACAATTTTTCAGGAATCGTTGCTTTAGCTCACAGCCTTAATATCAAGGTTATCTGTGAGGGCGTGGAAACACAAGAGCAAAATGCACTTGTATCAACATCTGCCTGTGACTTCATTCAGGGGTGGTTCTATTCTAAAGCACTTCCGCAGGAAGAATGTGAGTCGTTTATAGATGCATATGAAAAAAGTTGCAGAATATAATTGTGACGCATTCTGATGTTGACCATTGTGGACTTTTGCCTGAACTTGACGGAATTATCTCAAGCCATAAAAAACTATGACTAAAAAACTTCTCAAAATAACGTTTATTTTGAGAAGTTTTTTAAATTAATTATCTTATGTCTTCAACAATTTTTTCAGGCGGAACCAAAAGCAACTCGGGATTTTCAATAAGTTTTTTTATTTTCTTAAACGCTGAAGCATAGTAGTGACCATCGCAGATTCGTTCATCACAAACGATTGTAAAATCGATAAAACGATGCTTTTCCACTTCGCCATCTTTGTTTACAATATACTCAGTACGTTTTGCTCCCATAGCAATAAAAACGGGGAGATTACCAAAATCATAAAGATGATGATAAACAGGTGGAATACCTAAAGAACCGAGATTCGTAATAAACATTGAACCGTGAAACGGACTTAAGTCACAAATAGCGCGCGGAAGCAATCCGAAATAATCCAAAAGCTTGAGCACCCATACGGTAAATTTTAAGAAAACACCAGGTATATATACAAGAAATCTTGCAAAAGTATCCATACTGTTCTGGTCGCCCTCGGCTTTGTTTTTCTCAATTTCTTTATTAAGGTTTTTGTAAATTAAATCAAGTGTGTCAGAAGGGTTTGCCTTTAGTTTTATGACTGTTTCAGCAGCGTTTAATTTCATTTCTTTTTTTATGGTTAAACAAATATCAATACCTTTGCGTGCATATACCCTTTGCCCGCGTATGAATCTGTTTATGCCCGGAAGCTGTGAAACAACACGCACATATGCTGCCATAAAAACATGCATCATTCCAATGCCTTTCATACCTTCTGCTTTTTTGTCACGCAGGAACTGTTCACATTTGGTTATATCAACTGTTGCATAAAAAGAGTTCGAAGCTCCACCACGACTTGGCATGATGAAAGGTGATACTGCATTCATTGGGATGTCGCCTTTGATACGTCTGCCTTCTTTTCTGCTCATATTAATCCTCCAAAATTTCATATACAACAATTTTATCATAAATTTCGACAAAATACAAGAAAAAACGACACATTTTTCTTAATGCTTTTTTCTTGACTTTGTTAAAACAAAGTATTATAATGATATTATATATATTTCCGAGAGGACTTTGTATGAAAAAAGTACTTAAAATAATCTTAATTGCCGTTTTATGCATAGTAGTAATTGTGGGTTCATTAGCTATATGGCAGTGGAATAATATCAAGGCATTGTTTTTGTCGCTTAATTATTCAGCTGAAGAAATTGACACACTTTATATAGAAAATGAACAGAAAATCAATAGTATTTTGTCAGACTTTACGCAAGGTGAAATGCGAGGCCTTAGCGAAGAAGAAAAAGCACAGCTTTTGACAGGTGAGTTGACATCGGAACAGGCTTTAGAAATCATAAAAAACGTCTCTAAACCGAAAACTGATGAAAGTGTTTCTGAAAATTCAAATAGTAAAAAGTATAGCGACGAGCTTTACAATCTTATAGCGCAGATATATCTTTTGCGTGATGAATATACTAACGAACTGACAAAGCTCGAATCAGAGGCAATATCGGTTAAGCACAATATGTCAAAAGAACAAAAGACCATACCCAACAAACTTAAATACATAGAGCTTTACACAGGAAAAGCGGTTGCCCTAGAAAAACAATGTGATGCAAAAATGGAGAGTATTATTAAAAAAATCGAAACAGAACTGAAAAATACAGGAAATGATACTGCTTTGATATCCCAGATACGCGCTTTGTATGCATCTGAAAAGGAAATAAAAAAGTCGCAGCTTTTAAATAAATACAGTAAATACCTTAAATAATTTTTGACGAGGAGTTGTTGAAGATGAAAAGGAAATTATTAAGTGTTATCATTGCAATACTTATGATAATACAATGTGCACCTTTTGTAAGTGCAGCAGAACCACCAGCGGATCCACCAACGGATCCACCAACGGCAGTATCTCCACATCTTGATATGGAGGTTAAACACCATAATGCAGGAGCATATAAAAATGGACCGCTTTATATAACAGGAACAAATGCCACCGTTGACTTTAAAACTACATTGAATATGAGCTCTGTTTTACAGAATTTTGTAGATTGGTATAATACAGCACAGAATATTATTAATAATCTGGTTGACTTAGGCCAAAACAGAGCTACACTTGAGACTCGTTTAAACAATATACCCATAACGGGACAGTTTACTGTTAAAATCTATTATCCAAAAACTGTTACAGTTCCCGGTGATTTTTTAGATGGAACAAGACTTGATATGTATGGCTTTAATGATGGAGCAAAGACAATTTTTAAAGAAATAAGCAGAGTACCATCAAGCGATGCAAATAATAATATTCTTACAATTACAATTGAAGTAAAAGGTCCTTCGGGTCCTACACTTACAATAGGAGAATTGAATACAAATAAAGCTACTTATCTTGCAGACATCTATTTGGAAGCTATAGGTATCGATTTACCACATGAGGGGACTTATACTGCAAAGGGTACGATGACAGGATATATAGAAGCACGGGAAGTTTCTGGTTCAGCCAGAAGCTTAAGAGTTGACTATACAGGTGTGCAGGAACCTGGAGCCAATAACGTAAACAGTGCTGATCCAAGTAGCATGAGTGCTACTGTAAAAGTTACCAATCCGCCAACATCATCAGGTGTTTTAGCTCCAACAACAGGCTCAATTATCTTTAATATAGACGGTGACACCAATGTTATACCTCCGATTAGCAAATCAGGTACTGTAAAGCCTGAAGACCTCCCAAAACCTGAAAAAGATGGATATACATTTGACGGTTGGTATTATGACTGCGCTTTAACAGATCCTGTTGACGAAGCAATCACTCTTGCAGGTGTAAAAACACTTTATGGTCACTGGATAAACAACGCTTTAGAATCAGAAGACCACTTTGCATATGTAATCGGATATCCTGATGGAACAGTAAGACCTGAAAACAACATTACAAGAGAAGAAGTTGCAACAATATTCTACAGATTATTAAGAGAAAAAGAACTTATCGAAATTGCTACAGATGAAAACTCATTCACAGACGTAGCTAAAGAGAGATGGTCAAATAAAGCTATTTCAACATTAGCTAAGGGCGGATATATAACAGGCTATGAGGACGGAACATTTGGTCCCCAAAAGCCTATTACAAGAGCTGAATTTGCAACAATGGCAACAAGATATGCAAATCTCACACAAAATGGAGAGATAACATTTAGTGATGTATCAGGACATTGGGCTGAAGAAGATATCTATAAAGCAGCTTCTGAGCGTTGGGTAAACGGCTACGAAGACGGAACCTTTGCTCCCGAAAAAGAAATCACAAGAGCAGAAGTTATGACAATCATTAACCGCATGCTCGTAAGATATGTTGATGCAGAAGGTATCCATGCAGATGCAACATTCTGGAAAGATATGACAGGCAATGAATGGTACTACTATAATGTATTAGAAGCAACCAATTCTCATGACTACGACAGAAGAGAAGACGGCAAGCTCGAAAAATGGACAGAAATCACAACAAATATGATTTGGGTTGAGCTTGATGAAATGGAAAATGCAGATTGATAAGTGACTAAAAAATAAAAAGACAATTCTTAATTTAATTTTGAGAATTGTCTTTTTTAAAATATCAAAGGGAGGATTTTAAATGCGAAATATTATTTCTCAGGTTTTCAGTATAATTGGTTTTATAATTATTGTGTATTCATTCCAGTGCAAAAAGAACAGGAACTTCTTCATCATGCAGGGTGTAGGAAGCTTTATGTTTTTTATCAATTTTATATTAATCAATGCCTATGCAGGTGCATTTTTCAACCTGACTAATCTTGTAAGAGGTCTGCTTTTTGCCAAAAACGGAAAAAGTATGTGGAAGCTTATAGTTGTTGAAGTGTTATACACTTTATGTTTTGTCTTTTCTGCTTATCTTATATGGGGTGATTGGTTTTTTCTTTTCATCTCAGCTCTACCATACGTGACACTTGTAATTATGAGTATATTAATGTGGAAGGGCAACGGAAAACACATAAGAATTTTTCAATTTTCATTAATGTCACCGTCCTGGATTGTGCATAACATTTTTAATTTCAGTTTAGGTGGAATAGTTTGTGAGATATTCAATATGATCTCAGTTTTAGTTGCTTTTGTAAGATATGGCGCTAAAGGACTTGAAAATGGCGACAATTAGTAAAAAATCATAAAAATATTTATGTGTTTAAAAAATTTTTATGAAATATGTGCAAATTTTCGTTGACTATTACCAAAATTTATGGTATTATTTATGTAAGGTAGTAAAAGAAGTATTCTGTTGGGAAAGGAGAGGGAAATATGGATGGAATAATTCTTGAAATGAAAGACATAGATAAACGTTTTTCAGGTGTTCATGCCTTGAAATCTGTTAATATGGAGCTTAAGAAAGGTGAAGTTCATGCTTTAATGGGCGAAAATGGTGCCGGAAAGTCAACACTTATGAAGGTGCTTTGCGGAATTCATAAACGTGATGGCGGTGAAATCAAACTCTTTGGAGAAACAGTCGATTTTTCAAATATCAAAGAATCGCAGGATGCCGGAATCGGTATGATTCACCAAGAACTTAATATGATGAATCATCTTACTGTTGCACAAAATATCTACATTGGTCGTGAGCCAATGAAAAGTGGTATATATATTGATGATAAAAAAATGGAAGATGACGCACGTGAGCTTTTTGATAAAATCGGTGTTAAGATTGACCCATCGGTAGTTTTGGGTACATTAACAGTTGGTAAACAACAAATGGTGGAGATTGCAAAAGCAATTTCAAGAAACTCAAAAATACTGATTTTGGATGAACCTACCGCAGCACTTACTCAGGTTGAAGTAGAAGAGCTGTTTAAAATCATGAATGACCTTAAAGAAAAAGGCATAGGAATGATATATATATCTCACCGTATGGATGAGATTAACAGAATTTCCGACAGAATCACAGTAATGCGTGATGGTGAATATGTTGGTACTTTGATAACTAAAGATACAACAAAAGACGAAATCGTTAAAATGATGGTCGGCAGAGTAATCTTTGGTGATAAAAAAGAGCAGAGCAATGTGCCAGATAGCGCTGAAACTGTTTTGGAAGTTAAAAATTTAAACAGAGGCAAAGAAATCAGAAATGTCAGCTTTGAGTTAAGAAAAGGTGAAATTCTTGGTTTTTCAGGGCTTATGGGTTCAGGCAGAACAGAAGTAGCAAGAGCTATATACGGTGCTGACGGATTTGATAGCGGTGAAATATACATAAACGGCAAAAAGACAGATATCAAGACACCTGAACAGGCAGTTAAAAACGGTATTTGCTATCTTTCTGAGGACAGAAAGAGATATGGTCTTTTGCTTGATAAATCAGTTGCGGAAAACTCAGTACTGAGTAATCTGGATGACTATATTAAAGGCGGCTGGATTAATGACGGCAAGATTGAAAAGGACGCTGAAAGAGAAAATCAAAAGCTTAAAACAAAAACGCCGTCGATGAAACAGCTTTTAAGGAATCTTTCAGGCGGAAATCAACAGAAAGTAATTATCGCAAGATGGCTTCTTAAAAATTCTGATATATTCATATTTGATGAGCCCACACGTGGCATAGATATAGGTGCCAAAAGTGAGATGTACACACTTATGGAAGAGCTTGCAGCACATGGCAAATCAGTAATTATGATTTCATCAGAGCTTTCTGAGATACAAAGGCTAAGCGACAGAGTAGTTGTAATGTGTGAGGGTCGTATAACAGGCACTTTGGATATTAAAGATGCTACTCAGGAAAAAATTATGGCATATGCCACAATGAGAGAGGAATAATGATATGAAAGATAAAATGAGTTTCAAAAATGTTGCAAATTTCATAGCAACAAAAGGTAAGCAAAATTTCATTATTATAATTGCTCTTGCGATTCTTATATTGATTTTTGCCACCTTAAACCCTAATTTCTTAAGTAAATTTAACATTGTAAGTATGGCTCAGTCACTTGCTCCATATGCAATTATGGGTCTTGGTGTAACATTTGTAATCGCGACAGGTGGAATCGATTTATCTATTGGCACAACATGTATTGCATCAGCCGTAGTTGCAGGTAAGCTCTATATGTCAGGAATGCCGCTTTGGTGCACAATCCCCGTGATGATAGCTATCGGCTGCTTGATTGGTTACATAAACGGTCTTTTAGTTGCTAAATTAAAAATTCCTGCATTTATTGCGACACTCGGTACAATGATGTTTGGCAGAGGCTTAAGCGCAATTATCGTTTCAATCCCAAATATTTTCTATCCGAGCGGAACCTGGTTTAACAAAGTTTTTTCAAACTTTAACGGTATTCCCGTAGGTCTTATCTGGGTAGTATTATTTGCATTAATTTGTATGTATCTTATGTATAAATGTAAGATTGGTCGTTATATACTTTCTATTGGCAGTAACGAAGAAGCTACAAGACTTTCGGGCATCAACACAGATAAGTATAAAATTATCGCTTATACAATAGCAGGTATTTCAACAGGTATTGCTGCAATATTCTGGGCAGCGTCATTTGCAACTGTTGCAACTGCCACCGGTAACGGTATGGAGCTTGATGCTATCGCAGGTGTATATATCGGCGGAACAAGTGCCGCAGGCGGTACAGCTTCTATTGCAGGCTCTGTTATAGGTGCTATCATGCTCGTTGTAATCAGAAGCGGTCTTAACTTCGTACTTGCAAGATTTAACTTAAATGTAAACTCTACATACGTAACCTATATTTTAACAGGTATTATTGTAGTTGTAGCTGTTTTGATGGATGTTATCAAGAATAAGAATGCAAATAAAGTTAAACTTGATACAGATAAAAAGAAAAAGAAGGCAGAGATAAAAGAAGAAAATTAAAATGTTTATTATAGCTTTAAAAAAGCTAAAAATAAAGGAGGAATTTATATGAAAAAACTATTGGCAATTCTCATGGCAACATTATTTGTTGTTACAGCACTTGCAGGATGCGCAGGCGAGACAACAAATGACGGAAAAACAATCGCAGTTATTGCTAAGGGCGAATCACACGCATTCTGGCAATCTGTAAAAGCAGGTGCAGAAGCAGCAGGCGCAGAATATGGTTATAACATCACATTCAGAGGTCCTGCAAGTGAGTCAGCTAAAGACCTCCCGTCACAGATGGAAATGGTTCAGACAGCTCTTTCAAACAACTCATCTGCAATCGTTTTAGGTACAATCGGTGAAGGCTTCGTTGATATGCTTTCACAGGCTAAAGACGCAAACATTCCTGTTGTTCAATTTGACAGCGGTATCTGGGCAAAAGATATCGAAGCATTAGATGCAGCAGGCAAAAACCCGATTGTTTCATCAGTTGCTACAAGTAACTACTTAGCAGCAGGCTTAGTTGCTGAAAAATTCTTTGACGCATTAAAAGAAGATATCGCAGCAGCTGACAAATATGTTGTAGGTGTTATTCAGCACGACGAAACACAGACAGGTATTGACAGAGCCGCCGGCTTCATTGATAAGTTCAAAGAACTTGCTGATGCTGACAGCACAACAGAAGGTAAATATGTAATTGAGCATGAAATTAAACCCGGCGATGCTGATAACGCATATAAAGCTGCTTTAGAAGCTCTCTTTGAAAAAGGTTCAAATGCAATCTTTATGACAAACGAAGGTGTTGTTAAACAGGTTTATGATGCAATTGCAGCTGCAGGCGAAAAATATGATGCAATCAAATTTGCAGGCTATGACGCTGGTACAAAACAGATTGAATGGATGAAATCAACAACAGGTCCAAAACTCGTTGGTTCAGTTGCTCAGGATTCATTCCAGATTGGTTATCAGGCAGTAGAGCAGGCAGTTATGGCAGTAGAAGCTAAGGAAATCACAGAAAAAGTTGATATTTCCGGTGCTTGGTGGAATGCAGAAAACGTTGACGAAATGATTCAGAAAAATCTCGTTTACGAAGGATAATTAAATAAATAATTTTAAAACGGAGTGCTATATGGCACTCCGTTTTAAATTGTAAAAGTATTGACTATTTATATTTGCTGTGGTAAAATATTTTTGCACTAAAAAGGTAAAACAATTTAAGGAGATAACATCGTGAAGAGTCAGAAGTATCTAGAAAGTGAATCACTTAGTATAGTTTTATTTGTTTTTATGTTTATCATATATGCTGTGGCATACATGACGAAAAGTATGTTTTCGGCAGCTATGGCAACAATCGTTGAAGAAGGATTTATGACAAAATCACAAACAGGATTCATTACAGCTATGTTCTGGCTTGTCTATGCACCCTTTCAGATTATAGGTGGTTTTGCAACAGATAAATATTCACCCTATAAGCTTATTTTGATTGCTCTTGTCGGTATTATAATCTCAAATTTAATTATTTATTTAAATCAAAGCTATTATGTTATGCTTGCGGCATGGATGTTCAATGCTGCCATGCAGTTTGGATTATGGCCGGGAATTTTTAAGGTTGTTTCGACCCAAACAGCGCCCCAGATAAGAGGCACAGCGGTTTTTTGGCTTTTATTTTCAACGAGCCTAGGCTTTGGTATGAGTATGTTAGTTGCATCATTTGTAAGCCGTTGGCAACAAAACTTTCTCATTTCAGTTGTTTTGTGTTTGATACTATTAGTGTTATATATTTTTTTAAATCACTTTTTAGATAATAAAATGGTGACAGATGAGTTGGAAATCGTTGAAAAAACAAAGGAGCCCGAAAAACAAAAAGCTGCAATGATGCCACTTGTTTTATCGTCAGGACTTATTGTATTTATGCTGTTATTCTTAATCAGAACATCAGTTGATAATGGTATTAAAGGATTAACAGCAGTTATGCTTATGGAATCATATGATGAGCTTCCTGCAGCAATAGCTACAAGAATAAGCTCTGTTTTGATTATTTTTTCAGCTATAGGAATGATGATTACTGCTTTCGTCAGAAATAAGATAACAAAAAATGAAGTTAAAGCACAAATTATTCTTTATTCAATAAGTCTAATTGCCCTTGTTGTAGTTTGTTTTGTAGGAAAGATTCATTATTTTGCATTACTGATTGCTCTTTCGTTTGCAGTTATGTTAACAGGAGCTGCAGGCCCTTTCAGTTTGTCTTATGTATCCGTACGATACGAAGAATATGGTCGAATTGGCACTGTATCGGGTATTATAAATGCTTTTGGAAGTATTGGATGTGTTTTAGCATCATATGTTTTTGCAAGACTTGCAGAAATTATGTCGTGGAAAAATGTTGCTTTAATATGGCTAATGTTAATTGTTTTATGTTTGATTTTATGTATGGCAGTTCTGCCGCGCTGGTCAAGGTTTATAAAAGAAAAATAGTAAAGGAAGTGTTAATATGTCAAACATCTGGCATGATATTTCACCAAAGAGGATTAATGCAGAAGATTTTATCTGCGTAATCGAAATAACAAAAGGAAGCAAGAAAAAGTATGAGCTTGACAAGGAAACAGGATATCTCATGCTTGACAGAATACTATATACATCAACGCATTATCCTGCAAACTATGGTTTTATTCCACGTACATATGGTGATGATAATGACCCTTTGGACGTGCTTTTGCTATGTTCTGAGCAAATTGAACCTATGACACTTGTCAGAGCATATCCGATAGGTGTTATATCAATGATTGATAACGGAAGAAATGACGAAAAGATAATCGCAATTCCGTTTAACGACCCAAACTATAATATGTATAGGGATATAAATGAACTTCCAAATCACGTTTTTGACGAGATGAAGCACTTCTTTCAGGTTTATAAAAATCTCGAAAACAAAGATACTGCTGTAAACGAAGTGAGCGGACGTGAGGAATCTGTTAAAATAATAAACGATGCCATAGATAACTATATTGAAAAGTTCTGTAAATAAATAACCAAAAGAGTATTGCAGATGCAATACTCTTTTGGTTTTTAATACAATATTTATGTGCGTTAGTATTTGACTATACGCAATTTTTGTGGTAAAATATATTTTTAAGTAAAAAAATAGTTTTTTGGAAGGAAAAGATGATACTAAATGATAGAAAACATCAGGAATATTGCAATTATAGCACACGTTGACCACGGCAAAACCACACTTGTTGATGTTTTGCTTAGAAATAGCGGTATATATCGTGAAAATGAGCAGGTTGAGGACAGAGTTATGGACTCGAATGATTTGGAGAAAGAGCGCGGAATTACAATTCTGTCTAAAAACACAGCTGTTATGTATAACGGAATCAAGATAAATATTGTTGATACTCCGGGACATGCTGATTTTGGCGGTGAAGTTGAACGTGTACTTGGTATGGTAGAAGGTGTGCTTTTAGTTGTAGATGCTTTTGAAGGAGCAATGCCACAGACGAGGTTTGTACTTAAAAAAGCATTGGAATATAACTTAAAGCCAATCGTTGTTGTAAATAAGGTTGATCGTCCTCAGGCAAGATGTGAGCAGGTAATTGATGAAGTGCTTGATTTGTTTATTGAGCTTGGTGCAAGCGACGAACAGGCATATTTCCCGATTGTTTATGCATCAGCAAAGCAAGGGATGAGCGGATACGAAGAAACGGCACTTCAAAACAATATGACTGCATTGTTTGATACTATCATAAAACACGTTCCTGCGCCTTTGGGTGATGAAAATGCACCTTTTAGAATGCTTGTTTCAAACATTGATTATGACGAATATATTGGAAGAATTGCAGTTGGAAAGATAGACAGAGGCGTTTTAAATTATGGTCAAACGATTGCTCTTTGCTTAGCTGACGGAAGCACAAAAAACGTAAAAACAGGCAGAATATATACGTTTAACGGTCTTAAAAGAGAGGAAACAAGTGTTGCAAAAGCAGGTGATATCGTAAGTATATCGGGACTGGGTAATGTAAATATTGGCGAAACACTTTGTGACACACAAAACATTGACCCACTTCCTGTAATTATAGTTGATGAGCCTACAATATCAATGAATTTTATGGTAAACAACAGTCCTTTTGCAGGTCAGGAAGGAGAATTTGTCACAAGCAGACATTTGCGTGACAGACTCTTTAAAGAGCTTGAAACAAATGTAAGCTTAAAAGTTGAAGAAACAGACAGTGCCGACTCGTTCAAGGTATCAGGCAGAGGAGAACTTCATCTTTCCATATTGATTGAAACAATGAGAAGACAAGGCTATGAATTTCAGGTTTCACGCCCGCAGGTAATCCTAAAAGAAAAAGACGGAAAAGTTTTAGAACCTATTGAAGAACTTATCATTGACGTTCCTGATGAATTTTCAGGTGCCGTTATTGAAAAGCTTGGGCAGAGAAAAGCTGAAATGACAAATATGAGTCCTAACGATACAGGGTATATGAGAATAAGCTTTTTAATTCCATCAAGAGGATTGATAGGATACAGAAGTGAATTTTTAACGGACACAAAAGGTAATGGTATAATGAATTCTGTTTTGGACGGATTCAGTGAATATAAAGGTGATATCGAAAGCCGCGAACGTGGTTCAATGATTGCATGGGAAACGGGCGAAAGTGTGACCTATGGACTTTTAAATGCACAGGAAAGAGGCAGGCTTTTCATTGGTGCAGGTGTTAACGTATACGAGGGCATGATTGTCGGTGAAAATGCAAAAAACGAAGATATAACAGTTAATGTTTGTAAAAAAAAGCATGTTACAAATATGCGTGCTGCAGGAAGCGATGATACGGTTAAGCTGACACCGCCTGCCGTTTTAAGCTTAGAGCAGTGTTTAGAGTTTATTGCAGATGATGAGCTGGTTGAAATAACACCAAAAAGCATAAGATTAAGAAAGAAATTACTGACCAAAGGCGAAAGAGATAAGCAGGCAAGCAGAATGAAAAAGTAATTACGGGGAGAGAAAACCGATGTATAAGATTGTTAAAAAAGAAAGCTTGAATTCTCAGGTGACGTTAATGGAAATAGAAGCTCCGTTTATAGCTAAAAAGGCAAAAGCGGGACAATTTATTATTTTCAGAATTGATGAAGACGGAGAAAGGGTTCCGCTGACTATAGCAGACTACGATAAAGATGCAGGCACCGTGACAATCATTTTTCAGAAAGTGGGAAAAACAACAAAACAGCTTGATACATTAAATGAAGGTGACAGTATTTTAGACTTCGTTGGACCACTGGGCACAGCATCTCACTTAGACGGATATAAAAAAGTCGTAGTGGTTGGTGGCGGACTTGGTACGGCTATAGCATATCCTCAGGCAAAGGCATTATCTCTGCTCGGAGCAGAGGTGACAAGCATCTTAGGTTTTAGAAATAAAGATTTAATTATATTAGAAGATAAGGTAAAAGCTGTGAGCAAAGAAACAATCATAATGACAGATGACGGTTCAAACGGAAATCAGGGCTTTGTTACACAGGCACTGAGAGAAAAAATTGAAAAGGAAAAAGATTTTGACCTGTGTATTGCAATAGGACCGCTTGTTATGATGAAAGCGGTATGCGACGTAACTAAAGAATACGGCTTAAAGACAATAGTAAGTATGAATCCAATAATGATTGACGGAACAGGAATGTGCGGCGGATGCAGAGTAACTGTTGGTGGACAGACGAAGTTTGCCTGTGTTGACGGTCCTGATTTTGATGGTCATTTAGTAGATTTTGATAGTGCAATCAGACGCTCTAAAATGTTTAAAGATAAAGAAACAGAATCGGATAAAAAGCATGAATGTAATCTACTTAAAAAGGAGGTAGATATCAATGGCTGATATGTCCCCTAAAAAAACAGAAATGCCCGTGCAGGAAGCATCTTTAAGAAATAAAAACTTCAGCGAGGTTTCACTGGGATATACAGAAGAAATGGCACAAAAAGAAGCACAAAGATGTTTAAACTGTAAAAATAAGCCTTGCGTAGCAGGATGTCCTGTAAACGTGCAGATTCCTGATTTTATTGAGTTTGTAAAAAGAGGAGATTACTTGGGTGCATACAAAAAGATTAAGGAATCAAATGAGCTTCCGTCAATTTGCGGAAGAGTATGCCCGCAGGAAAACCAATGTGAAAAGAATTGTGTTCGCGCCATCAAAGGTGAAAGTGTTGGCATAGGTCGCTTAGAGCGCTTTGTCGCTGATAGATTTATAGATTTGGACGAAACTATAGAAAAAACCGAAAAAAATGGATATAAGGTTGCAGTTGTAGGCTCAGGTCCTGCAAGCCTTACATGTGCAGGAAATTTAGCTAACAAGGGATACGATGTAACAATATTTGAAGCATTCCACACAGCTGGCGGAGTTTTGATGTACGGAATTCCTGAATTCAGACTGCCAAAGCAAATAGTAAAAAAAGAGATTGAGAAGTTAAAAGCGCTTGGTGTAAATATTATGACAAATATGGTAATCGGAAAGATTTTATCTGTTGATGAGCTATTAGAAGATGGCTATGATGCTGTATTTATAGGAACAGGTGCAGGACTTCCAAGCTTTATGAATATCGAGGGTGAAAACCTAAACGGAGTATATTCTGCAAATGAGTTTTTGACAAGAATCAATCTAATGAAAGCGTATAAATTTCCCCAAACAGATACTCCTGTAATCGTTGGAGATTCAGTTGCAGTTGTCGGCGGCGGAAATGTTGCTATGGATGCCTGTCGTTGTGCTAAACGACTTGGCGCTAAAGATGTTTATATTGTTTACAGACGTTCTGAAGAAGAAATGCCTGCAAGAAACGAGGAGATTGAACACGCAAAAGAAGAGGGTATCGAGTTTAAGTTACTGACTAACCCTACACGTATTTTAGGCGATGAAAACGGAAATATCACAGGTATGGAATGTGTAGAGATGGAACTCGGCGAACCTGATGCAAGCGGAAGAAGAAAGCCTGTCAAAAAAGAAGGCTCAGAATATATAATTGATGTTGATACAGTAATAATGGCAATAGGACAGACACCAAATCCGCTCATTAAAAATACGACAAATGATTTACAGACGCAAAAATGGGGCGGTATTATTGCAGATGAAACAGGCAAAACAAGCAAAAAAGGTGTGTTTGCAGGCGGAGATGCTGTAACAGGGGCTGCAACTGTAATTTTAGCAATGGGTGCAGGAAAAGCAGCTTCAGAAGCAATCCATAAATACATTAAAAATGGCAAAAACTGATTGACAAAATATAAAAGGTGCGTGATACCGTGCAAGTTCGTAAGTTTTATGAAGCAGAAGAGGAAAAAAATCTTTCTTGCTTTGCGACACTTTCAAAAAACAGTAAAGGAAGAAAGGTCCAAATTGAAGAATGTCCGATAAGAACAGTCTTTCAACGTGACCGTGATAAAATCATTCATGCTAAATCCTTTAGACGTCTTATGCACAAAACACAGGTCTTTTTAGCACCTGAGGGTGACCACTACAGAACACGTCTTACGCATACTTTAGAAGTTTCACAGATTGCAAGAACAATCGCAAGAGCCTTAAGGCTTAATGAAGATTTAACGGAAAGTATCGCTCTTGCCCATGATTTAGGGCATACACCTTTTGGACATTCAGGAGAAAGAATGCTTGATGTTATTTGCAAAAACGGATTTAAGCACTATGAGCAGAGCCTTCGTGTTGTTGATAAGCTTGAGGGCGGAAAAGGACTTAATTTAACATATGAGGTCCGTGACGGCATAAAAAATCACGCAGGAGATGGTGAAGCAGAAACATTAGAGGGAAGAATAATAAAGCTTGCCGACAGAATTGCCTATATAAACCATGATATTGATGATGCTATAAGGGGAGGTATTATTTCAAGTGATGATATACCTAAAAATCTCAAAGAGATAATAGGCTATACACACGGAGAGAGAATTCACAATCTCATATGCGATATTATTGCAAACAGTAAAGACAAGCCATATATAAAAATGTCCAACGAAGTATATAAAGCTATGGATAGCTTACGTGATTTTATGTTTGAAAATGTGTATATAGATACTGTTGCTCAGCAAGAAGACGAAAAAGCCAAGGGTATAATCAGCACACTGTTTGAAATGTTTGAAAAGTACCCTGAAAGACTTCCGCAAAACAGCCAGATGATGCTGGAAGCTGAGGAAAAAGAGCAAGTGATATGCGACTATATTGCGGGGATGACTGATAACTTTGCAATTCAGACTTTTAATAAGTATTTTGTTCCAAGAAGCTGGAGCATAAAATGAATATTTTGTAATATTATGGATAATATTATACTGAAGCTGAGAATTATGAAATAAAGAGGTGGAAAAATGGCACGTTATACACAGAATTCTATAAACGAAACTGCGTCAAGAAACAATCTTGTTGATGTCGTTTCGTCATATGTCCATTTAAAAAGGACAGGTACAAGCTATGTAGGACTGTGTCCATTTCATAAAGAAAAGACACCTTCTTTTCATGTGAGTGAAGATAAACAGCTTTTTTATTGCTTTGGTTGCGGTACGAGTGGAAATATCTTTGATTTTGTTATGAAGATTGAAAATCTCGATTTTGTTGACAGTCTAAAATTTTTAGCACAACGCGCAGGTGTAACTTTGGAAGAAGAAAAATCAACCTATAAAGAAAATGAAGAAGAACGCAACACAAAAAACAGAATTTTAGAAATTAATAAACTTGCCGCAAGAAAGTTTTATGATAATCTTTTTGACAAAGATTCAGAGGCGGCACGTGAGTATGTGAAAAAAAGAGCTTTAGAAAAAGGAGCTATCATAAGATTCGGACTTGGCTATGCAAAGGATTCATGGGACGACCTTTTAAACCACCTTAAAGCTTTAGGCTATACCCAGGAGGAGATTGTTCTTGCAGGCTTAGCTGCGAAAAATGAAAAGGGAAGAGTTTACGATAAATTCAGGAACAGACTTATGTTTCCTATAATAGATGTAAGGGGAAATATTGTGGCATTCAGCGGAAGAGCAATAGGTGATGACCCTGCAAAATATATGAACTCACCTGAAACGCCTGTTTTTTATAAAAGCAGAAACGTTTTTGGTTTGAATATTGCTAAACAACATAGCAAAACAGATGGCGTTATATTAGTTGAAGGAAATATGGATGTTGTTTCGCTGTATCAGAATGGTTTTCCCAATAGTATAGCCGGACTGGGCACAGCCTTTACAGACGAACACGCAAGATTGATTAAGAGATATGCAAACGTTGTGTATGTCTGCTATGACGGCGATGAAGCAGGACAAAAAGCAGCACTGAAAGCGGTCGATATTTTAACAGATAGCGGAAACACTGTAAAGGTTGTAACTTTTACAGGTGCAAAAGACCCTGATGAATACATTTTGAAAAAGGGAACAGAAGCCTTCCGCGAATGTCTAAAAAAAGCTTTAGCTCCTGCTGAGTTCAAGATTATGAAAATCCGTAACCGTTTTGACCTGACAGATTCAAATGAGAAAATAAACTTCGTAAATGAGGCGGCACAGATTTTGGCAGATGTCGAAAACACCGTTGAAAGAGAAGTTTATATAAAAAAGATTGCAAAAGAAACTGATATTTCTGAAAAATCAATAGTTTCTGAAATAAATAAATTAATTTTTAGCAAAACAAAAAAGGAAAACGATAAAAAACAGAGAATAATAAATAATGTCAAAGAAGAAAATAAAATCGTGTCGGACATTGCTGAAAAACAGAACACCTCTACATACAAAACAGAACTAATGCTCTTAAACATTATGTTTTTTGATGAAAAAGCGTTTAAAGTGGCAAAAGAAACGGCGGATGATTCCTTGTTTTCAGGAAATGTTAATAAGCAGCTTTTTAGAGAGATAATCAGGTTTAAAGAAGAAAATACATCAGCCTTAGCACCTGAATTTATAACAACTCTGGATGATAATCTAAAAAATTTTGCTTCGACAGTTTTATTTAAAAATTATTCAAGCGACGGCTTTAAAACAGCTACAGATGTAATAAGAAAGCTAAAGGATGAAAAGAAAAATGCCTATATCAAAGAGCTTGCTAAAGCAGGTCGCGTAGAAGAAATCAACGAAATTCTAAAAGGTGGGAGTATATTTAATGCCTAAAGAAAAAAAAGCCGACATTGAGGTAACAAAAGAGGAAAAGAAAAAGTCAAAAACAAAAAAAGAAACAGAAGTTTTAGATATTGACGTGCTTGCCATAGAAAACGAAGAAAAAAAAGTGGCTAAAAAAACAAGAGCAAGGTCAAAAAAGACAGAAGATGCTGATGAAATAATAATTGAAGAAGCTAAAGAAAAGGAAGCTAAACCAAAGGCTACCAAAAAGAAAGCTGCAAAAAAGGTTGTTTCTGAAGAAATATTTGACGAAACAGAGGCTGAAATCCTGCCTGAACAGCTTGAATTCGAAGAAAAAAAGCAAAATGCGCTACTGGATTTATCCACACGCGGAAAACAAAACGGAATATTAACATATAAGGAAATAATGGATTCTCTGTCTGAGTTTGATATTGACTCTGAACAGATTGAAATTATTTATGAAAATCTCGAAAAAGAAGGCATTGAAATCGTTGCCGATATGGATAAAGAGCTTGAAAAGATAGAAGAGGAAATCGGTGAGATTGACCAGTTAGAAGAGCTTGATTTGAGTGATGAGGCTTTAGAAATATCAAGCTTAAAGGGCATATCAATCGATGACCATGTCAAAATGTATCTTAAAGAAATAGGAAAAGTTCCGCTTTTAGACCCCGATGAAGAAATTAAGCTTGCTAAGTTAATGAGTGAGGGTAATGCTGTTGCAAGAAAGCGCTTAGCTGAAGCTAACTTAAGACTTGTTGTATCTATTGCTAAACGTTACGTAGGCAGAGGAATGCTTTTTCTAGACTTGATTCAGGAAGGAAACTTGGGTTTAATCAAAGCTGTTGAAAAGTTTGACTATCAAAAGGGCTATAAATTCAGCACATATGCAACATGGTGGATAAGACAGGCAATCACAAGAGCTATTGCAGACCAGGCAAGAACAATCAGAATTCCTGTCCATATGGTTGAAACAATCAACAAGCTCATAAGAGTGTCAAGACAGCTTGTTCAGGAGCTCGGAAGAGACCCACATCCTAATGAAATTGCTAAAGAACTTAATATGTCAATAGATAAGGTAAGGGAAATAATGAAGATTGCACAAGAACCGATATCTTTAGAAACACCAATCGGTGAAGAAGAAGACAGTCATCTTGGTGACTTCATTCCTGATGACGATGCCCCCGCACCATCTGAAGCAGCATCATTTATGCTCTTAAAAGAACAATTAAGTGACGTTTTAGATACACTTACATCACGAGAGGCTATGGTACTCAGACTTCGCTTTGGTTTAGATGACGGCAGAGCAAGAACACTTGAAGAAGTAGGTAAAGAATTTAACGTTACACGTGAAAGAATAAGACAGATTGAAGCTAAGGCTTTAAGAAAGTTAAGACACCCCTCAAGAAGTAAAAAGCTTAAGGATTATCTTGAATAAAATAAATAATATAAAATGCTCTTTTAGTAATTTTCTAAAAGAGCATTTTTCATACTTGATTTGTAATTTTATTTATGGTAAAATGGACGAAATCAGTGCTTTTATGAATTGTGATTTACAGAAAAGAAGCAGACTAAATGTTGGAAAAGGAAGTTTGCATAAAAGGAAGAGGTTAATATGAACAAGTACAGACAATTGGAATTACAGAGAAAGATGAATAGACGAAAGGAAGAATATAAATATTTTGTTGGAACAACACTTAAAAATCCGCTTCAATATGAAATAGGGGAAAAAATTGTGTTCAAAATTCGTGCAAAATATATGGATGATTATCTGGATATACCTTATGTTTGGTATTCTTTGGTAAGTGATGACGGACAAAATGAAGAGGGGTATATAGAAAAGGCGCAAGATGGCTGGTTCTATATTGCAGCCTCCATATCCAAAAGCGGCTTTGTTTATGTTCAGGCAAAGGCTTGTGATGCCAATAAGAATTTTATAAAGGGAATAGCTGCTTTTAATGGTAGTGCAGGAGCAGACGTAGCAAATATTTTATGCGCTACAGAGACACCTCACGATTACCATGCGTTTTGGGATAAGCTCAAGGCAGAGGTTGAAGCAACAGAACCTGAGGTTTTATTTTGCGAAAAAACAGAAGATGAAAAATATCCTGATTTTGAGATGTATGATATGCGAATCACAGCACCGGGTAGTGATTATGTAAGTTTTGCTGTGTCATACCCGAAGGGCGCAGCAAAAAACAGTCTGAAATTTGCTATGTTTTTTCAGGGCTATGGTGTTAATCCGACAGGCCCACAACCTCTTAAAGATTATTTTACTGTATTTGTAAATGCACATAGCATTCCCAATCGCGGACCTGAGGATTTTTTTGCAGATATACGGGACAACAAGCTTAAAGGATATGGCTATGATGTCGAGGAAAACAAAAGACCTGAAACCACCTATTGGGCAAAAATGTTTTTGAGAAATTTACAGGCAATTCAGTTTTTTAAAGATAATGAACTTTTAAACAAAAAGGATTATTATTTCATAGGCAGTAGTCAGGGCGGTATGCAAGCCTGCAATGTGGCAGCACATTTTGACAGAGCCACTGCAGTCATTATGAATGTTCCGTGGCTTGCAGATATTAACGGACACGAAAACTGCGGCAGGAGAAAGAATAGTATGCCAAAAGGCGTTGGTGTAACATATTTTGATACTGCAGTTGCAGCACGGTTTTTAAAATGTCCTGCCTATATCATTTCAGGACTTGGTGATAGTATTTGTAATTCAAGTACACAAATGTCACTTTTTAATGCTATAAAATCTCCGAAATATCATAGATTTTACCAAAATAAAGTCCATTCTTGCACAACCCCTTGGGATGATTGTATGTATGCTCTGGGTGATTTGAGTCTTGCTGATGAATATGAAGAACTCACAAGTATATATTATGAATTTGACTGATAAAAAATAGTGGTAAAATAGTTTTTTGGCCTGTCTTGACACAAACTTCTTATGGTAGATATAATATTTGGAGGATTAATATGGAAAGCCAAATTCGCGAACTTATTTTAAGCGGAAGCACTTTGAATACTATTTATACAACAATTATACCTCAACCGACAAAAGAACTAATTATTGAAACTTTTAAGAATATTGGTTTTTCAATTCTTGCTCAACATGGTTGGGATTATTTGCGAATTAATATGGAAAAAGCACTTTTTTCTCTGCATAGAAAGTATAATTATTATCGCAATGTAGCAATTGATGGTTTTACCATAGACTATTTAATACATGAAGAGGGAACGCCCAAATTAGCCATAGTTATTTTAGGACAAGAATTTATTTTGTGTGATGATTCTCCGGTTTTTGACGAAAAAGAATATAAGGAAAACATGGATTTGCTTAAAATGAAATCTGATTATTTTGATTACAAGGGAATACCATTGCTTAAATTACCGATTTTAGAATTAAATGATTGGCCGTTTCTTGCTGATGAATTTAGAAAGGCCTTAAAAGATTTTGAATATGCTAGAAAACACAATGAATGGGCAAAAGAGGAGTATATTGAAATTTCTAATCTATGGATGTGTGAATATGAAAACTACCATCAAGTTACTGCGTCAAAGAAATGTGGTTGTTTCAGTTGCGGTTCAGTGATTGAATCTAAAGATGCAATTCTGGTGGGGCAGGATAGTAGTATGATGTGTCCAATTTGTCGTAAAACAACACTGATTTCAGATTTTCAAGGTTTTAAAATTACTCCTGAATTAATGACAATTATAAAGGAAAAATATAAAGAACCTGAAGATTAAAATTTAAAACAATAGTTTGCCGATAATAAATATTTACATATCGGGCAGGAAAATCTAATATTCCTGCGGGTTCTAAGGAAAAGTGTTAAAGGAAAAACAGTTGAAATAATTATGAAAAAATAGTAGGTCCTATTATTCACTGTTCTCCGGACTTGACAAAAGTCAGATTGTGTCGAAATTTACAGAAAGGTTGAAAATAAATGAAAAGTTCAGTAAGTTCAAATATGACAGAAGGTTCGATTTTCAAAATCCTTTTTTTCTATTCACTTCCTATAATTGTCACCAACCTGGTTCAGCTTCTATTTCATGTAGTTGATGTAACAATTCTTGCGATTATGGCAGATGACCTCGCGGTAGCCGCGGTAGGGGCTTGCGGTTCTTTAATAACATTGCTTGTGGGTATTTTTACGGGATTTGCCACGGGTTCCAATGTTCTTATTGCAAGAAGAATAGGTGAGGGAAATACAGCAGGGATAAAAAAAGCAACAGGGGTATCCATTGCAATAGGAATTATTTCGGGGTTTATTCTTATGGTAATAGGGATAGTGTTTGCGAGAAAATTTCTTATCATTACAAATTGTCAGCCGGATGTGCTTGATGATGCCGCAAGGTATCTTGTCACATATTTTTACGGTATGCCCATAATTATGCTTTATAATTTTGTTGCAGCAGTTTTCAGAGCGGTTGGAGACAGCGTGCGTCCAATGAAATATATGATTGTTTCCGGAATTATTAAAATCATACTAAATATAGTTTTTATAGGAGTTTTAAAAATCTCAGTAGCCGGAGTTGCTTTGGCGACTATAATATCAAATTTAATTTCTCTTTTGCTGGCCTTGCGGGTTGTTTTTAAATATGATTTCAAGTTCAGAGTAGAAGTTAAGGATGTTTGCATAAAAAAAGAAGAGTTATTAGAAATTATTAAGGTTGGAATACCTACTTGCCTTTGCAGTATTTTCTTCTATATTGCCAATGTAATATTGTCCTCAAAAGTAAATTTAATCAGCACAAATGCGATGACTGCAAATGCGATTTCAAGTCAGTTTGACGGAATAATATATAATGTAGGTTGTTCCATAGCGATTGCAACATCTGTAATTGTGGGACAGAATTTTGGTGCAAAAAACTTTGAACGGGTAAGGAAAACAATTGGACAAAGTATTGGATATACAACGTGTGTCAGTTTGTTTTTAGGTGTTACTTTTGTTCTTTTGTCTGATGTGATGCTTGGTATGCTTTCGGAAAATCCTGACATAATAGCCATTGCCAAAGATAAAATGGTATTGCTTTGCCTTACATATTTTATTACCAGTATTATGGAAATACTGTCATTTTCTTTACGTGCTATGGAAATGTCAAATGCAACTATGATAGTTGGCGGAATTTGCGGATTGGGAATAAGAGGGCTGTGGGCGTGGTTTATCTGGCCATTACATCCTACTCTTTCGATGTTGTTCCTAAGTTATCCAGTAAGCGCTTTTGTTGCTATAATAATCTACCTTTTGATATGTTTGAAAATAAATATTTTTAAGGAGAGAAAATATGGAAAAAGTAATTAGATGGGGAATCGTAGGCCCCGGAAATATTGCAAATAAATTTGCTAATGCTATTAAAAATGTTAAAGGAGCAGAGCTTTTTGCAGTTGCCGCACGTTCAAAAGAAAAAGGTGAAGAATTTGCAAAAAAATATGATATTTTAAATGTGTTCCACGGATATGAAAAAATGGCAGAGTCTGATGCTGTTGATGCTGTATATATTGCAACACCACATCCATTTCACAAATCTTGTGCAGAGCTTTTTCTTAATGCAAAAAAACACGTATTATGCGAAAAACCTGTTTGTGTTAATGCTAAACAGGCTACAGAGCTTTTTGAATATGCCAAAAATAACGGAGTCTTTTTAATGGAGGCACTATGGACGAGATTTTTGCCTGCGATTAATGAAGCTTTGAAAATAGTCAGAAGTGGTGAAATTGGCGAGATAAGGGGAGTTAGTGCGGATTTTTGCGGTTTTGTTCCGCCAAGTGAAGATGCAAAGCTCTATTCAAACGATTTAGCAGGTGGCTCACTTTTAGATGTTGGCATTTATGCACTTAACTTTGCTGCGATTTTTCTTGGAAATAATCCACAAACAATCAAGGCAGTTTCTGATATTGACTATGGTGTTGACTGTCATACGAGTATTATAATGAAGTATGAAAACGGTGGTATTGCCTCACTTTCATCTGCTGTAAATGTAATAAAACCATATACAGGATATATTTACGGAACAAAGGGTTATATTGCTGTGCCAAACTTTTACGGTGCTCAGGAAATCGTTGTTTGTGTCAATGATGAAGAAAGACACATCAAAAAGCCAAGTATCGGTGCAGGTTTTGAAGAAGAAATCTATGAGGCGTGTAGCTGTATACGTGCAGGTAAAACGCAGAGCGATATTATGCCGATGAAAGAAAGTATAAAAATATTAGAACAGATGGACTGTATAAGAAAACAAATCGACTTAGAATATCCATTTGACGTTTAAAAGAATAAGTAAAAATAATTAATAAAAATCGCTGATATTTGACAGTAAATAAATCAGCGATTTTTTTAATCTAAGAAAATATTGTAAAAACCTTGCATTAATTTATCTTTTATGTTAAAATTATAGGACGTATGAAAATTTGTTAAGATTGATTTGTGTGAGGCGAAAAACTTTGAATAGATTTAACTTGAAGTCCTGCCTGATTAGCTTAATGTTTGTCTTAGCAGGGAGTTTTATTTTCTGTATATCAAGCGGATTAATACAAATTCTTGCATTAATGGTAACAAGTGCGGCGATTGGTATAAGTATAACGAAAAATCATTATGTTTTCTTTGCTTTAGAGGCAGCTTTGGTTTTAGCCGTGCTAAGTGTTTTCTATGCTTTTTCACTTGGAATAAATGGTTTTATATCAGGTGTAACACAGGCAGCAATAATAGTAATGCTCGGCTCAGCGCTTGGTATTTCAACTAATGTTAAAATGTCACTTAGCAGAACTATAATTATGTGCAGTATGATTTACCTTGCAGACTTTGTTTTGAGTCTGCGGATTGCCAGTGAGCAGATTTCATTCTCTGCACTTTTTAACCAGATGCGCCAGATGCTTTTTGAGATATTTGAAACACAATACGGCACATCTGAAGAAATGCTTGCCATAGCAAAGCAGATGGCAGACGAAGTAATAACTTTTTTATATAAGCTGATGCCTGCATACTTCGTTATTGGAGCAGGTATATTCGGTATAATAATCACATTCGTATTTAAAAAGCTCTTGCCGATATTCAATAAAAATATAAAAGATATTATGCCAATGTCTTCTTTGCGTGGAGATAAGATGACGGGAATTGCATTCGTTGTTATATGCATTTTAGGCTTTTCCATGCAGAGCGCTTTGATGGCAGATGCTTTTTTAAACATAATTTTTATTTTATGCTTTATGTTATATCTGTATGGTATGAGCTATATTGACCATTATATGAAACTTAAAGGGAAAAAGGCAGCCATACGCAGTATTGTTATCGTGCTCGTTATTCCGCTTGCCACATTGCTTTTTGCATTTCCGCTATTTCCGATTATGCTACTTGGATTTATAGATTGTTTTGCTGATTTCAGAAAGAAACAAAAAAAGGAGGGTGAAGATGGACCTCAATAAAAAAATGCCGAAAAATTATTATAATGGTGGCTATTTTATAATCGTAATGTTTATATTAGGTTTAGCTGCACTTCTTTGTAAGTACTACATTTTTGGTGCTATAGAGCTTGGCCTTGCGGCGCTTTTGTTTATTTTAAATCTTATTTATAAAAAACGTACAGAAAAAAACATATATGATATGTTTGAACAGATGACGTTAAATGCGGGTGAAGCTACAAGAAGCTCACTTATTAACTTCCCGCTCCCTACTATTGTAGTCGGTACAGAGGGAGACATTAAGTGGTATAATAACGAATTTAAAAGTATTTTTAAAGACAACAACCTTTTTAATTTAAATATAGGTGAATTAATCCCTGATTTAAAAGACACAACATTTTTCAGTGACTCAGAAAAAAGCATTTTAGCTGATTTGTCTATTGAATCAAGACATTTTAAGGTTGCAGGAAGCAAAACAGTAGAAAACAGTAATTCTGGTAAGAATTCCATCATTGTTCTTTACTTCTATGAAATTACTGAATTTTTAGATATAAAAAAGAAATATACTGACGAAAAGACATTTGAATGTCTACTGTTTGTTGATAACTACGATGAAGTTATGGAAACAACTAAAAATGCAAATATTCCGCTACTTCAGGCACAGATTTATAAAGTTATCAACGACTGGGCAAATGAAAATGGCGGTGTTTTGATAAAGTACGAAAGGGATAAATACTGTATTTTATTTGAACATAAAAAGTTTGAAGACTTCATAAAAGGTAAGTTTGATATTTTAAACAGAGTTCGTTCAATCGAAGAGGGAAACACTCTTCCTGCTACAATCAGTATCGGTATTGGTATTAACGGAACGGATATATTTGAAAATGACGAATTTGCAAAAAATGCTATTAATATGGCATTAGGACGTGGTGGAGACCAGGTCGTTATAAAGGATAAAGAGCAGTTTAGCTATTACGGCGGTGCTGCAAAGGAATATGAAAGAAGCACGAAAGTAAAGGCAAGGGTTGTGAGCTTTGCCTTGGCAGGCTTAATCGAACATAGCTCAAATATTATTGTTATGGGACATAAAAATGCCGATGTTGATTCTTTGGGCGCAGCTTTCGGTGTTTACAGAATGGGAAAAATGTATGATAAGCCTGTGAACATCCTTTTAGAAACATATAACCAGACAGTAAATACAATGCTTTCACGCCTTGAAAATGTTGATGAATATTCAGGAGTATTTATAAATTCTGGGCAGGCACTGGCTAAAGCTGACGAAAATACGTTGCTCGTAGTTGTTGATACTCACAGGGAGTCAATGGTTGAAAGCCCGCAGCTCCTTTCAAAAACACGTCAGATTGTTGTAATTGACCATCACAGACGAGGAGCAGATTTTATTTCCAATACAGTTTTAGTGTATCATGAGCCATATTCTTCATCAGCTTGTGAGATGATGACAGAAATTCTGCAATATTCTAAGGATAAAAGCTCACTTACAAAGCTTGAGGCAGAATGTTTGTATTCAGGTATGGTTTTAGATACGAAAAACTTTACATTCAAAACAGGAGTAAGAACATTTGAAGCAGCATCATTTTTGCGTAAGCAAGGTGTTGATACGATATCAATAAAAACAATGTTCCAGCTTGATTTTGGTGCATATGTAAAGAAAGCATCAATCATAAGAGATGCTGAGATATATAAAGAAAATATTGCGATAGGCACATATTGTGAAATTGAGGGAGATATAACAACACTTGCAGCTACGGCGGCAGACGAAATGCTCAATATCAAAGGTATAACGGCATCGTTTGTTCTTTGCAGAACGGAAAATGGAGTCATTATAAGCGGCAGGTCGCTTGGTGGAATTAATGTTCAGGTGATACTTGAAAAACTCGGCGGCGGCGGACATTTAACAATCGCAGGCGCACAGATTGAAGATATCACATTAGACCAGGCGATACTTATGCTCAAAGAAGCGGTAGAGGAGTATTATAACGAAACGTCAAACTAGGAGGAACTATATATGAAAGTAATTTTAAAAGCAGATGTAAAAGGGCAGGGTAAAAAAGGTGACCTTATAAACGCATCTGATGGATATGCTAAGAATTATTTAATACCAAAAGGACTTGCGGTTTTAGCTGATAAAACTGCTATAAACGATATGGAGGGCCAGAAAAGTGCGGCTGAGTTCCACAAAAATCAGGACCTTAAAAACGCAAAAGAGCTTGCAGCTAAAATTGATGCAGTTTCTGTTACATTTGAAACAAAAGCAGGCTCGGGCGGAAAGCTTTTCGGCTCAATCACAGCTAAAGATGTTGCAGAACAACTAAAAATGCAGCAGCATATTGTTGTTGACAAAAAGAAAATTCAGCTTCCCGACGGCATAAAAGTATTAGGAACAACAGATGTAAAAATTAAGGTATATCCTGAAGTTACAGCAACTTTAAAGGTTATAGTTAACGAAAGCAAGTAATAAAAAATCATTTTTGTAAAGGGGAGGCCTGGTATGGAAGATGCTATTGTTCGCGTTATGCCCCATAATAAAGAAGCAGAGCAGTCGATTATCGGAGCAATGCTCGTAGATAAAGATAGCACAATCCTTATTTTTGAGTCAGTTACTGCAGAGGATTTTTATATAGAGGCTAACAAAAATATATTTGAAGCACAACAAAAACTGTTTGACAGTGATGAGCCTATTGATATCATCACAGTTTCAGAAGCTCTAAAGGCAGAAGATAAATTAGAAGCCGTAGGCGGAGTTGAGTATTTAGCATACTTAGCAACAACACTTCCTACAACGGCTAATTTGAGACAGTATATTGATATTGTAAAGGATAAAACAGTTTTAAGAAGACTTATAAAATCATCTGCCGAGATTTTAGATATCAGTTATGCTCCAGGTGCAGAAGCAGAAAGTGCTCAGGAAGAAGCAAGCAGAAGAATCTTTGATTTGCTTGACGATCAGGGACATAAAGGTGTAGTACATATTAAAGATGTTCTCCTAAGAGCACACGACGATTTGGTTAACCTCTATGAAAATAAGGGAGCAATAACAGGAGTGCCCACAGGTATTGATGAGCTTGATAAAAAGCTTTTTGGTTTGCAGAAGTCAGCACTTGTGTTAATTGCAGCAAGACCGTCTGTCGGTAAGACAAGCTTTGCTTTAAACATCGCAGCTCATGCGGCAATAAAGGCAAATGTTACAACGGCTATTTTCAGCTTGGAAATGTCATCATCACAGCTTGTTTCAAGAATTATGAGCTCTCATATGCTAATTGACAGTTCACATCTTCGTTCAGGTGAGCTTACAGACAGTGATTGGGACAAAATTGCTGTGTCATTAAATGATTTAGGCAATGCACCGATTTATATAAATGATTCAACGGACGTGGGCTTAAGTGACATACGTGCTAAGTGCAGACGTCTTAAGGTAGAGAAAAACTTAGGTCTAATCGTGATTGACTATCTGCAGCTTATGCAGGGACCTAAGTCGGAAAGTCGTGAAAAGGAAATAGGTGCAATATCGCGTTCACTTAAAAAGCTTGCAATAGAGCTTGATATTCCCATCATCGCCCTTTCGCAGCTTTCTCGTGCTCCTGACCAGAGGGCAGACCACAGGCCAATGCTTTCTGACCTTCGTGAATCAGGTTCAATAGAGCAGGATGCCGATATTGTTATGTTTTTATATCGTGATGATATTTATAATCCCGATAGTGACCAGAAAAACATCACAGAGTGTATCATTGCAAAGCACAGAATGGGCGAAACAGGTACAGTAAAAATGGGTTGGAACGGTCAGTTTACAAAGTTTATGAATATTGACACAGTTCATAACGGATAGAATAGGCGGTTTTAAATGTCTTTGATTCTTGATAAAGTATGCAAAACAATTAAGAAGCATCATCTTTTAAAGCACGGTGACAGTGTGCTTTGCGCGTTATCGGGTGGAGCAGACTCAGTGTGTCTTTTAATAATGCTCTGTTCTTTAAAAGAAAAGTATGATTTAAAAATCTATGCAGCACATCTTAACCATATGTTAAGAGGAGAAAGTGCTGATAATGATGAAAAATTTGCAAAAGACTTGTGCAGTAAGCTCTGTGTTCCTTTTTTCTCGAAAAAAACTGATGTTTTAAAATATGCCAAAGAACATAACCAAACATCAGAAGAAGCGGGAAGAGAACTTCGTTATAAATTTTTTGTAGAGCTTTGCAGTACATATAATATTGAAAAAATCGCAACTGCTCATAATTTAAACGATAATACAGAAACGGTCATTATGCGTTTTATACGTGGGACAGGGGTTAGCGGTCTTTCCGGTATTCCGTATAAAAATAACAATATCATAAGACCAATTTTGGATTTGCAGAGAAAAGAAATCGAAAGCTTTTTAGAAGATGAAAAGATTGATTTTGTGACTGATAAAACAAATTTTGAGCCTGTGTATTTCAGGAACAAAATAAGGCTTTCGCTTATTCCTGAAATTGAAGAAAAATATAATCAGAATTTTACAGATAATCTCGCTTTAAATATATTAAGCTATAAAGAAGCCGCAGATTACTTGAAAATAGCAACAGAAGAAAAAACCAAATCTCTGGTAAGCTTTCATAAAGACTACGCATACGTTGATTTGTCTGATTTCTCAAAGGAGCATGACTATATAAAATCAAATGTAATTTGCACATTGCTTGACAGACTCGATGGGAAAAAGCAGGCCACATCGCAAAGTGTCAGGGATATTTTGGAGATGATAGAAAAAGGAAGCGGCAGGATTGATTTTTCGAAGAACCTTTTTGTGTCTTTGATTTATAATAAACTGTTTTTTGTTACTAAAAACGAAGATAAGCCTTTTTCATATTGTGCAGATAATCTAACCGCAACATATTTAAAAGAATGTGACAAAACAGTTTCTTTTAAGATTACAGATAAAAAAATTAAGACAAAAAACTGTATTTTTCTTGACTTTGAAAAAACAGATGGCAGGAAAATCACCGTAAGAAGCAGAAATGATGGTGATACCTTTTCGCCATCAGGATTAAATGGCAAGAAAAAACTTAAGGATTATTTTATTGATGAGAAAATTCCTGTTTTTTTAAGGAATTCTGTTCCGCTTATAGTTATAGACGATGAAATAGCTTGTGTTGGAACGACGCGTGTGTGCGAAAAATTTAAACCAAACAGTAATACAAATAAATTTTTGAGAATAGAAATATCTGACGGGGGGAACACAGATGACACTAAAGAATGCTGAAAAGGATATGGAAACGATACTCTTTACGGGTGAGCAAATCGAAAAGAGAATATCAGAAATTGCACAGGAACTAAATGAACACTATAAAGACGAAGAGGTTTTAGCCGTCGGAATCTTAAAAGGTTGCGTACCTTTTTATTGGGATTTGATAAAACAACTGACATTTCCTGTATCATTTGATTTTATGGTCGTTTCAAGCTACGGCTCGGGTACTGTAAGCAGTGGTGTTAATATAAAAAAAGATTTAGCTTGTGATATTAAGGATAAAAACGTGTTAATAGTTGAAGATATTTTAGATTCAGGTCATACTCTATATACCCTAAGAAATATATTAGGAGAGAGAATGCCTAAAGATATAAAAATCTGCACGCTTTTAGAAAAGCCCGAAAGACGTGTCAAGGACATTAAAGCAGACTTCTTAGGCTTTGCGATAGAAGATAATTTTGTCGTAGGATATGGTCTTGATTATGACGAAAGATATCGTCAGCTTCCATTTATTGGCATTTTAAAACCGTCAGTTTACAGTAAATAATTAACATAAATTAAACTTTTTCAAATTAAGTTGTATTTTAATATTAAATGTGTTAAACTATATGCTAATTGTTCATATTTTGTCAGGGGTGAATAAATGAAGAAAAAATACTTAGGTGGAATAGGCTTTTATGTTGTGCTATTCTTGATAATCCTTTTGATGTTTGGACTTATGAATTATGAGCCGGGCATACAAAGTATAGCATATTCCGATCTTGTAACACAGATTAAAAATGAAAATGTATCAGAGCTTGTAATTAATGAAACAAGCGCAACTATAACATTAAAAGATCATAAAGAAGAACAACCGGGTTCCAATAAAAGAACTGCAGATATTGCATCTATTGTAATTTTATATGCAGATGCAGGAGAAGAAATCCGTGAGCAGATTGACGCAGGTACACTTAAAATGACTATGCCTGCACCACAGGCAATGCCATGGTGGCTTTCACTTCTTCCTACGCTTTTAACTGTTGGGATATTTGTACTTTTCTGGTTTGTTTTCATGCGTCAGACGCAGGGCGGCGGAAAAGTTATGAATTTCGGAAAAAGTAATGCTAAAACTACACCTGTAAATGCACCGCAAGTAACATTTAAAGATGTTGCAGGTGCTGATGAAGAAAAGGAAGAGCTCGCAGAAATTGTTGACTTTTTACGTGATTCATCAAAATATGTTGCACTTGGTGCAAGAATACCAAAGGGTGTACTTTTGGTTGGCCCTCCGGGTACAGGTAAAACACTTTTAGCAAAAGCTGTTGCAGGAGAGGCAAAAGCACCATTTTTCAGCATAAGCGGTTCAGACTTCGTTGAAATGTTTGTTGGTGTCGGTGCATCACGTGTAAGAGATTTGTTTGATCAGGCAAAAAAGAATGCTCCAAGCATAATTTTCATAGATGAAATTGATGCTGTCGGTCGTCACAGAGGAGCAGGACTCGGCGGCGGACACGATGAACGTGAACAGACACTTAATCAGCTCTTGGTTGAAATGGATGGTTTTGGTGTAAATGAAGGAATTATAATCATAGCGGCAACTAACAGACCTGACATTTTAGACCCTGCACTTTTAAGACCGGGCAGATTTGACAGGCAAGTAGTTGTTGACTATCCTGATGCTAAGGGAAGAGAAGAAATTTTAAAAGTTCATTCAAGAGGTAAGCCGCTTGAAGATAATGTTGACTTAAAGACTTTAGCAAAAGAAACATCAGGCTTTACAGGTGCAGACTTAGAGAACTTAATGAACGAAGCTGCAATACTTTCTGCTAAGCTTAAAAAGACTAAGATTGGTATGGATGAAATTGAAGATTCAATCATAAAGGTTATGGCAGGCCCTGAAAAGAAATCAAGAGTGATTTCCAATAAGAAAAAGAAACTCGTTGCATATCACGAAGCAGGTCATGCACTTCTTCATAAGATGCTTCCAAACTGTGATCCTGTGCACGAAGTCTCAATCATTCCGCGTGGTCGTGCAGGTGGATATACATTATCGCTTCCTGACGAAGACAATGACTATATCTCTAAAGCATATATGCTTGACCAGATTGTAAGCCTTTTGGGCGGCAGAATGGCAGAAAAGCTTGTCTTAGACGATATAAGTACGGGTGCATCAAATGATATCCAGAGAGTGACTAAGCTTGCTCGTGATATGGTTATGAAATATGGTATGAGTGATAATTTAGGTCCAATGACCTTTGGCTCAGACAATGATGAAGTATTCTTAGGTATGAGCTATAATACATCACGTGACTATAGTGAGCAGTTAGCATCTGAGATTGACAAGGAAGTTATGCAGATTGTAAATGATGCATATGCAAAATGTGAAAAAATGCTCACAGACAATATGGATAAACTTCATGCAGTAGCTGAAGCTCTTTTAGAAAGAGAGAAGCTTTCAGGCGAAGAATTTGAGCTTGTTTTTGAGGGAAAAGAGCTTTCACAAAAAGTAGCAGAAGAAGAAAATACTGTAGGTGAAGCAGAAACAAAAACAGAAGACTAAAAATGATTAGCAGTCCCAAGCTTTAGTTTGGGACTGCTGTTTTCAATATAGATGGAATATAAAAATATGAAACTACTTTTAAGGCATTTAAAGAATGCAAAAAATACTGAATAGATATCTTTTTAGGTTAACTTGGACTTGTAGGGCTGACCCGTATTGACATTAAATATAAAAATTGATATACTGATTGTATAGTAAATGATATAAAAGGTGATGAATATGCAAACTAAATTTTACTTATCAAAGGAAATGTTTACAGATAGAGAAAAACTTATATTAGAATATGGTAATATGAAAGCATATGCTTTCTTATTCTCAACAGGTATTTGTGGTATCAAAGTAGAAAACGAAAATGGATATATTGTCATTCTTCCATATCAGGGACAACAGGTGTGGAGAGCTGTATTTAAAGGTCATGACCTAGTTATGCGTACGTCTTTTGACGAGCCGAGATTCCCCGAAACATATCTTTCTACATACGGAGGCTTTTTACTTCATTGTGGTATAGAGGCTATGGGTTCACCATCTAAAGAAGATACTCATCCTCAGCATGGTGAAATTCCAAACGTGGAATACAATAAAGCATTTTTAATCTGTGGTGAAGACGAAAGCGGTAAATATATCTCGGTAGCAGGGGAGTATAACAAAAAAAGAGCTTTTGTTCAGGATTACGTGTTTGCCCCCGAATGCAGACTTTATGAAAAGGAAACGCTTATCCACGAGTTTATTACTATTACAAATAATCGCTTCAGCCCTATGGAATATATGTATTTATGCCATATCAACTTCAGACCTGTTGACGGAAGTGAGCTTATTTATTCTGCTGAATATAACAAAGAAAATATCAAAGTTCACAAGATTGTACCTGATTCGCTTTCTAAAGAGCATCAAAAGAAGCTTAAAGGATTTATGGATGCAATTGAAGAAGATTTTACAATTCATAACAAGGTTGATTTTAAATCACAATGTTACCTGCCCGAAATTTGCTTTACTGTAAACTATAAAGGTGATAATGAAGGCTATGCACATACAATGCAGTATATGCCTGACGGATATGCACATTACGTAGCACATCCTGTAAAAGTATTACCTATGGGGATACGCTGGGTGTCAATTGGTCCTGATGAAGAATCTATGGGTATGGTGCTTCCTGCAACTTCGGAGCATTTTGGGTATACTTATGCTAAAAAGAACGGGCAGGTTAAAATACTTGAAGGTAAATCATCATTATCATTTAAGATAACAACAGGCTTGCTTGAGCCTGAAGAAGCAAAGGAAATGAGCAAAAAGATTAATGATATGATGGGTAGATAAAAAAATGAAAAAACTTTAAAAAAGTACTTGACAAATAATAATATTTGTAGTAAAATGTATTAGAATTAAATAGTATTCCGCAGACAGTTGGTGTTTTTTAGACTTAAAGCGCAAGCGCCCACCGAGGAAAAAGTTTTAAAGTTGTATAAATTTTTGTTTATATAAAAGCTTTTCTTCGTATGCGGAGAAAAGCTTTTTTGTATAGCGAGGTGAAAAATAAATGCCAAGTGAAAAAATTCTTGACCAAAAGAAACAGCAGGTAGCTGATCTTGTTGAAAAATTGCAGACTGCAGTTGCAGGTGTTTTAGTTGACTATCGCGGTCTTACTGTTGAAGAAGATACACAACTTAGAAGACAGTTAAGAGAAGCAGGCGTTGAATATGCCGTAGTTAAGAACACTTTAACAAGATTTGCATCAAACGAGGTTGGTTATACTGATTTTGATCCGATTCTTCACGGACCGACAGCTTTGGCACTCAGCTTCAGTGACGTAGTTGCTCCGGCAAAGGTTTTAGTAGAATATGCTAAAAAGAACGATAAGCTTGAGATTAAAGCAGGTTTCGTAGAAGGTAAAGTCGTTTCAACAGACGAGATTAAAGCTTTAGCCGAACTTCCATCAAAAGAAGTATTGGTTGCAAAGTTACTCGGTTCTATGTCTTCACCACTCCAGGGCTTCGTAAACGTTTTAAATGGAAACGTTTCAGGTTTAGCGCGTGTGCTTAATGCATATGCAGAAAAGAAAGCTGCTGCAGGTGAGTAAAAAAACAGCATGAATGCGTACACATGCTTAAAAAGTGCGCAAATACAAATTAAAAAATAAAAATAATTTAAAATTATTGGAGGAATTTAAAATGACAGAGAATGCACAGAAAATATTAGATTTAGTAAAAGAATTAACAGTATTAGAACTTTCAGAGCTCGTTAAAGCTATGGAAGAAGAATTCGGCGTATCAGCTGCTGCTCCAGTTGCTGTAGCTGCTGTAGGCGCTGCTCCGGCTGCTGCTGGTGCTGCTGCTGCAGAAGAAAAGACAGAATTCGACGTTGAGCTCACAGATGCTGGCGCTGAAAAGATTAAGGTTATCAAAGTTGTAAGAGAAATCACAGGTCTTGGCCTCAAAGAAGCAAAAGACGCTGTTGACGGTGCTCCGAAAGTATTAAAAGAAGGCGCTTCTAAAGAAGATGCTGAAGCTATCAAAGCTAAGTTAGAAGAAGTAGGCGCTAAGGTTACATTAAAATAATTTCACCTTTAAAAAGCTTTACAAAAAACATAGAGCGGGATTTCCAATTTTGGAAATCCCGCTTTTTACTTGTAAATTTTATAATGGTGATTTTGAAATCTTGGCAGAAATTCTCGGGTATGCCTTTGGAGTATGTCCTTTTTTCAGAATTTTGACGATAACGTGTTTAATATCGGAATCAGGAATATTATATGTGTAAATATCATTTATATCGGCATTTAGTTTTGATACAGCGCTCTTAGCTATCTCCAATTCATCAGCGATATTTTCACTTTTGTATGATAAAAACATTCCGCCCGGTTTTACATATGGAAGACAATATTCGCTCAAAATATTTAGCGATGCAACAGCACGCGCTGTTACAATATCAAACGAATCTCTTAATTTACTTCTTCCGCCTTCTTCGGCACGCAGATGCACCGTGCTGACGTTTTCAAGTCCTAATTCATTAATAACCGTATCTAAAAACTTAACGCGTTTGTTAAGTGAATCTACAAGCAAAACAGAAATATCATCTCTCATAATTGCAATGGGAAGCCCTGGAAAACCTGCACCGGTACCTATGTCACAGAGTGAAGCACCATTTTTTATAAAAGATAAAGATGCGAGACTGTCACAAAAGTGCTTTTTGATGATTTCCTCAGGCTCAGTAATTGCAGTCAGGTTGATTTTTGTGTTCCAGTCAATTAACAACTCCTGATATTTTAAAAACATATTGAGCTTTTCAGCCGATATGTCAATATTCATTTCGTTTAAACATTTTTTTAAATAATCTTTCATTTTTTACTCCTGAAATCTAAGTCATAGTGATATTATAACAAATAAGGTAATATTTTTCAATAAACAAACAAAAAATGTTTAATTTAGTAGAATTTTATGTTATACTATTAGTAGTATCTTAAAAAGAGGTGAGTGAAGTGGCGAGAAACTGGACAGAAGCGCAAAGTCAGGCGATTTATGCAAAAGGCTCAAATTTACTTTTGGCAGCGGCTGCAGGTAGTGGTAAAACTGCTGTTTTAGTTGAAAGAATCATAAAAAAGATTACAGATACTGAAAATCCCGTAGATATTGATAAGCTTTTGGTTTTAACATTTACAAATGCGGCAGCAGCTGAAATGCGTGAACGAATTGTTGCGGCACTATCTGACGAATTAACAAAAAATCCTGATTCAGAAAATCTTGCACGTCAGCTTGCCTTGGTTTCGAAAGCCAGCATCACAACGATTCACTCGTTTTGTAATGAACTTTTGCGTACAAATTTTAATTTAGCAGGCGTTGACCCGAATTTCAGAATTGCCGATACAACAGAAAATGAACTTTTGCGTATTGAAGCACTTGAAGAAGTCGTTGATGAAATGTATGAAGATGATGAGTTTGGCGACTCATTTGCTCAGCTTGTAACAAACTATTCAAATGTAAAAACAACTAAAGAATTATTTAAGCTTATTGATTCAATCTATGCCTTTTGTATGAGTCTTCCAAATCCTTATAAATGGCTTATAGATTCTTGTGAAAAATTTAAACCAGGAAGTTTTGGTTCGTTTAGTGAAACTGATTGGGCAAAAGTCTTAGTTGATGAATTTAAACGTGATATCAAAAAAATACTTTCTAAATATGACTATATGATAAAGAAAACTGCAATTGATGAAGGCAGTGGTGATTTCTATGAGCAGCTACTAAGAGAACAAAAGAGCTTTAGCAGACTTTTAGAAGCTGATTCTTTTGAGAGTGCCAGAGAATTAATGTCAGGTACTGTATTTGAAACTGCAAAAAGTGCAACAAAAGGCAGTAAGCCTGTGTTCAGAAAAGATGTACTAAAAATACGTGATTCAGTTAAAAAAGATGTAAGCGGACTTTTTGATTCTATCTTTAATTTGACAGATAGCGAGCAACTTGAAACGATAGAAGAGATGTATCCTGTAATGCGCGCTTTAAGTGAAGTTGTTATACGTTTTATAAACCGCTTTGATGAAAAAAAAGAACAGAAAAATCTTTTAAACTTTAATGATTTGGAGCATAAAGCACTTAGTATTTTAGCAGATAGAAACGGAATAGCAACAGAATTTGCAAAAACCGTTAAAGATAAATATGATGAAATTTTAATAGATGAATATCAGGATATAAGCAGACTTCAGGAAGCTATATTTTCTGCTATAAAGAAAGAGAATAATCTGTTTATGGTTGGTGACTTAAAACAAAGTATTTATAGATTTAGAAATACTGACCCTATGCTTTTTAAACAAAAAAAAGAAGAATTTATAAATTGTGAGGATGCAAAAAACAGAAAGATAATTCTTTCCAAAAACTTCAGAAGCAGAAAGCATATATTAGATTGTATCAACTTTATCTTTTCAAAAATAATGTCTGACGAAGTAGGCGAGATTGATTATAATGAAGAAGAAAAGTTGTATTTCGGTGCGGATTATGAAGAAAATGCAGAAATTAAAACTGAACTGGAACTGATAGATTTAAAAGAATTAAGACAAGATGCAGATGATGAAACAATAGAAAGTGTCACGGCAGAAGCATTTTTGGCGGCTAAAAAGATTTTAGAACTTATAGGTGGTGAGGCTAAGGTAAAAGTAAATGGGCAGGAGAGAAACATAACATATAAAGATATTTGTATTTTAATGCGCTCTACCAAAAATACGGCTGACGTTTTTGCATCTGTACTTGCAGACTATGGCATACCGTGTTATTCTGAAAAAAGCGGCTCGCTATTTGATAGCACAGAAGTAGAAGTCATAATGTCACTTCTAAGAGTTATAGATAATCCTCATCAGGACATACCGATTTTGTCTGTTTTAAGGTCGCAAATTTATGCATTTACAACAAATGATTTGGCAAAAATCAGAATAAAAAAACGCAAAGTTTCATTTTACGAGGCGATGCTTGATAAAGCGGAAGATAGTGATGAAACAGGAAAAAAAGCAAGAATTTTTATTGATGAGCTTACATCTTTCAGGGACAGAGCAGGACTTTTATCAGTAGCAGAGCTTATCTGGCATATCTATATGCAAACGGGTTTTTATGATTATCAGCTTGCTCTAAAGGGCGGAGAGCTAAAGCAGAAAAACCTAAGACTCCTTTTCAGAAAAGCTGAAGAATATGAAAAAACGGGTATTAAAGGCCTTTATGATTTCATAACCTTCATTGATAACTATAGCAGTATAGGTGGCACTCAAGATGCTGCAAGAATGATAGGAGAAGAACATGACGTTGTACGTATTATGAGTATTCATAAAAGTAAGGGCTTAGAGTTTCCTATTGTTATCCTTTGCTCTTTGGGTAAACAGTTTAATAAGCAGGATTTATATAAAAATGTTGTGTTTCATCCTGAATTTGGTTATGGACCTAAATATTTTGATATGCAAAGGGGCATAACATACCCAAACGGAGCTAAAACTGCTGTAGAGATTTTAGTCAATAATGAAACAATATCAGAAGAAATGAGAATTCTTTATGTTGCTCTGACTCGTGCTAAAGAAAGGCTTATTTTAATAGGGAGCACAAGAAACATAGAAAGCATGGTAAATAAGTTTGTCATTTCAGGGGGCAGCAGTGAAAAGATAGCAAGCTACCTGACAGGTGGTGCTAAGTCATATCTTGAATGGATAATTATGTGTCTTTTAAATCACCCTGATGGAAGCAAGCTTTTTGACTATACAAGAGAATTTTGTGACGATAAAAAAGATATCAGCCGATGGGAGATAAATATTCATAAGTCTTTAGATGAGATATTAGATGAATATGCAGAAGTTGAGGAATTGCAGGAAGATGAGTCTAAAGAGATTGACACAGAATTGATACTTCAAAATCTATCCTGGGAATATCCATACCTAAAAGATATCTCAATCCCGTCTAAAGTCACAGTTTCAGAGCTTAAGCGAAAGAACTATGAAGAACAAGACGATACAGTTTATCTTTATAAAAATACGGATATTAAACAGTCAGATATGCTTACAGGCGCGCAGTACGGCATAGCTGTCCATACTGTTATGGAAAAACTTGATTTTAAGAATGTTTCAAGTGCTTTTGATATTGAAACTAAGCTATGCGAATTTAAAGAAAGCGGAGTGCTTTCTTCTATTGAAGCCCAAAGTATCAAAGCAGACAATATTTATGCTTTCTTTGAATCAAGCTTAGGGGAGTTAATAAAGTCTGCTGATGAGATTTCAAAAGAGGTAATGTTTGCCATAAATATTAATGCAGGCGAAGTTCAAAAGGACTATAGCGGTTCAGCACAGGTTATGCTGCAGGGTATAATCGATTGTCTGGTAATAAAAGATGGAGAAATTTACATAATAGACTACAAAACTGATAAGGTGACAACTTTTGACGATATGATAAAAAAATATAAAATTCAGCTTGATTTGTACGCAAAAGCTGCAGAAAAAATATACAAAATGCCCATAGCTAAGAAACTGCTTTATCTGTTTGATAAAAACAAAGCCATTGAAGTATAAAAATCCAAAAAAATGCAAAAAAATGCTTGCATTTTTGAAAATATTGTGGTATAATATTTCAGTCTAATACGCACGCAGTGTGATTTTAGAGGGCGGTGCCTTTAGGGGTTCCCTCAAAATAGGACCAATGCGGAGGGTATAAATAAAACCGGAGGTGACATTTATGTCAGTAATTTCAATGAAACAATTGTTAGAAGCAGGTGTTCATTTCGGACACCAGACAAGAAGATGGAATCCTAAAATGGCTGAGTACATCTTCACAGAGAGAAATGGTATCTATATCATCGATCTCCAGAAAACAGTAAAGAAGATTGAAGAAGCTTATGCTTTCATCCGCGACATTGCTGCAGAGGGTGGCGAAGTTTTATTCGTAGGAACAAAAAAGCAGGCTACAGATTCAATCAAGGAAGAAGCTCAGAGAGTTGGTATGTACTGGGTTAACGCAAGATGGCTCGGTGGTATGCTCACTAACTTCAAAACAATCAAAAAGAGAATCGAAAGATTAGAACAGCTCACAAAAATGGAAGAAGATGGCACATTTGAACTTCTTCCCAAAAAAGAAGTTTTAAATTTAATGAACGAAAGAGAAAAGCTTGAAAAGTTCTTAGGCGGTATCAAAGATATGACTAAGCTTCCTAAAGCACTCTTCGTTGTTGACCCAAGAAAAGAAAAGATTGCAATAGCTGAAGCTAAGAAACTCGGTATTCCAGTAGTTGCTATCGTTGATACAAACTGTGACCCTGAAGAAGTTGATTACGTAATTCCGGGTAACGATGATGCAATTCGTGCCGTAAAACTTATTGCTGGTACAATTGCAAATGCTATCATTGAAGGCAGACAGGGCGCTGATGCTTTGCCGGCAGTCGAAGAAGATACAGAAGATGCAGCAGAAGATGCTGCAGATAACGAATAATTTAGGAGGTAATATTCATGGCATTTACAGCAGCTGACGTTAAAACATTAAGAGAACGTACAGGTTGTGGCATGATGGATTGCAAAAAAGCTTTATCAGAATGCGACGGCGACATGGAAAAAGCTATAGAAATATTAAGAGAAAAAGGCCTCGCTGCAGCAGCTAAGAAATCAGGCAGAATTGCAGCAGAAGGTATCGTTGAAGCATATATCGCAGAAGACGGAAAAACAGGTGTTCTCTTAGAAGTAAACTCTGAAACAGACTTTGTTGCTAAAAACGAAGACTTCAGAACTTTTGTAACTGATGTAGCTTCTCACATTGCAGTTAAGAATCCTTGCTGTGTTAAAGAAGAGGGTTGCGACAGTTCACTCTTAGACCAGAAGTTCTATAAGGATGAAACAAAGACAATCGGCGATATGTTAACAGACAAAATTGCTACAATCGGAGAAAATATGAACATCCGTAGATTTGAAAGATATGAAGGTATTGTTAATGCATACATTCATGGTGGTGGCAGAATTGGTGTTTTAGTTAACTTCAAATTAGGTGATGACGCTAAAGCATCAGATGCTACATTTAAAGAATATGCAAACGACATTGCAATGCAGATTGCAGCTGCAAACCCGACATTCTTAGACCAGTCTTCAGTTCCTGCTGAGACAGTTGAAAAGGAAAAAGAAATCCTTATGGCTCAGGCTATGAACGAAGGCAAACCTGCAAACATTGCTGAAAAAATGGTAGCAGGCAGAATTGCTAAATACTATAAAGAAGTTTGCTTAGTTGACCAGCCATTCATCAAAGATGGTGACAAGACAGTAGCGCAGCTAACAAAAGAAGTTGCAGCTAGCATTGGTACAACAATCGAAGTTGTTAAGTTTGCAAGATTTGAAAAGGGCGAAGGCTTAGAAAAGAGAGAAGACGATTTTGCAAGCGAAGTTGCAAATATGATTAAATAATTAATTTAATTATCATAAAACCGCAGGAATTTTTTTCTGCGGTTTTTATTTTGTATTAATAATAAAAGGACAAGATGAAATCTTGTCCTTTTATTATTATCAAATTTATATTATTTTTTGAACTGTGGACCATACGCTGCACAAGCTCTGTAGTCTGCGCCTTCTTTGTCCATACCAAATGCATTCCATGCTGCTGGTCTGAAGATTTTATCTTCTGGTACATTGTGCATAGAAACAGGAATTCTGAGCATTGAGCAGAGTGTAATAAGGTCAGCACCAATGTGTCCATAGCTGATTGCACCGTGGTTTGCGCCCCAGTTATTCATAACATCGTAAGCTGTTTTAAATGCGCCTTCGCCTGTTGTTCTTGGAGCAAACCAAGTACAAGGCCAAGTATAGTCTGTTCTCTTCCATAAAATATCAGAAACTTCATCAGGAAGACCAACTGTCCAACCTTCAGCAATCTGGATTACAGGACCTAAGCCTTTAACAAGGTTAAGTCTTATCATAGTACAGGGCATTTCAGCTCTTGTTAAGAATCTTGATGAGAAACCGCCGCCTCTGAAATAGCCAAGGTCAGCCATGTTCCACGTTGTAGCTTTCATACAAGCATCCTGGTCAGCTTCTGTCATTTCCCACCAACGTTTCATAATACCGTCGCCGTTTTCGTCTTTTACTTCACCGCAAGCATCAACACAAGCAGCACCTGAGTTGATAAGATGAATAAATCCGTCAGCTTCTTTAGCTTTGCCTTCAACTTTATATCCACCAGTTGCTTTTTCTACAGCTTCAGGGCTCCAGTAAGTTCTAACATCTGCAAAAATCTGAGCTCTGTTTGTTAAAAGCTTTGAAAAAAGCATTGAAACACCATTTAGAGCATCATTTTCTGTAGCTAAGATATAAGGCTCTCTTGCCCCGTTCCAGTCAAATGATGAGTTGAGCATTGATTCGGGGAAGTCACAGTTTGGATAAAAGTCTGTCCACTGTCTCTGTCCCTGGAAACCAGCTGCAATTGCGTTGTGACCAACTCTTTCTTCTTCGCAGCCGTCAGGAAGATTAGGATTGCCATTCATTAAGTCTTTGATGATACACATCATCTTAACAACAAATTCAAACTGTTCTTCTTTTTCTTTATCTGATTTCTGCATTTCTACAGGGTTCTTGTCAAAGCCCATATTACATTTTTCCTTAGCCCATTTTAAAGCTTTCTGGAATTCAGCTTCGTCATAGATACCCTCTGTCATTCTTCTGATAACTTCAACCTCGTCAACTGATTCAACTCTCATTCCGAGATAATCTTCAAAGAAATCAGTGCTAACGATTGAACCACCGATACCCATACAGATTGAACCAATCTGGAGATATGATTTGCCTCTCATTGTTGCAGCAGCAACAGCGGCACGTCCGAATCTTAAAATCTTCTCTTTAACATCATCCGGAATCTCTGTCTGGTCAGCATTCTGAACATCGTGACCATAAATACCGAAAGCGGGGAGACCTTTCTGTGCATGAGAAGCTAAAACTGATGCTAAATAAACAGCACCCGGACGTTCTGTTCCATTAAAGCCCCATACAGCTTTTATTGTGCTCTGGTCCATATCCATTGTTTCTGAGCCGTAGCACCAGCAAGGAGTAACAGTTAAAGTGATGTCAACCCCTGCTTTTTTGAATTTATCAGCACAAGCAGCGGCTTCAGCAACACGACCGATTGTTGTGTCAGCGATGATAACTTTAACAGGTTCACCATTTGAATAACAAAGATTTTCTGTAAGAAGTTTAGCAGCTGATTTTGCCATATTCATTGTCTGGTCCTCTAAGCTTTCACGTACCTTTAAAGGACCGCGTCTGCCGTCAATGGTAGGTCTGATACCAATGACAGGATAGTCACCAATTAATCTTGATTTTGCCATAATTATACCTCCTGAAATTTATTGTCTTTATTATATCCTTTTACAAGCCTTTTGATGTATCAAATAAAATCATATACGAGTTGACTTTAGTTAATACAATCATATATATTTAATTATATCAAGTCTTAATTCGATTGTCAACAACAGAAACAAATATAAAAATTTGAATATTTTTTTAAATACGAGTAAGAATAAAGATAGTATTTCAATAGAAATGCAAATTTTTTACCAATATTGGAGGACGAAAAAATGCAGAACAACAATCAAAACAATAATAAACAACAGAACAACAATCAGCAGAATAAACAAAACAATAATCAGCAGAAAAACAAGAACCAGAACGAATTTGATAATAAGAAAGATAACAACAGATAGTTAAAAAAACGGTGCATTGCACCGTTTTTTTACATAATTTAAAAATATTTTCTAAGCGAAAAGCGGTCTTCAAATGTCCATATTTTATCAAGAATTTTTGTAGAAAAACCGATTAAAGACCCATTTATCAATGCACAAAATACAGTTCCTATTTTAACACCCTCAAAATGCCATAATCCAAAAAATGCAAAGGACATAATGATTGCTAAAATACAACTCACACAATCGTAAACTGTCTTTAATCTGTGAATGTCAAGCTTAAAGCTTTGCGAAATTTCCATAACAAATAGTTCATATGCCTCGGGCGAAATATATGTATGAAAGAGTAGTGATATGCTGATTGCACAAAGAACTATTCCAAGTATATAGAAAAAGATATTTGCCGCAAAGCTGTCATACGGAATGAATGAAACGATTTTCATCGCTCCATCGAGCAGAAAGCCGTAAATGACTGCCGTAATAAACGAAAATAAAAACGATAATTTTACTTTTCTTAATATTATTGCCATCAGGATTAATAGGAATGCCTGAAATGTATATTCTGCCATACCAAAACTGAAAAACGGAAGAAACTGTGAAACCTTAAGATGCAGGATATAAGCAGGTGCTATAACCATAGATAAACCGAAATCGGTGCGTTCCATAAGCGCAGCGCTGAAACTTAAAATAATTAATCCTAATATGTAAGCAAGTTCTGTATAAAAAATTCTTTTTTTCATCTTAACTCCCGACTTTTAATTATTATGTAATCAATGTTATTGTATCGTATTTTTAGGTAAATATCAATACAAAAACAAAAAAAGATACAATAGAGGGTATTAATTATGTTTGCGATACTCGGTCGGGGATAGTCCGAAGTGTTTTTTAAATATACGATTAAAATAGGTTACGTTGTTAAAGCCAACCCGATATGATACGTCTAAGACTTTTAGATTGGTTTGCTCCAGAATGTATTTGGCATTTTTTAGTTTTTCGAGGTTTATATATTCGTTAAAATTCATACCAGTTTCTTTTTTAAACAGTCGTCCCAAATACTGCTGATTATAGTGAAAGAGCTCCGAAATATGTGACAGTGTCACATTGAATTCGATGTTTTCATTTATATAGCTTTTGATGTTTTCGATTAGGGGATTTAACGCATCTTCTTCCGGAGGTACATTTTTTAAAAGTGTTTTTATATACACTTCAAGCAAGCTCCCGACTGTTTCACAGTCTTTTGCTGTGAACTTGTTTTCGAGAGTTTCAAGCAAGTATTCTTTGTCGTGTAGTTTTCTTGCTAATCTTTTTGAATTTTTGTCTAAAATATTTCCTATAAAGATTATGCTTGCAACTTCATTATTTATTATAATAGGTCTTATGTATTCAAAAATCCCATTTATGCAATAACCCGAAAACGTTTTTTTAGTTAAAAGCGCTTTTTTTATTGCTAAGTTTCTACATTTAGAACAGCGCTTGAAACCGTTGTCACTGCTTTTGAAAACATCGCATATTTTACCTGAATGAATTTTATGACTATTGGGCAGTATGCATTTTTTATTACCGTAATCACCAAAGAATAAAACACCGATATGAAGTTTAGTACCGTATTGAAGATATCTTATCAAATCATATAGACTATTATATTCCATCCTTATCCTCTCAAACGCTTTTTTTCTGTTATTATAACATAAAAGTATTATTTGTTCAAGAGAACGGTATTAAAAATATAAGACTTTATTTAAAAAATATGTTATTCTTAAAAACGAGGTGATAATAGTGAAAAAATATGATTTGGCTGTAATAGGCGGAGGCTTTACAGGAGTTGCAGCAGCAGTGTCTGCAGCAAGGGAAGGCTTATCAGTTTTACTTGTTGAAAAATCTGGTTCTCTTGGCGGTGCAATGACTAACTGTCTTGTGTATCCATTTATGAAATTTTGGACAAACGACCCAGAAACAAAAGAAAGGGAGTATTTGTCAGAAGGCATTTTTATGGAAATGCAAAAAAGACGCAAAGATGTTAACCCTGAGATGGCAGATTTTAGAGTTAATACTGAATATTTCAAAACAATTATGGATGATATGTGCTGTGAGGCTGGAGTAGATATATTATTCCATGCAACTATGTATGATGTGGTAAAAGAAGAAAGAGAAATAAAAGCCATAAGAGTTATTGCAGGGAGTGAAAAATTAGAACTGCAGGCTGACTTTTTCATAGATTCAACAGGAGATGGAAATTTGTTTTATCTCGCGGGATGTGACTATCTTTTGGGTCGTGAATCTGATGGCTTGTGTCAGCCGATGACTACATGCTTTAGAATGAGTGGAGTGGATGTTGAAGCTATAAAAGAAGAGCGTCCAAAGCTTCAGGAAATTTATAAAGAGCATAAAAATCAAGGCAAAATTCAAAATCCGAGAGAAAACCTTTTATTTTTCTACGGTATAGCTGATGGTATAATTCACTTTAACACAACAAGAATTATAAAGCTTAACCCGACAAATCCATTTGATGTAAGTAAGGCAGAAATTGAGGCAAGAAGGCAGATTAATGAAACTATAAACTTCTTAAAGGAAAATTCAAAAGCGTGCAAAAACAGCACGCTAATCTCTATAGCATCGGATATAGGTATAAGAGAAAGCAGAAAGCTAAAGGGCGAGTACATATTAACTGAATCTGACCTTAAGGAATGTACAAGATTTGAAGACTCTATAGCTTTAGGAAATTATGATATAGATATTCATAATCCTTCAGGCGCAGGTACAAGTCATTATTATTTTAAAGATGGTGAGTATTATACAATTCCTTACAGAAGCTTGCTTCCAAAGGAATATGATAATATGCTTGTTGCAGGACGTTGTATTTCCGCAACACACGAGGCACAGGCATCAATAAGAATTATGCCTATTTGTGCATGTCTTGGTGAGGCGGCAGGAACAGCTGTAGCTGTTGCCAAAAATACAGGCAAAAATACACACACGCTTGATATAAAAGCTGTTCAGAAGATTTTAAAAGAAAATGGCGCAAAGCTATAAAAATTGAAGTATATAAATAAGCATGTGTACGGACAATTATAGTAAAAGAGGTAGTATTTGGTTGTTAACAGATACTACCTCTCATTTTATTATCAGGTCATTAATTGACAGTAATAGACTTATCCAAAATAATCCAATAAGTTTAAATATTGTCTAAAATGATTGAAATATTTGCTTATGCACACGTGAATCTCAATGCTATTTTTTTCAATATAGTCCAAAAGATGTTGTTATCATTAATTGACTTTTTTATCTTATCATAGTAGAATTAATTTATAAAAGTATTTTTAGTAAACTAAAAATAAAAAATGTAGAATGATGAAAAATATAAGGAGTTAAGAGTATGATTGAAGCAAAAAAAACAATTGTAACAACCGAAAGGAAGGTTAGTTATAATTATTATATTTCTAAACCTAAGAATATCGAAAATAAAAAGTTACCACTTATTGTATTTCTCCATGGATTGGACGAACGTGGAGATGATGTGGAAAAGGTTAAAATACATGGAATTCCCAAATTATTTGAAAAAGACAATGACTTTGAGTGTATAACTGTTTCTCCGCAGTGCCCGGGCGATTCCATATGGACGGCTGAAATCCGCACCCTCAAGACATTTATTGATGACATTGTAAAAGAATATAACATTGATGAAAACAGAATATATTTGACAGGGTTAAGCATGGGTGGATATGGCACATGGTATATGGCGATGACATATCCTGAAATGTTTGCAGCGATTGCACCGGTTTGTGGCGGTGGATTACCATGGTATGCAGGAGTTTTGAAAATGCCTGTATGGGCATTTCATGGAGCGGTTGATTCGGTTGTTAGTGTTGAAGAAAGTAAAAATATGGTGAGAGAAATAAACAAAACGGGCGGAAATGCTAAACTTACTGTGTTTGAAAATGTTGACCACGATTCCTGGAACTATGCTTATACAGATGAATTGATAGAATGGATCCTAAAGCAACATAAATAATAAAAGTCTTGTTATAACGGAGGAACCTTATTATGATGACAGAAAAAGATATTGAAAAATTGGTTGAAAGCTTAGATGTTGATGCGTTGATAGGACAGATGATGTGTTTTCATGTAGGGAAGATGACAGACGAAGAACTTATAGAGCTAATTAAAAAAACAAAATGTGGTTCGTTTTTTGTTGGAGCCGGAACAGCTAAAGAAAAAATACCATTTGTTACCGAACAAGTGAAAAAATATACAGGACTTCCTGTAATTATCGCTGCAGATGTTGAGAAAGGGCCGGGTCACGTTTCACAAGGAGAAGTGCACCTTCCTCACGAAATGGCATGGGGAGCAGCAGATGATGAAGATTTGGTTGAAAGAGCGCATGTTGCTGTTGCGGAAAGATGCCGTGAAATCGGAATACACTGGAGTTTTTCTCCATTGGTTGATATAAATTATAATCACAACAATCCTGCAATAAACATAAGAACAGTTTCAGATGTGCCAAAACAGGTAGCTAAGATGGGAGCAGCTGCTGTGAGAGGTTTACAGAAAAAAGGCCTTATGGTAGCAGGTTGTAAGCATTTCCCCGGCGATGGTATGGAGGATCGTGATCCGCATTTTTGTACGACAATTAATTCAATGTCCAAAGAAGAGTGGATGGAAACATTTGGAATGGTATATAAGGAAATGTTTAAGGCAGGAACAAACTCGGTTATGTTGGGGCATGTAGCTTTACCTGCTTATGATGAAAAAGTAAATGAATGGCTTGGTTATTTGCCGGCAACATTTAGTCATAACTTAACTATTAAACTTTTGAGAGAAGAACTTGGCTTTGATGGATGTGTTGTGTCGGACGGAATTTGTATGGTTGGAGCAGGTGCTGTATTTCCGCATGACAGACTTGCGATTGAATATGTTAAAGCTGGTGGCGATGTTATACTGTTCCCACATGTTGAATATATTGATGAGATAAAATCTGCAATAGAGACAGGTGAAATTTCGATTGAAAGAATTAAAGAGTCCGTAAAACGAATTATAAGGATGAAGGACAATGCGAGACTTTTTGATGACCCACAAGATGTTGAAAAGGATATATTGCATGAAGAAAGCCTGATTTCTCTTGCAGATCAGATTGGAGAAAAATCCATAAAGGTTGTAAGAGACTATGATGAGATACTTCCTGTTAAGTTAAATAAAGGAGATAAGATTTTAATTGTTGATTTAAGACATAGTTATGAGCCTGATAGATATCCATACAATAATAATCTGGATGAAATTCAGCCTGAACTTGAAAAGAGAGGATATGTAGTTTCACGCTATATACATCCGTCAAGACATAATGAAAAATATTAAAAGGATTTGCAGGAAGCGGCTCTTGTGTTGATTAACAGTCAGATAAGCAGCCAGGATTATCCAAGAAATACACTCAAAATAGATTGGAACCATATAGATATTTTTTGGAGAGGGGACATTTTAAGACATCCAAAAGTTGTATTTACATCCTTTGGTGATCCATATAAGCTTTACGAATTCCCTTATCTCAAAACATATATTAATGCATTTTCTTATGTTCCAAGTACTCAAAGAGCTTTTGTAAAGGCGCTTTTGGGAGAAATTCCATTTAACGGAAAGAACCCTGTTTCTTTAGAGGGCTTTTTTACAGCAGAAGTATAAAATATTATAAATAATTATGAGGAATTTTAAAATTTTATGTAAATAATAAAAAGTATATTTTATGGAGGTAACACAATGTTTATTGATTTTCATGCACACGTCTATAAAGAACCGGTGCCGTTTGTTGCAAAATTTTACAACCCGAAACAGCTTGAAGAATCCAGTGAAGAATGGGGAATTGAAAAAACGGTTCTTTTACCAATTGTCAGTCCTGAAATTTATTTTCCGCAATCAAATGAAGAGATTTTGGAAATTGCTGCACAAAATCCTGATAAATATATTCCTTTTTGTAATATAGATCCACGAGCAATAACAAATTCACCATATGCAAATTTTGGCCCTGTTTTAGAATATTACAAAAAGAAGGGATGCAAAGGCTTGGGCGAAATAATGCCTAATATGCCTTTAATGCATCCAATGGTACAAAATCTGTTGAGGTATGCTGAAATAGCAGAATTACCTGTAATTTTTGATGGCTCTGATCAGCTTGAAGGAGATTTTGGGTTATATGATGACCCGGGACTTCCGCAACTTGAACATACATTACAAAGATTCCCTAAACTTAAAATTTTTGGACATGGACCTACATTCTGGGCAGAATTGGGAAAACTTGAGACACCGGGAGAAAGAGGATACATATTTGATCTGAAGGGAAACCAGAAGGGTCGTACACCTGATGCTCCATTGGTTGAAGAAGGTGTAGTTCCTAAACTGTTCAGGAGATATCCGAATCTCTTGGGCGACCTTTCAGATCCAACTCCATATGCAGCCCTTATGCGTTGTCCTGAATATGGCGCGAAATTCTTAACAGAGTTCCAGGACAGACTTTATTTTGGCACCGACAGATGTGTAGTAGGATATTATCCTGAAATGATTACGTTGCTTATAAGTTGGCGCGACAGTGGAATGATAACCGAAACTGTATTCAATAAAATCGCCAGAGAAAATGCAATTAAGTTGCTTGGACTGTAATACCAGATATTAAATGATAAACAATGCATAATAGAACATTTTTGTGTTAGCATTGCTGCAGATATAAAGCAGGAAGGATAAGAGCTATGAATTATTCAATACCAGAAAAGCAAGGTATAAAATCAGAATGGATAAAAGAATATATAGAGGTTTTGGAGAAGGAGAATCTTGCGACACATAATCTTATCATTATGAGAAATGACCAGATTATCTTTGAACATTATTGGGAGCCGTTTAATAAGGATTTTTTACATAGAATGTATTCCGTGTCAAAAAGTTTCGTAGCTTTAGCTATAGGATTTTTGGAACAGGAAGGAAAAATTTCTCTTGATGACCCGATAATTAAGTATTTTCCGGAAGAATTAAAGGATAATTATGATGAGAATGTGAGAAATCAAACTATCAGGCATATGCTTATGATGGCAACAGCAAAACAGTGTTGGGGTTGGTTTGGGGCAAGACCTGATGACAGAGTAGCACATTATTTTAAGAACAACAAGACTTCGCGTCCTGCGGGAACTATCTTTAGCTACGACAGTTCAGGTTCTTTCGTACTTTGTGCACTTGTGGAACGTGTTACGGGAAAGAGTTTTATGGAATATTCAAGGGAAAAATATCTTGATAAGATAGGATTTTCTAAGGAAGCATATATGCTGAAGTGTCCGGGAGGTCATTCATGGGGAGATTCTGCACTTATATGTAAACCTGTTGATTTACTGAAAGCTGCAATGTTTTGTATGCATAAGGGCAAATGGAACGGCGAACAGCTTTTGAACGAGGAATTTGTTGTTGCTGCTACAAGTAAGCAAATTGCCAATGATGAAAAAGGTACAGGTGACCATGATAAGCAAGGGTATGGCTATCAATTTTGGAGGACTTATGATAATTCGTATTTCTTCAATGGTATGGGTGGTCAGTATGCCATTTGCGTGCCTGACAAAAATATTATTATGGTTTATAATGCTAATAATTTTGAAAAAGTTCATTCGAAAAACATCGTGTTTAACAACTTTTTTGATATGATAGTCAGAAGAGCTGAAGAATGTGTTTTTGATGATGAATCAGGATACGATAGCTTATGTGAGTACGTTAAAACTTTAAAGCTAATAACAGCAAAAGGAAAAATTAACACAGAGATTGCAAGCAAAATCAATGGTGTAACCTATAAAATGGATGAAAATCCTATGGGAATAACTAAGATTAAGATAAGCTTTAATGGAAACAAAGGTGTTCTTTCATACACAAATGAACAAGGAGACAAGGAACTTACGTTTGGAATGTGTGAAAATGAATATTCATTGTTTCCACAAGCTGGTTATTCTGATGAAATAGGAGGTCAGCCCGGTAATCGTCTTTATAAGTGTGCAGTGTCTGCTGCATGGGTGAGCGATTATCAGTTGTTAATCAAAGTTCATATCAATGATATATATTTTGGTGTTTTAAATATAAGTATAGGTTTTGTCGATAATAAAATTGGTGTGTATATGGTTAAAGAGGCGGAAGATTTTCTGGATGAATATCATGGATTTGCGGGAGGTACAGCTTCAGATCTTAATTGATCAATTCTTTGAATATTAACATTAATAAAAATAAATAAAAATAGAATTCCCTGTTCATTTGTGTTGAACAGGGAATTTTATTAATACACTATTCTGATTTAGATTCATTATAATACAGATTGCTTTTGAAAGCCTTTCTGTATTCGCTTGGAGAGGTATGAAATATTTTCTTAAATAATCGTGAAAAATATGCTGAATCACTAATACCAATCAAATTAGAAATTTCTTCGACAGGTAAATCGCTGTTTAATAAATATTCCATAGCCTTATACATTCTCATTTGTATAAAATATCTGAGTGGCGGAACACCAAATGCATTTTTAAATTTTCGAATAAAGTAAGTAGGCTCCATGTATATAATAGCGGCTAATTCTTCAACTTTAAGCTGCTCGTCCAAATGTTTTTCCATATACTTAACAACAGGCTTAAAAAGTGTCTTTTTATTCACACTGTGCTTTTGTCTATGTTCACAATAGATATTTATAATATCTAGTATATTAGCACACCACGCAATATCGTGTATCGGATTTTTATTCATTTCCTCTCTGTACGATTTTTCAAATAACATGTTCATTTCTTCTCTGTTATCAATACTTACCACATAATCTCCATCACTCATTCCAAAAACATTCATAAGATTATTTTCATCAATTGTGGCTGAGAATGATATTTCATACATAGAAAATTTAGCAGCCGTCTGTGTATATGAACGCATTTTTCCTTTAGGTAAAAAAGCTAATTGTCCGGCATGTATAACCGAATATTCAGACCCAATTCTCAAAAAACACTCTCCTTCCAATACCCAAAAGAAAGTGTCATTCAGACCGATATGACCTAAAGGATCACCTTTCCATACCATTGGTGGTATATAAATTGATGTAACTATAGGACGTATGCGTATTCCTGATTTTTTAATCATATTGTTAATCATCTGCAATCACCTTATCCAAAATAATCCAACAAGTTTCAATATTATCCAAATGGTTCGAAATATGGCTTGTTTTAGTGTGGTTTTGTTAATGCTGTTTTTTAAACATAATCCAAAAGATGTCACTATCATTGATTGACTTTAATTATGTTATCATAGTAAAATTAAATTGTCAAGATTTTTTTGAAAGGAAGAAAATAAATGGAATCTCAAGTAAAAAAATATGTCTTAGTTGGTTGTGGATTTCGTGGTGTAACCTCTTATGCAATCCCGCTTATAAATAATTATAAGGATTGTGCAAAACTTTGCGGTGTGTATGATATTAACCACAAACGTGCCGAGCTTGTTAGTAAATATGCAAAAACAGACGTTCCGGTATTTGATGATTTTGACAAAATGCTTAAAGAAGTAAATCCGGACACTGTAATTGTTGTCTCAAAAGATTGTAGCCATGATGAATATATAATTAGTGCATTAAAGTATGGTTGTGATGTAATTTCTGAAAAACCACTCACTACCACTTTCGAAAAAGCACTCTCTATAAAAAAAGCTAAAGATGAAACAAACAAAGACGTACGAGTTACATTCAATTTACGCTTTCATCCGTTTTTCAAATGGGTAAAAGAAATTGTTTCAAGTGGTGTAATTACAATACATCTTAAACTGAATGGGTATGCTCCTAAGTATTCATTAGAGTATTTGAAGAATATGAGAACAGAAGAAAAGCAAAAAGCAAGTCATTCTAAAAATGACTTGCTTAATGGTGTACGAGCGTGACGGTTTTACTGTCACCGCTATTTTTACCAGTATTTATGCGGTTTTGAAAGGTTTTACCCTTATCAGTACCAAAGCATAATTTATGTCTTTTTGTTTGTTTTATTGTATCATATTTTTAATTCTTTTACAAGTCTTTTTATATAATTTTTCTCTGTTTTACATATTGACGGTATAGACGTAGTCTCCCGAACGGATTCGCATTTCATTTTTGGATACGATTTCAATTCTGTCGAACAGCATTCTGATAGAGTCATCTTCGAGTCTGTCAATTTCTTCAGGCATCTCATCGATAGTCTTGAAGATTGTTTTCAGTTTTTCGTGGTCGGCAGATTCTATCTGTCTCCGTTTTTCGTATGCATCATTTTCGTGGCGAAGCCGCAGTTGCTCGTCACGGATTTCCGAGAAGATTTTGTCCATTTCCTCAATGCTTATTTCTCCTTCTAAGTTTTTAGTGAGGGTTTGGCTCAATCTTTCGTTAAGCTCATTCATTCTCGCAGTATTTTCATTTATCTTATTTTGCATATTGTCACCCATAACCTCTGCGATAGCTCCCTTTAAGATTTCCTTTGCATAGACCACATCCGTTACCATAGAGTTGGCAGCCTCGGTTACTGCGGAGATTAGGAATTCTTCCTTTATGCTCGGCGAGTGTTTACATTTTTTAGTGCCGTGCTCAAGTCTGCTCATACATCTCCAGACATATTCCTTTTGCTTATCTCTTGTTACCCACATTGTTCGGCGGTATTTGGTTCCACATTCTCCGCAGACGATTATGTTGTTGAAGGGATACTTGCCGCTGTATTTGCCATAGTCGTTTTTATTCTCGTTCTTTTTAATACAGCTTCTTCGGCTTAGTTCTATCTGTACGGCATCGAACACCTCACGGTCTATGATTGCAATATGATGATCTTTTATATAGAATTTTGGTAGTTCGCCTGTATTTTTCCTTGTCTTTTTGCTGATGGGATCGACCACATATGTTTTTTGTGTCAGTACATCTCCTGCATATTTTTCGTTTACAAGTATTCTTTTCACGGTTTCAGTTTTCCATACAGGTTTTCCCGATGGGGAGGGTATTTTTTCTTCTATAAGGGAGTCGGCAATTTCTCTCATACTGAGTCCTCTCTGGAATCTTGCAAATATGACTTTTACCGCAGCTGCCTGTTCGGGGACTATGTATATGTTTTTTTCACTGTCCTGTCCGTATCCATATACTCGGTTGAAGTTAAAGCAAGCTTGTCCCTGACTGTATCTGGCGCGTTTTCCCATTTTTACATTCAGGCTTTGGCTTTCGCTTTCCTGCTGTGCAAAGGTACTGTACATTGACAGAAGAAATTCGCTTGACACTTCAAGGGTGTTGAGGTTTTCTTTTTCAAATATTATGCCAATGCCCATGAGTTTTAGCTTTCTTGCATATTCCAAGGTTACCGATGTATTTCTTGAGAATCGGGATATTGATTTTGTGATTATTAAATCAATTTTGCCTTGTTCGCACATTTTCATCATCCTGCGGAACGCCGGTCTTTTTTCAGCAGAGGTTCCTGTAATACCATCGTCACCGAATATCTCTACTAAATCCCATTCATCCTTAGCTTCAATCATTGATGTGTAATGCTCAACCTGATTTACGAAGCTATCATGCTGTTCTTCTTCAGCAGTACTAACTCGGCAATATGCTCCAACATTCAATTTTTTTCTTCCCATTTTTGGTTCATACATTTTTTTAGTTGCCGGAATTAATGTAACATTAAGTGCTGACATTTTCATCCCTCTCTTTCTAAAATTTTATCGTTTATCAGTTTTATCTTTAAGCCATTTTCTCCGCCTATGTAGAATTTTGATATTATTTTTTCCATCAGCGGAAGGGGAGCTTTTTCACTTATCCCATACCTGCAAAGCTCCTGCTTGATTTTTTCGGTCACCTTGCTCATATCAGTTTTGGTATAGCTTTTGAATTTTAGTTTTGCAAGTCTGTATATATCCTTTAGGATTTCATCCTTTTCGGTGTTGTCATTTATGGTCTTGATATATATTTCATTGGTAAGCTCATCAATGTTTTCATCATTTCGGCTTTGATTTTTAACCTCTGCATCTGCAAGTTCGATATTATCTATAAGGCGGTTTACAATTCCGTTTATATATTCATACAAGATATCTTCGTGAATTGATTTCGCCGGGCATATCGGATTAGAGCATTTGTAAGCCGTATATGTACCCTTGTCGTGACCTTGCCTTTGTCTTTTGATAGGAAATCCGCATTCAGGGCATTGGGCGTGAGTTCGTATGAATTTGTCATATTCCATCTTGTCGCTGTCTGCTTTTATGTTTTTGGAGAGCCTTATGCGGTTTGCCTTGTGATATTGCTTTTCGTCTATGATAGGCGGATATTCATCTGTGCCTGTATATTTTTCGTTTTCTATCATCCGCTTAACCATATTTTTATTCCATTTTGCAGAATCCTTGTTGTAGTAAATCCCTGACATTTCAAATCTGTCAGCTATCGTCTTGTAGGATTTGCCAGCTATGTACAATTCAAAGGCAGATTTCACAAGCAATGCCTCCTGATTTACAATAACAATTTCAGCATTTTGTATTTCATAGCCGAAGGAGATGTATCTGTTAGCCATTTTTAAGGCACCTCCTGTTTTTCAATTTCAAGCTCAATTCCGTTTTTCAACACGAAGGTGATTTCATTGTCTGTTATGTATAATTTTTGTATATGCCGTTTGAAGCCTTCGGTATCAAAGGTGCAGATGGAATCGCTCTTTTCAAGCTCTTTTACGAGAACTCTTGTATCGGTAACTATTTTACTGTAGCGATTCTCATGCAGAATTTTATTCTTCCTTGCCTTTAGTTCCATCATTCTGCGGTCGCATTCATTTAATTCCTGCATATAGAATGACGGATCGGCAAGGTTGTTATCCTTGAGTCTGTTTATCATCATAACCCTTTCGGATACCTGTGCTATCTGTATATTGAGTTCTGATATGGCATCCTTTTCAGACTGATTGTTTTTCATTGCTTCAATCTGATTGATAAAGGGGATGAGTATGTGCTTGTAATTTGCTTTCAGTCTGTTGTACATAAGGATGTATGCTTTTTTGATAAGCTCTTCTGTTACAGGCTGGGCATTGCATTTTTCTATATTTACATCGTGAGTTCTGCAGGTCCAGACTCCGTCACCCTTATGCTTGTATGGTGTGCCGCAGTTTTTGCAGTATATCATTTTAGTAAATATTCCGGCATCCCCATAGGTTGTGTGAGTAAATTTTTTCTGCCTTTTTTCAAGGAGAGTGTTTGCCATATCGAAAAGTTCTGCTGATACGATCGGCTCGTTTGCGTTATGCAGATAGTACATATCAAGCTCGCCTGTGTTTTTAACCTTTTTATACGGAAATCCGTCTGTATAGGACTTTTGCAAAAGTGCATCGCCTTTGTATCGTACATTGCTTATGATGTAGCTGATAGCAGAGGCTGACCATTTTTCCTTACCGTTTTTATTTGGTATTTTTGATTCTGTCAGGAGCTTGGCAATTTCGGTTGTGCCTTTTCCTGCGATATATTCTGTAAATATTCTTCTTACCACTTCGGCTTGTTCTTCGTTGATGACAAGCTTTTTATCCTTGTAGATGTAACCGTAAGGAGCGTTCACTTGAATGTATGTTCCATTTTTCATTTTGTTTCTTGTGCCGATTCTTACATTCAGTGCAATGGATTGCGACTCTTCCTGTGCAAGTGCCGAACTGACCTTTATTGCGGCTGCATCTGTCGGGGTAGCGGTGTTGAGTCCGCCATCCTCAAATTTTACTGCCACACCAAGCTTGTTAAGCTTTTCTACGGCTCTTATGCAGTCAACGGTGTTTCTTGCAAATCTTGATATGGATTTTACTACGATAAGGTCGAGCTTGCCGTCTTCAGCATCCTGAATCATTCGGTTGAAGTCATCACGCTTGTCCTGTCTGGTTCCTGTGATACCTTCGTCTGCATATATATCTACGAATTCCCATTCGGGATTGGATGCAATATATTTTGTGTAGTACCTGACCTGGTTGTGGAAGGAGTCTTCCTGCTCAAGAGAGTTTGAACTCACTCTGGCATAGGCACCGACACGAAGTCTTTGTTTTTCGGTTTTTCTTAAATCGCTTTGTATTACAATAACTTCTGACATAACCTTGACTCCTTTCTGAGATTTTTCAACACAAACAATACCATAGAAGGTTTAATATATCCAGACAAATATTACACAAAAGCACCGGGCATTACGCTGAATTTTCATATACAGGTTTGTTGATTCCGCCGCAAGCCTTTTCAAGAAGGATTTCATGCTCGTCCTTGGTGATAAGCTTTAGGCTTACAAGATGTGCAAGCATCCTTTCGGTCATTACTCTTTCGATTTTGTCGTTTGTCTTTTTCATAATCAATTCCTCGCTTTTTCAAATTTTAAAATGTTCCTTCACTAAATGGGAAGAAAAATGCCGTTTTGTACACCCTGATTTTGAAAAAATATTTTGCCTCTCGTATATCTGTACAAACATCGTTTGTTTTTCAACCCCAAACCGGAAATTTTTTTAAATTACCTCTCACTAATATATAAGGCTGACTTTTTTGGGATTTCACCAAAAAACTTTTAATTTTTTAAAGCCCCCTCATAAGTAACCACAAAAATCGGTGATTTCTGAACCCCCTGAGTAAAATTTTTTTTAATTCGTAATATTTGTCCCTTCACCCATTGCGAAAATTTTGGCCGATTAGGGGGTAGCTTTCTGAAAATTTTACGAAGTTTTAATAAAACCCCTTCACTAATTATCCGTAAAAAGCACTTTCTACAAGTCATTTTTAAAAAAACTTCTCACTATACGGAAAAAAACATACATTTTCACAAATACTTTTCAAAAAATTTTCTCCCTCACTCTTATATACAGCAGACTTTTTATGCAATTTTGAAACCATAATTTTAAAATTCCTTTCATCTATCGTGTTTTTAACTGCCATTTTTAACCCTTCATTTCAAAAAAATTGTAAATTATTAATTTTATCTCTCATAAGTAAGCACAAAAATCGGTAAAAACTTAACCCCTTGAGTAAAATTTTTTTGAATTTGTAATATTTGGCCTTTCACCCATTGCGAAAATTTTGGTGGATTAGGGGACAGTTTTCTAAAAATTTTACAAAGTTTTAATAAAAGCCCTTTCACTATATGGAAGATAAGTGGTACTTCTATACCCCTTGTCAGTAAATATTTTTAAAATATCCTCTCACTATATGTAAAAAAACAGGTGTTTTCACAAATAGTTTTTAAAATTTTTTTCTCTCACTCTTATATACAGCTGAATTTTTTTGCGATTTTGAAACCGGAATTTCAAAAAATTCCCCTTCGCTCTTATATAAGGAGCAATTTTTTTGATTTTTGCAACCATAATTTTTTAGTCCCTTCATAAGTTAGGACAAAATTCGGTGATTTCTGAACCCCCTTGAGTAAATTTTTTTGGATTCGTAATATTTGTCCCTTCACCTAATGCGAAAAATAAGCCCTTTTTTAACCCCTTTGAGCAAAATTCATTTGGAGTTATCTTTATTGAAAAATATCTATTTTCTAAAATCATTATATTTTGCAATTGACAGTTTGACAATAGTTTTGTATAATAATTATTGTAGTTATGTTAATTGTCTAAAAAATAAGGTGATTTAGATTTTCTAAAATCGGGAGGATAAATCGTGAAGAAAATTTTTGATTATTCGGAATATGAAGCTTCGGGAAATGAGCTTACGCATATAAAAAGACGAGGAAATAAGTTTATTAAATACGACTATTTTGATAATACCGTCAGATTTTCAAATGAACACAAGGGTATGGTCGTGTATGTGGACAGTACCAAGGAAGATTACTTCATGATGGATTTTATAGAGCAAAGCGACAAACAGCATGGTAGAAAACCCATTGTAATTAGCGAAGCCGGGAAAAAGGAAGAGGAAGAATACAAAAACGAATGCAAGGCTGAAAACGAAGCGTATCTTGAATTGTATCAAAAAAAATACTATGTTGATTTTAATACCCGAAGATACCATTTAAATCCATATAGAGAAAATGGAGAGTTTCCGGATATATTAAATAATTTTCTCTGTGGCTGTGCCGTTCACTTGCGCTGCGGAGACGGCATCCTTGATTTTATTTATGCCGATTTTGAAAATACCTATGAAGAAGTTTCAGGGAAAGCATATGTAGCTGAACTACTAAAACAAGCCGGTAAAATACATCGTGGAGAAAGTTCTGACGATGCAAAAAGTGAACCTCGCAAACAGAAGATTTTGAATAAGGTTGATGAAATTGTAGAAATTTATCACAGATATGTTTCAACGATCATAAGCACAAAGGCATTGTGCAACACGTCGCTGTATTCGGCAATATGTCCGCCAGTATTTTTGATTGAAAATGAAGATTACACGGCTATAAGGGAATATTATCACTATCTTACAGGACTTCAAAAAGAATATCTGGAAATGATAGAGTTTTGCTATGATGAGGAATTCTATCCCGAAGCATTGGGGGATATGTATCCTCACGAGCGATTCCATATATATTTGTATCTTCACGGCAAGTCACCTACATTTGACAGAAAAGAAATGTTTTCTCCCGAATCAGATTTTATAACGGGAGATAAAATGCCATACGGTTTGCCAGAAGATGAAATTGAGAAGAGAATGAAATTTTTTGAGAAGAAAAAAGAGGCATTTTATAAGCTTGCAGAGGATTATAATATGAATCCCCAAAACGTGCATAATATAGCAGTACTTCCTGATTTCATTACAACACAGTATAGTGCAGAATCCATTGAGGATTTGCTTGAGCTTGAATTCACAAAAATGCTTGAAATGGATATTCGATTCCGTAAATGCAAGCGATGCGGTAAGTATTTCCTTATGAAAGGCAATTATGATACGGTTTATTGCGATAGAGTGGAAGAGGGTAAAACACAGTCCTGCCAGAAACTCGCAGCATTGGAAAATTATAAATTAAAGAATGCCAATAACGAAGCGAAAAAGGTGTATGATAAATACTATAAGCGGTATCATGCAAGGGTGAATGTACGACAAATAAAGGAACAGGAATTCAATCAGTGGAGGTATAAAGCCATTACAATGCGAGACGATTGTAATGACGGCAAAATCTCCCTTCAGGAATATATCGATTGGAACGAGGCATACTTCCCGAACCGGACAAAGAAAAAATAAATACACAGGGCATTGTTTTTGCAAAATGCATCGACAATGCCCTTTATTTTGCACAAAAAAGCAGATAGGGTGTAGTTACCCTACCTGCATAAGTTTTGTTCCATACAGGGCTTTTTAAGCCCTTATACTGTGGTCTTATATTTAGTTTATTCGTGTGATTCCATAGTAATTGCATATATGCTTAGAATCTATGGAACAATCTTTGTGATAATGTCCGAAATGCCATCTTTGGTATGAGACTGTATTTTTTATTTCTTCGAGAAAATCTGTAAGTCTGTTAGGCTTGTATTGAGGCTTTATTTGCACTTGGACAGATGTCGGTGCCGCATGGGTTATAATAAAGTCCACCTTGTTTTTGTGAGCCTTTAGATTATTCCGTGCAACATTCATTTCATTTTCACTCGGCAATTCTTCATTCCACCAGCTTATATTTTCAATTCTATGTTCCTTGTCATGGGATTCTGCACCGCCGAAGGTGAATATTTTCTTATCTTCTATGGTATAAACCATCCCTCGCATCGGGTGGTATATACTGTCATTAACCTTTTGTGCCGTTGCTCCGCAGAATTCTTCCGCAGGTAATTGATTGAGCATATTAAAGTTTTCGTGGTTGCCGTCTACGAATAATGTGGTAAAGCTTTTCTTATTGAGCCATTGAAGCCAATATTTTTCTTCCTTGCTGCCATCCCACAGACCGCCGAAGTCACCGCAGATTATGACATAATCGTTTTTGGTCATTTCTTTTTGTTCGGGCAATTTCTTTGTTGATAATTTTCCAATGTCTATGGGGATATGGGTATCTCCTGTTATGTATATAAATTTTTTCATCTCCATTCTAAAAGCAGAGGATAAGCATTCATTTGCTTATCCTCGCATAATTTTATTCCATTGTGCCGACCATTTTATTTATATCACCGTCTGAGTCTACGATGATGGTTTTTGTTTTGGCAGGTGTTACATAGCCGAAGCCTTCTATGTAGCTCTTATTCTTTTCTTCAATGTTTTCATTTCGTATTTTGGTTTCCTCATCGGTGAGGTAGCAGGTATCCTTTGCCATAATTTCGTCATTTGGATTTACAGGCTCCTGTGGGTTAGGCTGCCACTTAGCATACAAGACATCAGGCTTTGTGAATTTGAATGTTGTTACCTGATACTGCTTTGTTCGGGGATCAGTGAACCATCCCTTGAATGTGTACCCATATTTTGTCGGGACATAACTTTTGAGGCTGATGCTTTCGCCGTATCTTTTGGTTATTGGCCTGATAAAGCTACCACCATCCGATGCAAAGGTTAAGGTTACATTTCCTACGATTCCAAGTTCGTTATCAAAGGTTACTCGGTATTTACTGAGCCACCAAGGTTTTGCCGTTGCCGATGCAGTTGTTGTTAGCAGCATAGTCACTGCCAATGCCGTACATAATACTTTTTTCTTCATAAAATTCTTCCTCTCTGTTTTATATTACCTTTTCGGCAACACAAACATACCACAGGAGTTTTGAAAAGTCTACGAAGGTTTTTGAAAGCCCTTATCTTTGTTTAAGGTGTATCATATTTTGATACGCCTTTTCTTTTATGTTCACTTATTTTATGTAACCTTTCAATAATTGCAGCTTTATCTTCAGCAATGTGTTTCCCTGAAATATGTGCATCCAATTCCGCATAGGTTACTCCCATTTCGCTTTCGTCAGTCTGACCATCAAACAAGGTTGCTGACGGAGCTTTTTTTATTATAAATTCAGGAGCATTAAGGAATGTGAGAAATTCATATATTTCCGTTACTGTTAAATCAGCTATCGGATTAAAGTCATGTGCTCCGTCACCCCACTTGGTAAAATAACCGACATAAGCCTCACTACGGTTTCCTGTTCCTGCAACAAGTCGGTTTTCACTTGCAGCGATAGCGTATAATGTAAGCATGCGAATACGAGGTGCCATATTGCTTAGAGCTGAATTATTCAATTCCGTTATGCCTTCAAGTGCATTAATCTCTGCTTCTTTTACAGGAGTCAGATCCACGGTTCTTGTTTCAATGCTGTATTGCTGTGCAACCTCTTTTGCATCCACCGCATCTTCATCATAATTTCGTTTTGTGCTACAAGGCATAATAATTCCAGCAGTGTTTTCGCAAGCAGCTTTGCAAAGAATCCCAACCAATGCAGAATCCTTACCTCCGCTATTTCCGTACACAATACCTTTTGCACCACTATCAGCTAATATAGACTTTATGAACTCGACTCTATTTTCAAATTCTGCTTTATAATCTCTCATTCATATCACTTCTTTCCAAGCAAACTTACCAAACGATTTGCAGCTTCTACCGTATCTTCCGGACTTCCGAAAGTGGAAAATCTGAAATATCCCTCGCCGCAAGCGCCAAATCCTTCGCCCGGAGTTCCGACAACCTGAATCTCATTTAAGAGATAATCGAAAAACTCCCAGCTTCCCATACCATCCGGACATTTCATCCATATATAAGGAGCATTTTTACCACCGCAGTACCATATTCCAAGTTTGTCAAGTGCCTTCATCAGTACCTTTGCATTATTCTTATAAACCTTTATATTATCATGAATTTGTTTCTGACCTTCGGGGGTAAATACTGCAGCACCGCCTTTTTGAATTATGTATGATACACCATTGGTTTTTGTTGTACGGTTCCTTACCCACATTTCATTAAATTTCATGCTCTGTCTTATAAGCTTTTTGGGAATAACAGTATAACCAAGTCGTGTTCCTGTAAATCCTGCTGTTTTTGACAGTGAACAAATTTCAATTGCACAGGTTTCTGCTCCATCTAATTCAAAAATGCTGTGAGGCAAACTTTCATCTTCTATAAACGCCTCATAAGCCGCATCAAAAAGAATTACAGATCCATTTTCATTTGCAAAATCCACCCAAGCCTGAAGCTGATTACGGCTGAACACTGCACCTGTCGGATTGTTCGGAGAACAAATATATAAAATATCCGCCTTAACCTCTTCGGATGGTGATGGCAAAAATCCATTATCTTTTCCCGAGGCAAGATGTACTATTTTTCTGCCTGCCATAACATTTGCATCAACATATGCAGGATATGCAGGCTCGATTACAAGTGCAGAGCTGGATCTAGCAAAAAGATCGAGAATATCACCAAGTTCGTCACTTGCACCGCTGGACACAAACACTTCATCGGTTGATACTGTTACTCCTCTGTCGGCATAGTATTTTGCGATGGTTTCACGAAGAAACGGTGCTCCGCATTCGGGCATATAGCCGTGAAAATTTTCTTTCTTCGCCTGATCGTCAACTGCTTCATGCAATGCACGAATTACAGCATCGCAAAGCGGAAGTGATACATCGCCGATGCCCATACGATAAAGATGCTTATCGGGATTTGCTGCCAAATATGCCTTTGTCTTCTGTGCAATGTTGTAAAAAAGGTATGAATCCTTTAAGTCTGCGTAATGTGTGTTTGGTGTAATCATTCTATTACATCTCCTTCGTATATCATTTCTGCCGGTCCCGTCATGGTAACAGAATAGTCCGGCGCTATTTTTATTTTCAGAGTACCACCGTCTAACACAACAGATATTTCATCATCAAACGAGCAGTAACCTTGTTTTATTGCTACCGCAGTCGATGCGCAGGCACCCGTTCCGCAGGCCATTGTCACTCCACTGCCACGCTCCCATACACGCATTCTAAGAGTGTGCCTGTCTATGACTTCCACAAACTCAACATTTACTCCATCCGGAAAAGCACGATGATGCTCCATTTTAGGCCCTAACGTCAAAAGCGGTGCTTTTTCAACGTCCGCAACAAAACTGACTGCATGAGGATTGCCCACAGAAACAGGAGTACAGGTGACCTTTTCACCATCTACATCAAGCTGTAGATTTTCTGACACCTCGGCTTTTCCCATTCCTACAGATACCGTTTTTACTTTGCCGTTTGAAACATTCAAATCAAGTGTTTTAATGCCCGAAAGAGTTTCTATTCTGAGGTGCTTTTTGTCTGTACAGCCTTTGTCATATACATACTTTCCGACACAGCGGATGCCATTACCGCACATTTTTGCTTCACTTCCATCTGCATTGAATATTCGCATTTTGAAATCTGAAATTTCTGACGGAGAAATATATATCATTCCGTCCGAACCTGCTCCAAAATGGCGTTCAGATAACTTTATTGACAAATCCTCAATATTTGCAGGCACTTCGCCGTAAACATACAAATAATCATTTCCAAGGCCGTGCATTTTCGTAAAGTGCATTATCCGTTCCTCCTTGCTCTGTTGATAAATTTTACTACTGCACAACAAATCAGTCCAAGAAAAGTCCCACCTAAAACAGAACCCACTGTAATTACCGTCTTTTTATTTTTCATTGTGCATACCTCCTTTAAGCGTCTATTGTAGATATTCCTATTGTCATTTCCTCAAGAACATCCAGTAAAACCTTTACTGTATCTAATGATGTAAACATTGTGATATTATTTTCTGTTGCTGTTCTTCTTATTGCAACGCCATCTTCGTAGTGCACACCCGATAGAATGGCACGGGTACATATAACATAGCTGACATATCCTGCACGAATTGCTTCAAGTATCTCCGTGCTTCCTTCTGAGAGCTTTCTGAGTATTCTTGTTTTAATGCCATGCTTTTTCAAAAACTCTGCCGTTCCGATTGTTGCCTCGATATTGAATCCCATATCGTAAAAGCGCTTAACAAGCGGCAGGGCCTCTTCTTTATCCTCATCGGCAAGCGTTACAACAACAGTACCATAATTTTGAAGCTTCATTCCCGAAGCCGTAAGTGCTTTATACATCGCCCTTGGAAATTTATCATCATATCCGATTGCTTCGCCTGTTGACTTCATTTCCGGTGAAAGATACGAATCCATTCCGTTAAGCTTTGAAAATGAGAATGCAGGTGCTTTTACATAATGACGCATTTTTTCGTCAGGATAAACCTCTGTTATACCTTGCTCTTTAAGGCTTTTTCCAAGGATAACCAAAGTTGCAATATCTGCAAGGCTGTAGCCTGTAGATTTTGAGAGAAATGGCACCGTTCTTGAAGAACGCGGATTTACTTCGATGATATAAACATTTTCTTTTTCATCCACAATGAACTGAATATTAAAAAGTCCGATAATACCAATGCCAAGTCCTAATTTTTCGGTATAATCAAGAATTGTTTCCTTGACCTTTTTGGATACGCTGTATGTGGGATAAACACTTATTGAGTCGCCGCTGTGAACTCCAGTTCTTTCAACAAGCTCCATAATACCCGGAACAAATACTGACTTGCCATCGCATATAGCATCCACTTCAAGCTCCTTGCCCCTGATATATTTATCAACCAAAACCGGCTTATCTTCATCAATTTCTACGGCAGTTTTAAGATAGTGGCGAAGAACTTCTTCTTTTGCAACAATCTGCATAGCACGTCCGCCTAATACAAAGCTTGGTCTTACAAGTACGGGATAGCCAATTTCTTCCGCCGCCTTTATCCCATCTTCTATGTTCGTAACTGCACGTCCGGGCGGTTGTGGGATACCAAGCTCTTTTAACAGTTTTTCAAAAGCATCTCTGTTCTCAGCTTTATCTATTGCTGCACAGTCTGTACCGATAATTTTTACACCGCGGTCTACCAATGGCTGTGCAAGATTTACCGCAGTTTGCCCTCCAAGGGTTACAATTACACCCTCTGCATTTTCTAATTCAATAATATTCATTACATCTTCAGGTGTCAGCGGTTCAAAATAAAGCTTATCACTCGTTGTATAATCAGTTGAAACTGTTTCGGGATTGTTATTTATAATAATTGCCTCGAAACCGGCTGCCTTAATTGTTTTAACGGCATGTACTGTTGAATAGTCAAATTCCACACCCTGACCGATTCTGATAGGACCCGAGCCAAGAACGATTACCTTTTTCTTATCCGATACCTTTGATTCATTTTCGCCCTCGTAGGTTGAATAGAAGTATGGAATATAGCTGTCAAATTCTGATGCACAGGTGTCAATCATTTTATATACAGGCATAATGCATGCTTCTTTTCTTGTTTTAAATACTTCAGTTTCCGGTTTGTTCCACAACAGTGCAATTTCCTTATCTGAAAATCCCATTTTCTTTGCTTTTATAAGTTCATCTGTATTCCCAACAGAATATTTTAACGCTCCTTCTTCATCAATGATGTTTTTTAGCTTTCTAATGAAGAATCTGTCAATCTGCGTATTTTTGCAAATCGTATTAATTTCTGTACCTTTTCGAAGTAATTCTGCTATAGCATAAATTCTGTCATCAGTTCCAATTTTGATGTAATCGAGCAGGTCTGCAACCGATATTTCATCAAACTTTTTGTGATGCAAATGCCATACACCGATTTCCAATGAGCGAATCGCTTTTAAAAGACTTTCTTCAAATGTTCTTCCAATTGACATCACCTCGCCGGTTGCCTTCATCTGTGTTCCAAGCTTGTTGTTTGCATCGGTAAATTTATCAAAAGGAAATCTCGGCATTTTTGTTACCACATAGTCAAGAGTTGGTTAAAAGGATGCAGGTGTGTTTGCTATTCTGATTTCGTCAAGTGTCATACCCACACCGATTTTTGCCGATACCCTCGCAATCAGATATCCGCTTGCCTTTGAGGCGAGTGCCGATGAACGGGATACTCTCGGATTTACCTCTATCAAATAATACTGAAATGATTTTGGATCAAGTGCAAACTGAACATTGCAGCCGCCTTCGATTTTAAGAGCACGGATAATTTTAAGTGCGCTATCACGAAGCATATGATATTCCTTATTTGTTAGTGTCTGCGAAGGACACACAACAATAGAATCACCCGTATGAATACCGACAGGATCAAGATTTTCCATATTACAGATAGTAATTGCTGTATCGTTGAAATCTCTTATTACCTCGTATTCGATTTCCTTAAAGCCTTTAATACTCTTTTCGATTAAAACCTGATGGACAGGTGAAAGACTAAGCGCATTTTTCATTATCTGCAAAAACTCTTCCTCATTGTCTGCAAAGCCGCCGCCTGTTCCACCGAGAGTGAATGCAGGTCGAAGCACAACGGGATAACCTATTTCTTTTGCAACTTTTAAGCCTTCTTCCATAGAATTTGCAATGTCCGAAGGAAGCACAGGCTCGCCAAGGCTCTCACAAAGCTCCTTGAACAGTTCTCTGTCCTCGGCTCTTTCAATACTTTCACTCTTTGTTCCTAAAAGCTCGGTACGGCATTCTTTCAATATGCCTTTCTTTTCGAGCTGCATAGCAAGATTAAGACCCGTCTGACCGCCTATTCCCGGCAAGATTGCATCCGGTCTTTCATGTCTGATAATTTTTGCGATGTATTCAAGATTAAGAGGCTCCATATAAACCTTATCTGCAACTGTAGTGTCTGTCATAATTGTTGCAGGATTTGAATTGCAAAGTATAACCTCATAACCCTCTTCACGAAGTGCAAGACAGGCTTGTGTGCCTGCATAGTCAAATTCTGCAGCCTGACCGATTACAATAGGACCAGAACCGATAACGAGAACTTTTTTTATATCTTGTCTTTTAGGCATTTTCTTTTTCTCCCTTCATCAGTTCAATAAATTCATCAAATAAATATGTGCTGTCCTGCGGTCCGGGTGCACTTTCGGGATGATATTGCACAGAAAAAACCTTATCTTTTCTGCATTCAACCCCTTCAACTGTATTGTCAAGTAAATTTATATGTGTAATCTCTAAATCGGTATCCAGAATGCTGTCTTTTTCTACAGCATAGGAATGATTTTGAGAAGTGATTTCAATTTTATTTGTTTTTAAATTTCGTACCGGATGATTGCCGCCACGGTGTCCGAATTTAAGTTTATATGTTTTTGCTCCGTAGGAAAGTGCAATAATCTGATGTCCAAGACAGATTCCGAATATAGGATATCTGCCTTTCAGTTTTTTAATGGTTTCAACTGTTTCAGGAACATCCGTAGGATCTCCGGGACCGTTTGAAATAAACACACCGTCAGGACTAAAACTTTCTATCTCCTCGGCTGTCGTATTCCACGGAACAACCGTGACGGAGCATTCTCTGTTTTGAAGAGAACGCAGAATATTTTGTTTCATACCGCAGTCTATTGCTACAACATGGTACTTTTTATTTTCCGTAGGAAAATATCCTGTTTTTGGTCTGCTTACTTTTGAAACTGCGTCTTTTGGTATTTCAGTATTTCTCAATATTTCAAGTCCTTGCCGGAGTGTTGTGCCGATTCCTGTAATCAACACCTTACGGCTTCCCAAATCACGGATAGAGCGTGTAATTTGTCTTGTATCAACTCCGTATATACCGGGAATATGGTATTTTTTCATTGTTTGAGACAAACTCTCAACACTTCGAAAATTTGAAGGTTCATCATTATATTCACGAACAATGAGTGCTCCGATTGTTGGTGTTTTCGTTTCAAAATCATCTTCACAGATTCCATAATTTCCAATCAGAGGATAGGTCATAACAACAGCCTGATAGGTGTATGACGGATCTGATACAATTTCCTGATAACCTACCATTGAAGTATTGAAAACAATTTCACATACTTTATCAGACAAGTCACCAAAAGCAAACCCCTCATATTCGCTCCCATCCTCTAAAATTATTTTTCTGTTAAATTTTTCTGCCATGATGAACCCTCACTTTCATTTTGCCTCGGATATTTTTTGTTCAAATTTATTCTTTGGTATGTTTGTCATAACCGGAGTTGGATATTCACCATCAAAACAAGCACTGCAATAATCTGTGCTTTCAATCAAATCTCCGAGTTTTTCTTTTGGCAAATATCCCAGGCTGTCTGCACCAATCATTTCGGTTATTTCCGGAATTGTATATTTACAGGCTATCAGATGTTCTTCGGAATCTATATCCGTTCCGTAATAGCACGGATGAAGAAACGGCGGAGCGGAAATCCTCATGTGTATCTCTTTCGCTCCTGCATCTCGAAGAAGCTTTACTATTCTTCCGCTTGTAGTACCTCTTACAAAAGAATCATCGACCAAAACAACTCGCTTTCCCGACACAGTTTCTTCAACTGCACTCAGCTTTATTTTAACTTGGTCAACTCTTGTTTCCTGTCCCGGCGAGATGAAAGTTCTGCCGATATATTTATTCTTTATAAGACCGATACCATACGGAATTCCTGATTTTTCAGAAAAACCTAATGCTGCATCCAACCCCGAATCCGGAACACCAATTACAACATCTGCATCCACAGGATGACACTCAGCTAGGATATGTCCGGCTTTCTTTCGTGCTTTGTGAACTGATACGCCGTCTATCTTGGAATCCGTCCTTGCAAAATAAATATATTCAAAAATACAGGTCTTCTTTGTTTTTGTACTGCAATGCTCTTTTCGGGACACTATACCGCTTTTTGAAAACACAAGAATTTCTCCGGGCAACAAATCTCTGATAAATTCTGCACCGACAGCTGATAATGCACAGCTTTCAGAAGCAATAACATAAGTACCATCACTTATTTTTCCGTAGCACAGCGGTCTGAAGCCATAAGGATCACGACAGGCAATCATTTTTGCAGGTGACATAACCACAAGTGAGTATGCACCGCAGAGTATATCCATGCTTCGGCTTACTGCTTCTTCAATTGATGGTGCATTTAACCTTTCCTTTGTTATGATATAACTGCTCATTGTCTCCACCACCGCCTATGAGAATTACATCTACATCACTCAGATCTGCAAGCGGATCGTCTCGTCTTACGGCTGCAACCTCGCAATCAATTCCTCTCCATTCAAGACGTTTTCGCATACAAAGAATATTTCCGCTGTCAAAATACTGATCTAACAAATCGGGAAAGAGATGCAGTAATGTCTTATTTTTTGTGCATACTAAGAGTATTAAAAACTGGAGGTATGTATGAAAAAATCTATCTGGACTAACAATGTAACCTTGCCTGAATTTCCAAAACTTCAAGGCGAGATAAAAACAGATGTACTCATCATTGGGGGAGGAATTGCGGGCATTTTGTGTGCAAAATTTTTAGAAGATGCAGGTATTGACTGTGTTGTGGTTGAAGGAAACAAAATAGCCTCAGGAATAACAAAAAACACAACGGCAAAGATAACATCTCAGCACGGACTCGTGTATTCAAAAATTGTTAAAAACTATGGTAAAGAAAAGGCACAGATGTATTTGTCGGCTAATAATAAAGCGTTAGCGTTGTACGAAGAAATGTGCAAAGATATAGACTGTGACTTTGAAAAAAAGGATGCCTACACCTATTCCTTAAAAAGTCGTGAGAAGATAGAACAGGAAGTAAAAACTGTAAACAGCATAGGTTTTTCTGCTGAATTTAAGGAAGACTTGAAATTACCTTTTAAAACAAAAGGGGCGATCAAATTTCCAAATCAGGCACAGTTTAACCTGCTGAAATTTATTGCTGAAATTTTAAAGGGGTTGAATATCTACGAGCAGACATTTATTCGTGACATTACGCCTGATACTGCAGTATCCAACAACGGTAAAGTAAAAGCAAAAAAGATTATTGTAGCAACTCATTTTCCTTTTATAAATAAGCACGGCAGTTATTTTATAAAGCTCTATCAGCATCGTTCCTATGTATCTGCTTACGAGGGTGCAGGAAAACTTTCCGGTATGTACGTTGACGAGGATAAAAAGGGAATGTCGTTTAGAGATTATGGAGATTTTATGTTAATCGGCGGCGGAGGACACAGGACAGGAAAACAAGGTAGTGCGTGGAGCGAAATTGAAAGGGTTGCAAAAAAATATTATCCCAAAGCAACTTCAAAATACCAGTGGGCGGCACAGGATTGTATGAGTTTAGATGATATTCCGTATATTGGTCACTATTCAAGAAATACGCCGAATATATACGTTGCAAGTGGTTTTAATAAATGGGGTATGACCTCGTCAATGGTAGCGGCACAAATCTTAACTGATATGGTACAGGGAAAGAAAAATGACTGTGCTGAGGTTTTTTCGCCTCACAGAAGCATCTTAAAACCTCAGCTTTTGTTAAATGGGCTTGAATCAACCGTGAATTTATTGACCCCGACAACAAAGCGCTGTCCTCATTTGGGTTGTGCACTAAAATGGAATAGTGCTGAGCACACCTGGGATTGCCCCTGTCACGGCTCAAGATTTGAAGAAGATGGCAAGCTGATTGATAATCCTGCAACAGGTAATGCAGATATAAAAAAATGAAGCGCAAGCTTCATTTTTTTATATCTGTGTTGACTTTCTTAAAATCAATTTTGTATTAAAGGTTTTGTTCGCTTCAAAAGGTTTATTTGTCAACATTCCGATAACGGCTTTCGCTGCCGCCTCACAGAGCTCTTTTGTCTGTGTCGATATAGAGGATAGGGGAGGGTTTAAAAATTCTGCTTCGTGAATGTTGTCAACACCTAAAATTGCTACATCCTCAGGAACACTCATATCATAGTCATAAATGCAACGAATCGCACCGATTGCCAGATTGTCATAAGAGCAAATTATTGCCCGTGGAATATGTCCTGATTTGATAAGCTTTTGCATAGCGTTATATCCGCCTTCCTCAAAGCGGCTGTCAGATATGCTGATAAATTCCTCTTTTGCTCCGCCTGTCAGCTTTGTCATTATATCTTTAAAGGCATTTAGCTTTATTTTTGTGTGTTCTTCGCCGATAAAACCGATGTCCGCTATCCCTTTATCCAAAAAGTAATTTATAGCTTCTTCAAAAGAGCCTCTGAAATCAGCAGAAAATGAAATTATTGTATTATTGGATGTTTCTGAATTTATAGAGATAACAGGAATTTCTATTGCTTTGTCTGTTTCAATGTGACCGTCAACTACGATAACTCCGTCAACAGTTGCATATTTTGAGTAATATTCCAAAAGATTTTTTTCTGTTTCTGCTGAAAAGTCAGAGGAAGCCACACACACCTCGCAGTTGTAAGCCTCTAAGTTTTTCTGCAGATGTGAAAGGATATAAGAGTAGTAACGACTGCGAAACTCAGGACAAATAATTGCGATAACATATTTAGGATATTTTGCACTGAAATATTTTTTAAAGCAGCCGTACTGTTTTGCTATTTCAAAAATCTGCTCTCTGGTTTGTTCGTTTACCTCACTTGACATAGAAAAAGCTTTAGAGGCAGTTGAAACAGAAACGTGGGCAAGTTTTGCGATTTTTGACAATGTAATCATAATATCACTTTCCTTCAGGGAAAGTATAACATAAAAACGTTTTTTTGTAAACAATTTCGAAAAAGTTTCGATGACTTATTTATTTACTTTTTTCTGAAAAAAAGGTATAGTTATAATAGGTTTATATAATTAGACAAAAGGAGAGATAAAAATGTATAACGGTTTAAAAATCAAACCGCCATTTTTTGAAATCGGTCCTAAAGCGTACATATACGGCGAAGAAATGTTAGCTTTAGCCAAGGTTATCGACAAAACAGCAATGAAATACGATGTCGATATTATCGTAACACCGCAGTACACAGATATTCCCCTGCTTGCACAAAACACAGAGAGAATTTTAGTGTTTGCACAGCATATGGACTACCTCCCTGTAGGAAGAGGCTTAGGAAGTGTATTACCTGAAGCGGTTAAAGCTGCAGGTGCTGTGGGTGTAATGCTTAACCACGCAGAAAAGCCTTTAACACTTGATGAGATTGATAAAACCATCAAGCGTGCAGATGAAGTAGGACTTGGTACAATTGTTTGTGCTGACACAATCGAAGATGTTAAAAACATCGCTTTAATGAATCCTAACTTAATTGTTGCAGAGCCTACTGACCTAATCGGCACAGGCAAAACAAGTGACAGTAACTACGTTACAGAAATACTTAAAATGGTAGCAGACATCAATCCTGAAATAATGGTGCTTTCCGCCGCAGGTATTTCAAACGGTACAGATGTATATAACACAATTAAATTAGGTGCTCAGGCAACAGGCTCAACAAGCGGAATTTTAAAGGCAGATGATCCCTACGCTATGGTTGAAGAAATGATTTACAACTTGAGAAAAGCCTGGGATGAGCTTCACTAAATAGGTGGTTATATGAAAAAAGAAACGTTAGAACAGGTAAAAAACGCATACAAAATAGAGGCAGAGTGCATTGCAAAGATGGTTGACTACTTTGATGAAGAAACCTTCACAAGTGCGGTAGAGCTTTTAAAGAACGCAGAAAGAATCGGCACATCAGGCTGCGGACATTCGGGTATAATATGTCAGCATATGGCGCACCTTCTTTGCTGTATAGAGCGCCCGGCAAGATTTATTTCCCCCGCTGAGGCAGTTCACGGAGCAACGGGATTTTTGCAAAAAGGCGATGTAATGATATTTGCATCCCGTGGTGGTAAGACAAAAGAGCTTTTGCCTATGCTTGATATATGCAAAACAAAGGGAGTAAAGGTAATTACGGTTACAGAAAACCTTGAATCCCCTTTAGCACTTGGTGCAGATGTTGTACTTAAACAGTACGTAAACCGTGAAACTGATAAATACAATGCTCAAGGTACAACGTCATCTACATCTTTAGCTGTTATCTTCCATACATTGCAGACTGCGTTGATTGAAGAAACAGACTATCAAAATGAACAATTCGCACTAATTCATCCGGGTGGTGCAGTAGGCGAAAGATTAAACAACAAATAATAAAAAATATACATAAAAGGAGATTTAAAAAATGGAATTTAAAGTTTATCAGAAAGAAGTAGAATTACAGTCAAGAGGTTGGATACCAACATTTCACGACATTTCTAAAGAAGTTAAAGAAATTGTTGCAGAATCAGGCATTATCAACGGAACAGTTGCAATAGTTTCGCATCATACAACTTGTTCAGTAATGGTACAGGAATGCTCACATGACATTGACAGCTTTGACCTTGAGTACTTACAGCACGACTTACTCGATATTATGAGAAAAATGATACCTGATTTTGCAGAAGAACATCAGTATCGTCATCCCGGTCCAATTCACGCACAGTACGGAAGATATGTAAATGAACCCGGCGATTACTCAAGCATGAACACAGACGGTCATTTAAGAAGCTGTTTCTTTGGCAGATCAGAAACAATGACAATTAAAGACGGTGTCGTAGACGGTGGTCAGTTTGCTCATGTTTACTTCATCGATTGGGACCACGTTATTGCTCGTCGCAGACAGGTAAATATAACAGTTATGGGTACAACAGAGAGTGTTGGCGATAGAAAGTACAACAATGGTCAGGTAGTAGATACACGCCATAAGTTTACAGAAGAAGAAAAGGCATATGATGTTCACTATGACCTTCAACAGCAGAGATAAGGAAAGATACATATGAATTTAATGGGCATAGATGTTGGAACAACCTCCATTAAGACGGCAATTTTCAACGAAAGGCTTGAACAGATTTACAGCAATAATATCGACTATGCAATCGAGTCCCACGATGATGTTGTAGAATTTGACGGCGAAAAATACTGGCAATTTATAAAAGAGGAGCTTGGCAATCTTTCAGTAAGCGTAGATGCTCTTGCGATAGATACCCAGTGTGAAACACTAATTCTCACAGATGATGAGGGTAATCCTGTCAGAAAGGCAATAGTGTGGCTTGACAACCGTGCCGAAAAGGAAGCGCGTATTATTGAAGAGCATTTTGGCAGAAAGAAAGTATATGAGGTTACAGGTCAGCCTGAAATTACGGCTACTTGGCCTGCGTCAAAGCTGTTGTGGGTTAAGCGTAACGAACCCGAGGTCTGGTCAAAGACAAAGAAGGTCTTTTTGCTTGAGGATTATATTATTTATAAAATGACAGGCAAATTCGTTACCGAAAAAACTCTGCAGTCTTCAACAATTTATTTTGATATAAATAACTCCTGTTGGTGGGAGGAAATGCTTGAGTTTATCGGTGTTTCTTGTGATATGCTGCCTGAACTTTGTGATAGTGCTGAGTATGTCGGTAATTACAAAGGCATCAAGGTTGTAACAGGTGCTATGGACCAGATTGCAGGTGCGATTGGAGCGGGTGTAATAAAACCCGGTATCATCAGCGAAATGACAGGCACTACGATGGTTATATTCAGTCTTTGTGAAAGTGTACCCGAATATGATGTGTCAAGTATTGTGCCTTGTCACTATAACTATGATGGCAAGTACTGTGTTCTGTCGTGGAGTCCTACTGCGGGTATGTCGCTTAAATGGTTCCGTAATGCACTTTGTGAGGAATTTTCCTTTGCACAGCTTGATGATATTGCAAAGGATGTTTCGCCCGGATGTGACGGACTAACCTTCCTGCCGTATCTTTGCGGTTCTACTATGCCCAAATATAACCCTAAAGCACGCGGTAGCTTTACAGGTCTTACACCTGAACACACAAGAGCTCATTTTGTTCGCAGTATTATGGAGGCAATGTCATATATGCTAAAATCAAACTTTGATTACTTAGGTGTAGATGCTAAAGAAATCAGAGCTATGGGCGGCGGAGCGAACAGTGACCTTTGGTGTCAGATGAAAGCCGACGTAACAGGTAAAACTCTTATGACTCTCAAAAACAAGGAAACTGCATGCCTTGGTTCTGCAATACTTGCAGGTGTGGGCATAGGTGTCTTTAAAAGTGTAGAAGAGGCGTGTAAAGGCATAGAACTTAACAAAGTCTATACGCCAAATAATGTGGATTACAGCGAGGGTTACAAAAAATTTATGGAAGCAGATAATCTTCTAAATAAGTAAGGAGGAAGAAGAAATGGCAAAAGCAGCGTTTGTTGGTTTTGGTGAGGTTAATACACCAAAAGAGCTTATTATAAATAAATGTGCGGCAGCACTCAAAGCGTTAGAAAATGAAGGTGTTGAATGCATAAGCGTTTTCCCTGTAACAGACGATTACGAGGAAAAGGATATTAAAAAAGCAATAGATGCACTACACGGTCAGGATTTTGACTATTTAGTTGTTTGTATTGCAGGTTGGATTCCCACACACGCAGTAGTAAAGGTTACAGAACATTTTCGTAACAAGCCTATGGTATTGTGGGGACTTTGCGGCTGGATGGAAGACGGCAGAGTGGTAACAACTGCAGACCAGGCAGGCACAACTGCAATCAGAAAAACATTCTATGATTTAGGATATACATTTAAGTATATTTACGATATTATCGGTCAGCCCGCAAATTCAAAGAAGGTAGCGCAGTTCGGTGCTGCAGCTGCAGCGGCTGCCAAGCTCCGTCACGCTCGTGCAGGTATGGCAGGCTATCGTGATATGAATTTGTATGGTACACAGGTTGATGGTCCCTCATTAAAAAGAGTAGTAGGACCTGAAATTGAAACATTTGAAATGCTTGAAATGGAGCAGAGATACCAGCAAATTACAGATGAGGCGAAACAGGATGTAATAGACAAGTGCATTTCAAAGTGGAAATTCTTAAAAGAGGCAAAGCGTGAGGGCTTGGAAAAAGCCGCCGGCTACTATTTAGCAGTTAAGTCTATTTGTGATGAACGTGGATACGATGCAATATCACTAAAAGATGTTGACGGTATGAAAAAGCTTTTAGGATTCCCTCCTGCGCCTATATTTATGCTTTTGTCTGACGAAGAAGGACTTTGCACAGTTCCTGAAAACGATGGACTTGGCAGCATCACACAGATGATGGTAAAATACGCAACAGGTCAGTGCGGCGCTTACCTTGAATTTTATGAATTCTTTGAGCATAGTGTAATTGCCGGTGTTCCAGACTACGTTCCTGCAGAAATCGTTGATGGCGACATTACAGTTATGCCTGCAGCATTCGGCGAGCTTTCTGAGGGCATTTTGAATGTAAGTAAGGTAAAAACAGGCGAGCTTACAATGTGCAGACTTACAACAATAGATGGTAAATACTATATGCATATGATTAAAGGTAACGGCAAAACTCCTCCTAAGTGGGAAGAAGCCGGTTGGACACAGCCTGCACCGCAACTCCCCGGTCTTGAAATTGAAATTGACGATGTTCCTCGTTTTGCTGAAAATGTAATGTGTCAGCACTATATCATATCTTATGGCGACAATACAGGTGTTATTGAAGATTTGTGTAAGATTTTGGGAATCGAAATAATTAAGTAGGAGAGTGTTATGCTATACATATTAGATACAGCTGATTTATCAGCAATTAAGCATTGTAACGAGTTTTATCCTTTGGCTGGTGTTACAACAAATCCTTCAATTATTGCTGAGGGAAAAACAGATTTTTGGTCGCAACTTGAGTCAATTCGCAGTATTATCGGCCCTGATAAGATGCTCCATGTGCAGACAGTACAGAAGGAAGCTTCAAAAATGGTTGAAGAGGCAAAGCTAATAAAGGAACGAATCGGCGGAGAAATTTATATTAAAATCCCTATCTGCGAAGAAGGGCTAAAGGCTACAAAGGAGCTTAAAAAGCTTGGAATCGGTGTTACTATGACAGCAATTTTTACGCCTCAACAGGCACTGATTGCGGCAATGGCGGGTGCTTCGTTCACAGCCCCGTATGTAAATAGACTGGATAATATATTAGGAGATGGTTCTGAAGTTGCGGCACAGATAGTTAATTTATTTAATATTTACAATCTTGATTGCAAGGTGCTTGTGGCAAGCTTTAAAAACGCAGAACAGGTACACAAATGTGCTCTTGCAGGTTGTGATATTGTTACAGTATCAGATAAGATATTAAAAGCGTTAATCGATCATCCTATGACAGATGCGGCAGTTGAAGGATTTGAAAAAGACTGGAAATCTGTCTATGGCGAAAGAACAATTTTAGATTTATAAGAGGTGTCAAAAAATGAGTAAAATCAAAATCGGCTGGGCAGAAAAAAGTCTTGTGCCTGACAAAAAAGTTAACCTTTATGGTCAGTTTTTTGAAAGAATTTCTGAGTATGTAGAGTCAGAAATCACAGCTACAGCTATGGCAATTGAAGCAGATGGAGATTATGCAATTATTGTTTCTGCTGATATAGTATCTTTAAGTGATGAGCAGTTTAATTATGTAAGAGAAAAGGTTGCAAAATTAACCGACGAAATTGATGTAAGAAAGATAATGATTGGCGCAACCCATACTCACACATCAATTGGTATGGGCATTCCTAAAGTGAAAGACAAGGCAATAACTACATTTGGTTCTGCAAAAGATATATTAAAAGAATTTTTACCTGAAGGCAAAGACTATGCTTTAAAGGTTACGGCAGACGATAGTGTAATCACGCCCGAAGAAGCATTGGAATTTGGTGCAGACAGAATGGCAAAAGCTATTGTTGATGCCTGGAATAACAGAAAAGAGGCTCTTTACACAAATGAATTCGGTAGAGCAGCAGTAGGTATGTGCAGACGAGCTACATATGACGATGGCAGCGCTCAAATGTGGGGAGACACCAACACTGCAAACTTTGTAGCCTTAGAGGGTGGCAACGACTCAGGTATTGAGCTTATCTATACATTTGATACAGACAAAAAGCTTACAGGTGTTGTAGCAAATATTGCGTGCCCTGCACAGATTTTGGAGCAGAGAAGCTTTATTTCTGCTGACTTTTGGGGCAGAGCCAAGGCAATTGTACGTGAAAAATTAGGCAAAGACGTTTACCTCTTAGGTCTTTGCGGCGCAGGCGGCGACCAGTGCCCCAGAGATTTGATTCGTTGGGTAGAGCCTGAAACACCTATTGATGACCCCAATGTAAATCGTCCCAACGTTATTGAGCATAAGGCAGACCCTTCAATGTATGATGTAAGCGGCTGCAACAGAGCAGGTAAGAGAATTGCAAACGAAATAGTTTCTGTTTTTGAAGAAATCACAGATTTAAAGGATGAAGCTGTTTTCTGCCACAAAGTTATAGATATGGACTTACCCTTGCGTAAGGCAACAATTTCTGAATACGAACACGCAGTAAGAGAGCTTAAATATTATATCGAAGAAAATAAGGATAAAGCAGAATTTACCTTTGAGGACAACGCTCGTATGCATGTTCATTCAGGAACGATTGCAAGATACCGTCAGCAGCAGTTTGAAGAAATCCACACAATCGAAACTCACGTTATCCGTTTTGGCGATGTTGCATTTTCTACAAACCCCTTCGAGCTTTTCTTGGATTTTGGTAACAGAATCAAGGCAAGAAGTAAGGCACATCAGACATTCATTGTTCAGCTTTGTTGTGGTTCTTCCGGTTACCTTCCCACAAAAAAGGCAGAAGAAGGCGGTCACTACAGTGCTTATATTTCAAGTGGTAAGGTAGGTCACGAGGGCGGAGACTTATTTACTCGCGAAACAATAAACGAAATCAACAAGATGTGGGAATAAATACAATTTTATACTTGTAAAAAGAATATCAGCATGCTGTAATGTTGGCTATGCTTATATAGGTAGAGGTAATTGTTATGCTTGAATTGGGACAACATAAAAGTAAAAATCTGCACATCAGCAACGACAGAATAAGTATGTTATTTTTCTTGTTTTTAGCTTTCCTTTATGCGGTTGTAAGTATGACAAAAAACTGCTTCAGTTCGGCGCTTGCTGCAATCGTTTCAGAAGGAATTATGAAAAAATCCCAGACGGGCTTTATAACATCAGCTTTTTATTTGGTTTATGGACCATTGCAAATTGTTGGCGGAATATTTGCGGACAAATACAACCCTGAAAAACTGGTTAAAATCGGTCTTGCGGGTTCGGTCATTGCAAATATCATAATTTTTCTTAATCATAACTATTATGTGATGTTAGGGGCTTGGATTTTTAATGGTATTTCCCAGATGGCACTATACCCGGGAATGTTTAAAATAATAACCTCGCAGCTTTCGCCTGAGTGGCGGAGAAAGGGAATATATTATTTTTCCTTCACAGGAACTATCGGGCTGATGTTCAGCTATATAGTAGCGGCGTTTGTTACAAAATGGGAGTATAACTTTTTGATTTCGGCTGTTGCATCACTTGGTTTACTTGTTGCGCTCCATATGATTTATAAGAGCGTCAGCAAACATATGGTAGATGACGAAACTCCAAAAATTGTAAAACAGGATAAAAAAATCGAAAAAGTTTCCACATTTAAACTTTTTGCGATAAGTGGTTTTTTATTTTTGTTGCCTGTTTTGTTACTAAGATATATGGTGGATAATTCCATAAAAACATTTACTCCCACGATGATGGTGGAAAGCTACCCCAATATGAGCATTATGGTAAGTAATCTACTTAATATCTTTATTATTATTTCAGGTCTTCTGGGAATAATAATCGTGCGTAAATTCATTTTTCCGCGACGAATCAGAAATGAAGTGGCTGCCGTAATTCTGTTGATTGCACTTACGTTGCCGTTGACTTTTGTTATAAAAAGCACAGGGAAAATTGATGTATGGTTTATAGTGGCTGCTATGTGTCTGGTTTCGTTCCTGCTCAGTGGCGCGTCGTTGATGACATCATTTATTAACGGTTCGTTTTCAAAATACGGTAAAAACGGAACAGCAGCAGGGCTGGCAAATTCCGCAAGTTCTATCGGTGTAGTATTGCAGAGCTATGGCTTTACATATGTTGCAGACCATTTTGGCTGGTCAGCTGTAACAACAATATATGTAATAGGCATCTCAGTGTGTATATTATTTGCTGCTTGTGCATATCCACTGTGGCGTAAATACAAAAATCAATAAATTTTTCTAAAAGAGGAGAACTGTTATTGATATGCACCCCAAAAGTTAGACACTTTTGGAGGTGCATATTTTTATGAGCAAAAAAGGGCAAAAACAAAGAAAGTACTCTCCAGAATTCAAAGCATCTGTTATAATGGATATGCGGGAACATCGATTGTTTGCGAGCAAGGCTCTTTGTACCATGCACACGGCAAAGCTTGCAGAAAGTGAAGGATTAGGTGCGGATGTTGTTTCCGGCGGTGAGCTTTACACATTATATAAAGCCGAGTTTCCGATGGACAAGGTATTCTTTCATGGTAACAACAAAACACAAAGTGAAATAGAACTTGCTATACACTGCGGAGTTGGTCATATTGTTGTTGATAACAAATACGAGCTTGACTTATTGAATGATATTGCAAAAGAAAAAGGCATTATTCAGAAAATTCTATTCAGAATCAAACCGGGCATTGACGCACACACCCATGACTTTGTAAAGACTGGGCAAATCGACTCAAAATTCGGTGTTGCCTTAGAAAACGGCGAAGCATTTGAAATTCATAAGTATGCAACAACACTTTCTAATATTCAGGTTGATGGTGTTCACTGTCATATAGGTTCTCAGATTTTTGAATTTGAGCCTTTTTGTGAAGCTGCAAAAGTTATGATGAATTTTATAGCCGACCTCAAGGCCAAGCTATCTTTGAAAATTAAAATATTAAACCTCGGCGGTGGCTTTGGTATCAAATACGATTCCACTGACGACCCTCTTACTCCTGCAGAATATATCAAAAAGACAGCTGAAGCAGTAAAAGAGGTTGCCATGGAAAGAAATATAAACCTGCCCTACTTGGTATTTGAACCGGGACGCAGCATTGTTGCACCTGCCGGAATCACTTTATATACCGTAGGCGGTGTAAAAGAAATTGAAAATGTCAGAACCTATGTTTCGATAGACGGAGGCATGGGCGATAACCCAAGATATATCCTTTATGGTGCAAAATACTCGGCAGTTGTTGCAAACAATGCAGGAGCAAAACCGATTGCACCCGTAACCATTGCCGGGAAATGCTGTGAATCAGGAGATTTAATTCAGGAAAATATCATGATGCCTGAAATTAAAGTTGGCGACACACTTGCAATCTTAGCAACAGGTGCATATAACTACTCAATGGCAAGCAATTATAACCGCATTCCCCGACCGCCGATTGTTGCAGTTAAGGGTAATGAAAAGAAAGTCATCGTTAAACGAGAAACATATGATGATATTATTAGAAATGATGTGTTATAAACTATACCAAGTATTGACACACCTACGAATGTATAAAGCCTCCGTGTATTAAACAGAGGCTTTATATTATGTATTAAGTTTTATTCTTCATTGTCAGCATCTTCAGCGATGCCTTCAATTAAATTTGTAATAACAGTATTCAGTTCAGCTGCATTTTTTGAAGTTATAACAGGTTTGCCGGTGGATTCTTCAATGGCTTTTCTTGTATCGCCCGCAATGTTGCCGCCTTTTTTAGCAACTTCTACATTTTCTTGAAAATTTTGAGGATTAGTTGTTTTGGATAATTCCGTAGTAGTTGCCTCTGCAAGCATAGTCAAAACCAATTCCAAGTCACTCATATTATCTCGCAGGTTTTCCTTTTTTAATCCTTTAAGATTTTTGTATTCTCTTGTTTTCATTCCTGACCAGGCTTTTGTAATTTCATCGGTAAGTATTGCATATTCAACACCTTTTTGCACTCCGCGCTTATCCCATTCGTCCGTCAGGTTATTGCGAATACGAATTGAGAGAAGGCGTTGCTGTATCCATTCTGTACTGTATCCCTTTTTTCTGTATGTTTCAAATGCACGATCGATTGTAAGTTCAGGATCGATAGTTTCTTCTATTCTTTCTCGACCAACTCTTGCAAGCCATAATTTAAAAGGTTCTGCTTTTGGAGATGGAATGGATTGTATGATGCGGAGAAGTTGTTCAGTGTCAGCCACATCTGTCATTCTTTTTTTACCATCCGCAGCCGTCATTTTCAAACCGTTACAACTTGTAACGGTTTCATTTCCTTCGTCCTTTAAACGCATTTTGAGCACTCGCCAATATGTAGAAGGATTAGGGCTGTCAGTTAACACAGCTATTACATCAACTACAGAAAAATACCATTCTTCGGTTTCTTCATTCCAGGCAGTTCTGATTTTTTTATCTTCAAATATTTGTATCTTATCGTTATTATCCATAACTAAACCTCCGATAACTTCTTGCATATATTTTAACACAAATTTTTACAAATTACAATATTTTAGAGAATACAAGCTTAATCAAAGAACCATTCATCATCGTCATCCTTATTATCTTTTATGAATGGATATTGTATTGCTCCGTTGATTTTTTTCACCTCCTCAATGCAACTTTTATGGAGTGTATCTGCGTTTTCATAATTGATTCCAAATTGTTTTATTAATAACCAAAATATTTTTGAAGTTTCGACTGCTTGTTTAAACATTAATCGTGCAGTACGGTTCTCAAATTTTTTCATCATACCTGACAGACTGTCTTTGAGATTTTGGTTGATATAGTCTTCATTATTTTTGTTATGTAGGTATGAATTATAGAACTTAACCGCCTCCGCAACATAATCACTTCGGCTTTTACACTTTGATGTAATTACATTTGCATCACACTCTTTTAAATCTTTTTCTTCAATCCAAAAGCTTATATGTTTTTTTGCCATAATTTTATTCCTCCTCGTATAGTTCTGCAAGCTTTTTCCCTCTCATTGATGACGGAAATGTAATCGCTCCGTTGAGATGTTTTGCTTCTTTAACACATTTTTCATGCAACTCATCAAAGTCATCAAAATCAAGTTCGAGATGATCAAATAATATTCTGCATATTTTTGCAGATTCAACTATCAATTTGAACATCTGTCTGCCGATTCTGTTTTCCAAACTATATATCATTTTTTCCATTCTTGGAAGAACATTTTTCTCAACATATTCAGTTGCTTTCTTATTTGCAAATTGTGAATAAGCCTCAAGTGCAGCTTCTATATATTCACTGCGATTTTTCATTCCAAGCTGCTTTTGATGATCTTCGCAAATTTTTAATAGGCCTTCATCAATCCACATACTGATGTGTTTTTTATCATATCTTGTTTTACTCATTAAAATTCTCCTTTCCTGTGTCGCACCTCTGAGGTCACCGTTAAAAACCGCTTACTTGCGGGTTACTTTCAGTCAGTGTCACCAAATCCTCACAAAACTGTCTTTTACAGCACCACCCCGAACGGCTCTGCCGGTCGGTGTTTACCGCGCTGGGGCATCGAAAATGCACCAGTGCTTTTTCCTGCTTTATTTTATTTTGTCCACTTTTCGTTCAAGTCGAAGTCATTTCAGTTCGGTGGTTTTATCATTTTCATAGTGCTATAATTGTTATTTATTCATTTCCTACGGTACTTCTGTCGG
>JAZROZ010000016.1:0-31800 GCA_045648985.1 Clostridia bacterium
TTATTATATCATACTGCATCCGCACTTGTCAAGAACTTTTTTCAACTTTTTCAAACTTTCTTGTCTCTTAAGCGACAGCTTTATTATATTACCACATACCTTACCCTATTGTCAACCCCTTTTTTAAACTTTTTTTGAAAATTTTTATTGACTTTTTCCGCTTTATCAAATATAATATATTTAATAGTTGAACAGTTGTTCAACTATTAAATTGACTTAAGGAGATTTACTTATGAAAAAGGATATGGAAATATTATGCAATTGTGAAGTAATACACTCGGACATCTTAAAAAATATCAATGAACAGATGCCCGATGAAAACGAAATCTATGATCTTTCTGATTTTTTCAAGATGTTTGGCGACAGCACACGAATCAAGATTATGTGTGCATTAGATCAGGGTGAAATGTGTGTGTGCGACTTAGCGATACTTTTAGGTATGACGAAATCAGCCATATCTCATCAGTTAAAATCATTAAAACAATCTTCCCTTGTGAAATGTCGCAGAGATGGCAAATCTGTTATCTACTCTCTTGCAGATGACCACGTAAGACAAATTGTTGAAATGGGTTTAAGTCATATACGGGAATAAATACATCATATTAATATATTGTACAGAGGGGGATTATCATGACTAAAACATTCAAGTTAAATGGTCTGTGTTGTGCAGGTTGTGCTGCTAAAATTGAAAATGGTATTTCTAAAATCCAGGGAGTCGAAGACGTTTCGCTAAGCTTTATGACTACAAAACTAACCATAGAGGCAGACTTAGATGAAATGTCACGCATAACCGACGAAGCAAAGAAGATAATTAAAAAATATGAGCCTGATGTGTTGGTTATTGAGTAATATAAGGAGATATTATGAAAAAGAACATAATAAAAATTATTATTTCGGCTTTTTTGATACTTTTTTCTGCTATCTTTTTGCAACATTTTGAAACAGCTCAGTTCGTACTCTTCATTGTTTCATATCTAATAGTAGGATATGATATAATTTTCAAAGCAATACGAAATATCATTCACGGCGATGTCTTTAATGAAAACTTTTTAATGGCAATCGCATCACTGGCGGCTTCTATAATAGGAGAAGAAACAGAGGGCATTGCCGTTATGCTTTTCTACCAGGTAGGCGAAATGTTTCAGGAATATGCAGTTGATAAATCAAGAAAGACAATATCTTCCTTGCTCCAAATATGTCCTGACAAAGCCACAGTTATAAGAAACGGCAAATACGAAGATATTTATTGTGAAGATGTAGAAATCGGCGAAACAATAATCATAAAACCAGGCGAGAGAATACCGCTTGATGCAATTGTCACAAGCGGTGAAACTTCGATTGATACTTCTGCCGTTACAGGTGAATCTGTGCCACGATTTGCAAAAGTCGGCGATGAGATTTTAAGCGGATGTATTAATGAAAGTAATGCCATTACGGCAAAAGTTATCCGCATCTTCAGTGAATCCACCGCTTCTATGATTCTTGAGATGGTAGAAAATGCTCAAGGCAAAAAGTCCAAATCAGAAAAATTTATAACTAAATCTGCACGTTTCTACACACCATTTGTCGTGTTTGCCGCTCTTTTTATGGCAATCATTCCACCTTTGATTTTCGGCAGCCTTACCTTTAGACAGCAAATCTATAAAGCACTTTCTTTTTTAGTTGCGTCGTGCCCTTGCGCTTTGGTTATATCTGTTCCGCTTGCTTTCTTTGGTGGAATTGGAAATGCGGCTAAATGCGGAATTCTTATAAAAGGTGGGAACTATCTCGAAGCTTTAGCAAATAGCAAAATATTTGTTTTTGACAAGACAGGTACGATGACAAAAGGTGTGTTTGATGTCATGGATATCAGCAGTGAGTCACTTTCAAAAGATGAACTATTGCGAATTGCAGCGCATTGTGAATGTTTTTCAAATCACCCTGTTGCAGTTTCAATCAAAAGAGCATACGAAAAAGAATTGGACAAATCACTCGTAACTTATACAGAAGAATTTGCAGGACTTGGTGTTTGTTCTGTAGTAGATGGTATTAGATATTATGCCGGCAACTCAAAGCTTATGGAAAAAGTCGGACACCCTACCCACACTACCGCTTTTGAAATTACAACAATACATCTTTGCACCGAAGATGCGTATCTCGGTTATATCTCCTTTTCAGATGAAGTCAAGCCCGACAGCAAAAAAACAATTGGCTCACTAAAGCAGTCTGGAATCAAAAAGACAGTTATGCTTACAGGAGATTCAAAGAAGAGTGCAGATGTTGTTGCGACTCAGATAGGAATAGATGAAGTGTATGCATATTTAACGCCAGGCGATAAGCTAAAACATATCGAAAAGCTTTTAGATGAATCAAAAAAAGGTGAAAAGGTAGTTTTTGTAGGTGACGGTATTAATGATACACCTGCCCTTTCTCGCGCTGATATTGGTGTTTCTATGGGCATATCAGGAACAGATGCAGCTATTGCTGCTGCAGACGTAGTTATTATGACAGATGAGCCATCAAAACTTGTTGATGCTTTGAAGATTTCAAAATATACACTAAGAATAGTCAAACAAAACATCATCTTTTCTCTTTTTGTGAAAGCTTTGATTCTTGTTTTATGTGTAATCTCATTAGCATCTATGTGGGCGGCTGTTTTTGCCGATGTTGGGGTTTCCGTCATCGCTATTTTAAATGCAATACGCGTATTAAGAAAAAAATATTGAATCTTATAAGGATATGATATATAATTAATATTATAATAAGACACAAAAGGATTTGATAAGACTATGTCACAAAAAATATATGTTGCAACAAACAATCAGGGAAAGCTGCGTGAAATAAAAGCAATTCTTCCCGAGTTTGAAGTTCTTGCTATACGCGATTTGGGTTATGATTTTGATGTAGAAGAAGATGGTCGGACTTTCGCCGAAAATTCCTATAAAAAAGCTATCGCTCTTTTCGAGCTTACAAAATGTCCCGTTTTTGCTGATGACTCAGGACTATGTGTTGATGCTTTAGACGGCGCTCCGGGTGTATATTCTGCGCGCTATGCAGGCGAGCACGGAAGCGACGAAAAAAATGTTGAAAAATTACTATATGATATGAAAGATGTTCCCATTGGTAAAAGAAATGCAAAATTCGTCTGTGATATCTGTTTTATAAATGAATACGGCTGTTTTCCACGCATGCGGAGAATGTCATGGTGAAATTAATTTTGCGCCTGTAGGAAAAAATGGCTTTGGTTATGACCCGATACTCTATATCCCTGAATTTAAAAAGACAATGGCGGAGATTTCCCCCGAAGAAAAGAATAAGATAAGCCACAGAGCAAAGGCTTTAGCGATTTTAAAAGAAAAGCTAACAGAAAAATAAATAAAAAAAATAAATCTTTCGCCAAGCTTGGGCGGTGCTTGTTAGGGATAAATCGCCATAAAAACACGATTTTAGCACATAACTGCGTTAAAAAGGCTCATAATCCGTCAGGATAATTTTACATTTTTGCCTTGTTATGCACAAAAATCGAAGTTTTTATGGTGCAAAGCAGTTCTGGGTTAGGAATTTTTAGACTTAAAGAAATAAAAAATGTAGGCATACTGACGTATTCCTACATTTTTTTGTGCACTACAAGGCGAAAATAACAAGCCAAAACCGGTTTCTCCCTAAGAAGCACCGCCCTTGGTGAAAGGTTTATTTTATTTCAGTTTATTATTTCTTTAAAGCAATAACTTCTTTTGCTTTTTTAATGATATTTGCAGCTGTTAAGCCATATTCTTCCAAGAGAATAGCAGGCTTACCTGATTTACCGAACTTATCTTCTGTGCCAACTCTGAGCATTGGAACAGGACAAGTTTCGCAAAGTACCTCTGCAACTGCACTACCAAGACCACCGATGATATTATGTTCTTCAGCAGTTACGATAGCGCCTGTTTCTTTAGCAGCCTTAGTGATTATTTCTCTGTCGATAGGCTTAATTGTGTGAATATTGATAACACGTGCACTGATTCCTTCTTCGGCTAATGCTTTTCCAGCTTCAATAGCTTCAGGAACCATAAGACCTGTAGCGATGATTGTAACATCTGTGCCTTCAGCAAGCTGAACGCCTTTACCAAGTTCAAACTTATATGTCGCTCTGTCAAAAAGTTCCGGAACAGCAAGTCTGCCAAATCTTAAATATACAGGACCATCATGCTTGATTGCTGCTTCAACAGCTAAAATTGATTCTGTTGCATCTGCAGGGTTTAAGATAACCATACCAGGAATTGTTCTCATGATACCGATATCTTCTAAGCATTGGTGAGATGCACCGTCTTCACCAACAGAAATACCTGCATGTGTTGCACCGATTTTAACGTTTAAGTGCGGATATCCTACAGAGTTTCTGATTTGTTCAAAAGCTCTGCCTGCAGCAAACATAGCAAAAGAGCTTACAAAAACTGTCTTGCCGCATGCTGCAATACCTGCTGCTGTAGAAACCATGTTTGCTTCTGCAATACCTGCGTTAAAGAATCTTTCGGGGAATTTTTTCTTGAAAGTGTCTGTTTTTGTTGATTTTGAGAGGTCGGCATCAAATACTACAATATCATATTTTTCACCAAATTCAGCTAAAGCTAAACCGTAAGCCTCACGAGTTGCCATTTTACCCATTATGCCTGCACCTCCAGTTCTTTAATGCGGCTTTCAATTTCTGAAATAGCCTGATTATATTGTTCTTCATTCGGGGCATTACCATGCCATCCTGCCTGATTTTCCATAAATGAAACGCCTTTACCCTTAACACTCTTCATCACAATTACAGAAGGCTTGTCTTTTACACTCTTAGCCTCCATAAGTGCATCATAAAGAGCTATATGGTCATGGGCATCACAAAGGATTACATTCCAGCCAAATGCTGCAAATTTTTCATCTATCGGGAGCGGAGACATAACTTTTGAAATATCACCGTCAATCTGAAGACCATTAAAGTCAACGATTGCTGTTATATTATCAAGGTTGTAGTGAGCCGCAAGCATAGCAGCCTCCCAAACCTGACCCTCTTCAATTTCACCATCACCCAAGATAGCATATGTTCTGTATGATTTTTTATCAAGCTTAGCGCTAAGTGCCATACCGTTTGCAGCACTCAATCCCTGACCGAGTGAACCTGCTGACATATCAACACCAGGAACACCTTTCATATCAGGATGACCCTGAAGATAGCTATCTGCTTTTCTGAATGTAGCACAATCGCTCACAGGGAAATATCCTCTTTCAGCAAGAGCTCCGTAAAGAGCAGGGCTACAGTGACCTTTAGACAATACTAATCTGTCTCTATCCTCCATTTTAGGATTTTCTGGATCAATATTCATGACCTCAAAATAAAGTACGGACAACAAATCCGCAATGGATAAAGAACCGCCCGGATGACCTGAAGCAGCATTATATACAGCAGTAAGAGCATTTTTTCTGATTTTTTCAGAAATTATGGCAAGCTCTCTTGCTCTGTTTTTATCCATGTTCTTCTCCCCTTTCAATAAGTTAATTTATAGGATATATTTTAAAACCTTCACCCGACACCTCTCGTGCTCCTATGAAGATAATAAACGCTTTTTCATCAATCTTAGTGATAATATTTCTAAGTTTAACAAGCTCATGCTTTTTCAAAACACACATAAGCATTTTTCGGCTTTTATTTTTGTACATACCTGTAATATCAATGCTTGTCAATCCCCTGTCTATATCACACATTATTTTGTCTGCTATTTTTTCATAGCTGTCTGATATGATATATACCATTTTTGCAGAGTTTGCACCTTGTATGATATTATCAATCAAATATGTCACCACTAAAAGTGATATAATGCCATATAGACAAAGCTCATAGTTTGCAAAAACTATTCCGCTTGCAAGTATTATTATAAAATCTATAAAAAACAAACATTTTCCCACATCAATCACAGGAAAAAACTTGTTCAATATTTTGGCTAAAACATCAACGCCACCAGTTGTTGCTCCAACTAAGAAAACACATCCCATGCCTATTCCAATCAATGCACCACCAACCAAAGCCGATAGCAATATATCCTGTGAAAAAGCCCGTATATAGCTTGTCAGGTCAGTAAAAACAGAAAACATAATTGTTCCGTAGATAGTCTTTAGAAGAAAACTTCTTCCAAGCATTTTAAAACCAATTAATAGTATAGGAATGTTTGTAATTAACATAAACAAGCCTATTGGAAATCCGTAAAGACCATGCAGTATAATTCCCACACCTGACACTCCGCCCGCTACCACGTTTGAATGTGATAAAAACAAGCTGATACCTATTGCTGATGATAAAGTACCAAATGTTATTATACCATAAGTTTTCAAGTTTCCCAATAGTTTTTTATGTTTTTTTAAAAATTTTTTCACAACTTCACCCCGTTTTAAATATGTATCATACAAATTGGAGTGAAATAAATATACTAATCGTTTTGCACAGTAGCAACAGCCAAAGAGCAAAGCTCTATAATTCTCTCTTCCCTGCCTGTTAAATATAAATATCCAAGCAAGGCTTCAAATCCTGTTGCTAAGTGATAATCCATAACATCTGCATTTTTGGGGACTGACGGAGATTTTGCATTTCTTCCGCGTTTGAAAACCCAAAACTCTTCTTCTGAGAGGGTTTCAAACATAGTTTTAGCAGCATCAGCCTGAGCTTTCGCCTTAACGAACCTAACGCACTCTTTGTGAAGTTTACCTGCCGATTCATTGGTTTTACCTACTATGTGTGCCCTTATATACAGTTCATATACACAATCACCAATAAACGCCAGCGTGAGCGGAGAATATTCTCTCGGTGGTATGGAAGTGCCACTTGGCAATATGTCGTTAATCTTCATCTTCTGTACCTTTTGTTACGCGAATTTTAGTACCCTGACGTGTATCCATAACTTCAATGCCCATTTTTGCTAAATCATCTCGAAGACTGTCTGATAATGCCCAGTCTTTATCAATACGTGCTTTGGCTCTTTTTTCTAAAATTGCCTTAGCTTCTTCCGGAATTGAATCTTCCTGATTTTTATAAAGCAAACCAAGTACACCGCCGAGCTCTTTGTAAAGACAAATTGTATCTTCAATAAGCTTAGCCGAAGATGCTTCTGTGATATTCGAATTGATGTATCTTGCCATGTCAAAGAGTGCCGCGATTGCATCTGCAGTATTTAAGTCATCATCCATTGCCGCACAGAATTTATCTTTAAATGTGTGGATTTCTCTTGCTATTTCTTTTTCTTCTTCTTTTAAATCCTTGCCCTTAGCTTTAGCAAGAATAAACTCTAAATTATAAAGGCAGTTATAAAGTCTTGTAAGACCGGATTCAGACTGACCTAAAAGCTCATCGGAGAAGTTAATTGCACTTCTGTAGTGAGCAGATAGCATAAAGAACCTGATTACTTCATAGTCATACTTTTTCGCTACATCACGAACAGTAAAGAAATTACCTTTTGATTTTGCCATTTTCTCATTGTTTACATTGATATATCCGTTATGCATCCAATAACGTGCAAATGGCTTTCCGTTTGCAGCCTCTGACTGAGCAATTTCATTTTCATGATGCGGAAATATTAAATCCTGACCGCCTGAATGAATGTCAATAGTTTCACCTAAATATTTATTTACCATGGCTGAACATTCAATATGCCAACCGGGTCTTCCCTCGCCCCACGGACTTTCCCAGGCAGGCTCGCCCTCTTTTTTCTTTTTCCATAGAGCAAAGTCTGTAGGATGTTTTTTAGTCTCGTTAACATCAATACGTGCACCTGCTTCCAAATCCTCTAAAGGCTGCTTTGAAAGCTTGCCGTAGCCATCAAATTTCGAAGTCTCAAAATATACATCGCCATCAACGTTATAGGCATATCCGCCATCTTCAAGTTTTTTAACGATTTCAATAATCGCATCAATATTTTCTGTAGCTTTAGGGTGAACAGATGCTTCTTTAATCTTAAGCCCCTGTGCATCAGTAAAATATTCTGCAATATATTTTTCTGCCAGCTCTTTAACGGTAATGCCGAGTTCGTTTGCATTTTTTATCATTTTGTCGTCTATATCCGTAAAATTCTGAACAAATTTTACGTCATAGCCTGAATATTCAAAATATCTTCTTAAAGTATCAAAAATAATGAACGGACGTGCATTTCCTATATGGAAAAAGTTATAAACTGTAGGTCCGCAGGAATACATTTTTACTTTACCTTCCTCGAGAGGAACAAACTCTTCCTTTGTTCTTGTCATGGTGTTATATATTTTCATAATACTGTCATTCCTTTCTTAGAGAGATTTACTTGTTTTCTTCGTCGCCCTTTACTAACATTTTCTCAAGCTTATCGAGCTGAGCAGAAAGTCTGCAAAGCTCCTGAGAAACAGGGTCAGGGATATGTACATTATCAAAGTTTGAAACCCTGCGATTATTTATTTTAACAATTCTTGCAGGAACACCCACGCAAGTACAGTTTTCAGGCACTTCACTCAAAACAACTGCATTTGCCGCTATTTTGGAATTATCCCCTACCTTAAACGGTCCAAGCACTTTAGCACCTGCACCAATTAAAACGTTATTGCCGATTGTAGGATGTCTTTTCCCTACATCCTTTCCTGTACCGCCAAGTGTTACCCCCTGATAAATCGTACAGTTATCGCCGATTTCCGTAGTTTCACCGATTATCACACCCATACCATGATCGATAAAAAGACCTTTGCCGATTGTAGCTCCCGGATGTATCTCTATCCCTGTCCAGAATCTTATGGTCTGGGATACATAACGTGCTAAGGTGTATCTTTTCTTTTTAAACAGCCAATGGGAAAGTCTATGCCAGAAAACAGCATGAAAACCCGAATACATAAAAAATACTTCAAAAGCATTTCTTGCAGCCGGGTCTCTTTCCATTATTGCACTTATTTCTTCCCGTATAAACTTAAACAATAATAACCAATCCTAACTTTTTGTCTATGCCATTATATTATACATTTTTTGCCGAAAAAAAACAATAGTTTTACTATAATTTTTTTATAATACATACCGCATGGGAACTGATGCCCTCACATCTTCCCTCAAAACCCAATCTTTCTGTAGTTGTCGCCTTAACATTTATATCCTCAGGCAAAACTCCTATGACATTTGCAATATTATTCTTCATAGCTTCAATATATGGTAAAAGCTTCGGCTTCTGAGCTATAATTGTAGAATCTACATTACAAACTCCATATCCCTTTTCCTTAAGTAAATCTACAACTCTTTTTAAAAGGACTAAGCTGTCTGCTCCCCTATAGCTTTCATCGTTATCAGGAAAATGCTTGCCTATATCTCCCAAAGCAGCCGCACCTAAAAGTGCATCCATAATAGCATGTACTAAAACATCTGCATCAGAATGACCTAAAAGTCCTAAAGAGTGCTCTATCTCTACGCCACCTAAAATGAGTTTTCTTTCCTCTGCAAACCTATGAACATCATATCCGTGTCCTATTCTCATCATCTTAGTCCCCCGTTTAGTCTTTCTGATAAAATTTGCTCAGCTATGACTAAATCCTCTTTTGTTGTTATTTTAATATTTTCATAACTGTCGCAGACTATTTTTATCTTTTCTCCCATAACTTCTGCAAGATAGCAATCATCTGTTGCTGAAATATTTTCGTTTTTTGCATTTTCATACATTCTTAAAATCATATTTTTTTTAAAAATCTGTGGGGTATGTATGGCAAACACATTACTTCTGTCAATCGTATGAGTAATAAATCCGTTTTCATCACTAAGCTTTAATGTGTTCTTTTCAGGCACTCCAAGTGCTGATGCACCGAATTCAAAAGCTGCTAAAATAACTTCTGCAAGCTTTTCTTCTGTCACGAGCGGACGCGCCGCATCGTGCACCATAACAAAATCGCTTTTTTCTGAGATTTCCAAAAGACCATTTTGCACAGAATTCTGTCTTGTCGCACCGCCAACTGTTATAGACCTTACCTTATCTATGCCGAATTCCCTCACTATATCAATGCAACCGGGCAAATCCTTTTCGCCCGTTACAATAATTATTTCGTCTATATATTTACATTCGTTTAAAACTGAAAGTGTATGTGCAATTACAGGCACATCACAAATATCTAAAAAAATCTTGTTGATGTCCGCACCCATGCGCGCTCCTATGCCGCCTGCCGCTACAATACAGCTCACAAAAGGATTTTGTTTCTTCTTCAAATGCGTTTCTCCTTACTTTTCTAAAATTTCTTTTAAATATTTACCGGTATATGAGTGTTTACATTTCGCAATCTCTTCAGGCGTACCGCAAGCAACAATGTTTCCACCCTTATCGCCGCCCTCTGGACCTAAATCTATTACATAGTCAGCCGTTTTGATAACATCTAAATTGTGCTCGATAACAAGCACAGTATTTCCTGCATCAACTAGTCTTTGCAGCACTTCTAAAAGCTTATGAACATCTGACGCATGAAGACCGGTTGTAGGTTCATCTAAGATATATATTGTCTTTCCTGTACTACGTTTTGAAAGTTCTGTCGCAAGCTTGACACGTTGTGCCTCGCCGCCCGAGAGCTGTGTAGACGGCTGACCTACCTTGATGTAGGAAAGACCAACATCGCACAGAGTCTTAATCTTGTTGTAGATTTTTGGAGTATTCTTAAAAAACTGGGCAGCTTCTTCTGCCGTCATATTTAAAACTTCATCAATATTTTTTCCTTTATAATGAACGTCTAATGTTTCTCTGTTATATCTTTTTCCCTTGCACACTTCACACGGGACATAAACGTCAGGTAAAAAGTGCATTTCAATTTTGATAATGCCGTCACCTGAGCACGATTCACATCTTCCGCCTTTAACGTTAAAGCTAAATCGCCCTGCCTTATATCCCCTGATTTTTGCTTCTTGCGTCTGTGCAAACACCTCGCGGACATCTGAAAACACACCCGTATAGGTAGCAGGATTAGAGCGCGGAGTTCTGCCGATAGGTGACTGGTCAATATCTATAACCTTATCTAAATTTTCAATACCGGAAATTCTGCCGACTTCACCCGGTATAGTGTGGGCATGATTCAACTCTTTTGCTAAAGTCTTATATAAAACCTCATTAACAAGTGATGATTTTCCTGAGCCTGAAACCCCTGTTACAACACAGAATGTTCCAAGAGGAATATCTACATCAATATTTTTAAGATTGTTTTGTTTGGCGCCTTTTATCTTGAGCTTTTTGCCGTTTCCTTTTCGTCTGCTTTGCGGAACAGGAACTGCCTTTTTTCCGCTTAAATACTGACCTGTGAGTGATTCCTCACAAGCTATGATATCATCTACTGTTCCCTGCGCCACTACATTCCCCCCATGCACTCCGGCACCTGGACCTATGTCTATGATGTGGTCTGCTGCATACATTGTATCTTCGTCGTGTTCAACAACTAAAAGTGTATTGCCTAAATCGCGCAGCTTTTTTAACGTTTCTATCAGTTTTTCATTATCTCTCTGATGAAGACCAATAGACGGCTCATCCAAAATATATAAAACACCCATAAGTGATGAGCCTATCTGTGTAGCAAGACGAATTCTTTGAGCTTCACCGCCTGACAGTGTTGCAGATGGACGTGAAAGAGAAAGATATTCAAGTCCTACATCCACCAAAAAGCCGAGACGCGCATTTATTTCCTTTAAAATCATACGCGCAATTGTTTTTTCACGTTCTGTCAGGTTTAGATTATTAAAGAAATCCCTTGCCTCTGCTACTGACAAATGTGTAACATCGTCAATGTTCATACCACCTATCGTTACTGCAAGAATCTCAGGCTTTAATCTTTTTCCATGACAGGCAGAGCATGGCTTAATAGTCATCAGCTTCTCTATTTCAGTTTTTATATATTCGCTGCTTGTTTCATTATATCTGCGATTTAAGTTGTTTATAACACCCTCAAATGCTGCTTTGAAATTTGCCGTTCCGTAAGACCTTTCATAGTGCAAATCTAACTTTTCACCATTTGTACCATATAAAAGCACATCTTTGACTTTTTCAGAAAGCTCACCTATTGGAGTGTCTAAACTGAATCCATATTTTTTAGCGAGGGCATGATAGTACGTGTGAGCAGACGTTTCCTGACTTACTGCATTTGACCACCCTGTAGCTAAAATTCCGCCCTCTCTTATCGATTTTGTTTCATCAAAAATAAGCTGCGGGTCAATAGTCATAGTGTTGCCAAGTCCAAGACAATCAGGACACGCACCGTAAGGACTGTTAAATGAGAACATTCTCGGTGCTAAATCCTCCATACTGATGCCGCAATCATCACATGCATAATGTTCTGAAAAAAGCATCTCCTTGCAGTCGATAACGTCAATAAGAACCAAACCTGAAGCTAAAGAAAGTGCAGCCTCTAATGAATCTGCAAGTCTTTTTCTCATATCGCTTGATGCTACAAGTCTGTCAACAACAATTTCTATGTTGTGCTTTTTATTCTTTTCAAGAGATATTTTCTCTGATAAATCATATATATTTCCATCAACACGCACACGCACATATCCACTTTTTTTAGCATCCTCGAAAAGCTTTGCATATTCCCCTTTTTTGCCTCTTACGACAGGAGCCAGAACTTGAAAACGTGTCTTTTCGGGAAGCCTGCTTATTTTATCAACAATTTGGTCTATTGACTGTTTTTGGATTTCTTTACCGCATTTGGGACAGTGAGGAATACCTATACGTGCAAAAAGAAGACGGAGATAATCATAAATTTCCGTAACCGTACCAACTGTAGAACGCGGGTTTTTGCTTGTGGTTTTCTGGTCAATACTGATAGCAGGAGATAAACCGTCAATAAATTCTACATCAGGCTTATCCATCTGTCCCAAAAACTGACGCGCATAGGAAGAAAGTGACTCGACATATCTTCTCTGACCTTCTGCATAAATTGTGTCAAACGCTAAAGTCGACTTTCCCGAGCCTGAAAGACCTGTTATAACAACAAGCTGATCGCGCGGTATTGTCACATCTATATTCTTTAAATTATGTTCTTTAGCACCTTTTATATAAATATTATTTCTTGCCATAACAAAAAATTACCGTCCTTAAAAGATTCATATGAATATTTTATCAGAACATTTGTTCTGCGTCAAGTCGTATCATATGTATTTTATTATGTGTTTTAGTGTTATGTTTTATTTGTTTTTGTCTGTTAAAGCAAGCCGTACATAATTGGTATTGTTATAACACACAAAATATGGCTTACCATCGCCATGCTTGCACCAGTCTGTGTATCTCCGCCATAAATTGCAGGAAAAACAACTGTGTTTAAGCCAAGAGGTGTCACATAGGCAAAAAGCGCAAGTGTAATAATATAATTATTTGCTCCACATAACGTAAGGATTGTCAAAATGAAAACAGGCAAAACTACAAGCCTTAAAGCAGTCGCTATATATACCTTTTTCTGATAAAGCAATCTTTTAAATGAGTAATTCCCTATAACAAATCCTGTAAGAATCATCGCAACAGGACCCATACAGCTTTGAAGTGCATCAACAGTAGTAACAACAAACGACGGCATATACTGTTGCGTTCCTGTAAGACCTACAATCATTCCCAAAGCCATACCAACCATAGGTGCATTTAAAAGACTTTTTACTATATTTCCCGAGCGGAATTCCTTTGGAGTGAGAATGTTAACTCCCCATGCATATGTCAGGAAATTTAACGGAAGAGTAAAGAGAAGATATTTATAAAGATGCTCCTGCCCGCCCAAGACAAGTGGAACTATGGCATTTCCCATAAAACCGTGATTTGCAAAAACTAATGCATATTTATAGATATTCCTTTTATTGACATCATGTTTTTCAAACAGCTTTGAAAGAGGTATTGCCAATATAACCGCAATCACTATAGCAATCAAAGAATACATAACAATGTTTGCATTTTCATAAATAGTTGCTATGGTGCAGTATTTTGAAAAAGTTGCATATCCCAAAGCAGGCATAAACAAATATTTCTCACACTTTGAAAGCACCTCTTGTGTACTTTCGGGCATAAGCTTTAGCTTATTTAAAACAAACCCTGACAGCATACACGTAAACATCATCATCAAAGGAGATAACGCCCCAAAAAAAACTTTCCAGCATAAAAATATATCCGCCTTTCTCACTAACACCTGACCAAACACAAAAACATCTATTTTATTATCGTATAAAGCTCTTTCTTTTTAATGATATATATAACATTAATCCTCTATAAAATATGCACAGGTGTTTGCCCTTTTTCCTTCTTCATCTACAATATCAAACCTGATATAAACGTCATCAGGCATAATTTCAAATTCAAGGCTATTTTTATCCTGAGAATTTTTAACCTGCTTTTTCACTATTCGTCTGCCTTTTGTTGACATAATAACATCCTTTGCCTTTTCAACAGTTATATGTGCTACATTATCCTCAACATATAATTCGTGAATAACAGGTCCCATAGATGTATAAAGATTATGATTTTCCATAGCTTCTATTATTGCTTTATATTCAAGCTTTGGTGCATTAATCATTACGTATCCGCCGAAGCTGTCCTGTCGCTTATTGTGATTATCATCTCCGACAACGCAAGCAAGCCTTTGTCCATCGCGCAAAAAATCTTCATAAGCATTAATATCGTATTCGTAAAAACCCATAACCCAACTGCCGTGATTATATATCTCAACTCCCCAAAGACCTTTATAGCCTAAGTAGTCGGTTGCATTTTCCAAAGACCATTTAGGATGATTGTAGGATACAAGAAATCCCTTTTCACTGGCAATTCTGATAATCTCGCTGATGCCTTCTGCAGAATATACTCTTTCGTATTCTCCGCAAGTATGTACAATCTCGTCCTTAATAAGATCTGTCAAGAATTGATGACTATACTTGGAATTATAACATGGAATATCAACATTATCAGGCTCTTTTGCGTAAAGATTAAGGTGACAAACTTTCATATCTCTTTTAGTTGATGGATAAAGATGTGCATATTCCTTTATAGCTAATTCACACGAGGTTATAGCCAGAAACTCATCATCGTTAAGATGCGAGTTGTTTATTAAGTGCTCGTGTTCGGAAAATGCAATTATTGAATATCCTTTAGCCTTGTAATACTCCTTTAGTTCCTCAACACTTAAGTTGCCGTCTGATTTAGTGCTATGACAGTGCATATTTGCTTTATAATAGTTTTTAGACGGGTCAAGTAACATTTTTTTCATTTTAACCTTCTCCTTAATATTTGTTTTATTACCAATCTGTCAAATCCCATTCTAATGATTTTAATTTTGCCATTTAGCACAGATTTTAATTTATTCTGCACCCTTTCATTTAAAATTTCTAAAAATATATTCGTTATCCGCACAAACAGGGAAAAGCCTGACGGCCTTTCCCCAGTTTGATAATTCTTATTTTAATATAACATTCGATAATTCCATAGATATCTCAAAGGCATTAGAACACAACATCGCATACTACTTCTTTTTCTCTCTGCTCTTTTGTTATACTAAAGCTTGCAATCTTAGTTTCTTCGTCATAGCTGAATGCAACATTTTCAGCACCGATTGTTACCTTGCTCGGTTTTTGTGTTGCGTATACTTTTACAGCAAAGTCAGTGATTTCAGAAAGCTCAATGTCCTGACCACCTGGTACTACTCTCTTGCCTATTGTTAAAGTAAAGCCTTTAGCGCCACCATCTTTAACATCCATATGTGTAACACCGTAGCCACCCTCTTTATAAGCATATGTGATACCATCATCTTCAATTAAATCAAATGAGCAGTCTTTACCTGCAAAAATATTAATTGTATAATCGTCTTCAACTTCCTGTTTGAGATATTTCTTGGGTGCTTGTGTTACGAAAACAGACCCTTCTTTAACGAATAGTGCACCGTCCTTGCCTTTTGGAATAACGTAATCAATTTCACTATATCCTTCGTTGACCTTGCGGAAATTAACGCTTGTTACCGTCACAGCTTTTGCTGCAGTTAAAGTGATTGTGTGACTTCCACAGAGTTCAGTTACGGAAATCTTATTGGAATTTACTGAACCGCCTGCAAACCAGGTCGAAGGATAGCTATGTCCATCTATAGCTACTGTAAACATCGTGTTTTCAGTAATTGTTTCATATATAAAATAGATTGATTCTGTGTCAAATGGCAAAAGTACATCAAATGTAACACTTCCGCCTGCTTCAAAAACAAGTTTTTCCCCTGATATTGTTACGCCGTTTGCTTCTACTAAACGATTTCTGTCAAGCTCATATTTTGTTATACCGGGTGAATACGTTAAAGTTGCTGCCAATGTTGGTACAACACCAAGGCAGACAGAAATTATTAGCGTTAATGCCATTAATCTCAAAAATATTTTCGTTTTCATAATACCCTTCCCCTTAAAGACAACTTTGCTACGCACAAGACCTATGTAACAACAGGACCTTATGCGTAGCATTGTCTACCTAATTAATATTTACCTTTTCCTGAGTGAATATTTATTCACCTTTTAAATTATACAATTATTCGCCTAATTCAATTAAGCTTGAAATGTCACCATCGTTCATTTCTTCAACGAAAATTCTGTTTACTTCTTCTAAGCCTGCATCATCCCAGCCGTTTCTTTCCATAGTTGCAAGGAGTTCTGCCCAAGCTTTATCAAACTCTGCATCTGATTTAGCAGCTAAGCAGTGTGTTAATGCGTCTTCAACAGACTGACGTGCTGACCATACCTTCTTAGCAGCTTCACTCTTTTCTGCAAAGCTATAGATATGCCACTGTGATACATCAGCTAATTCTTGAACATCTTTAACGTAGTAATATTTGAATTTTCTCCGATAGTTCACAGCTGTACGTTCTGCATCCATTATCGGCTGATATACAAACTGTTCATGATATTTGTTGAGACGACTTGATACGTTTCCTAACAATACTGCAATTGGTGGGAATGATGAATAACCATATTCAAAGAGAACGTCCTGGTCACCATCATATGCTATAGCAGTTTCAAATCTTTCGTCTGTGAACATAAATGAGCCGTCTTCTTTAACCTCATAAAGACCTGCTTTTTCAGGACCCCACTGAGCAAATTTCATACCTGCATCTGTATAACCGAAGTCGATGGCTCTTAAAATCTGTTCAAGCTGTGATTCTGAGAGCATATTCTTAAAGAATACTACGCCTGTTAAATTAGCACTAATGCTTATTTGTCTTGTATTACCGAATCTTTCTGTGTCAGTCGGAATATCTACAAATACTGTTCTGTATGCATAGTCTTTACCACCTGCTGCTAAAACGTCCTGTGTCGGAGGTGTGTTGAGTCCATAAAGAATTGCATATTCACCGTTGTTCTTTTTCTGGTCAAATGCTGCTTTGTTGTCGATGAATGCTTCTTCTGATGCTAAACCATCACGATAGAGCTGATTCCAGAATTTTATATATTCTTTATACCAGTCTTCTTTGACTGGGTTTTTGAGTTTATCTTCCTTAGCATCCCAGTAAATGAAGTATGAGTTTGGTGAATCAAATCCTGTTCCTGCAAAGAAAGATGCCTGACTTAATAAACTCCAGTTGTCCATACCGTCAAATGTGTAAATCGGCCAAACTTCTCTTCCATTTTCTTTAACGCCTAAAGCTTTGATATCTTCTAATAATGCTCTTAATTCATCTAAGCTATCGATTGTGTAGTCAGAAATCTGTTCAGGTGTAAACTCACCGTTTGCCATGTAGATATCCTGAAGTTCTTTAATAGTGTGTGCCTCAGGGCGAACTGCCTTTAAGATGTCATCACGAACGTAGATAACTCCGCGACTTTCAGGGTTAGATGTCATGTGCGGATACTTATCAGGTGTGAACTCAGGGTCAGAGTACATAAATACATTATTTGATATGTGTTGGAAAAAATATTTTCTTCCATCTGCTTTTCTCATGCTCTGTTTTTCCCATTTAGCACGAAGCTCTTCGTTTGAATTTATATATGACATATAGTTAGGCATATATTTTGGGATGAGGTCTGTTAAGTCATAAACTAAATCCTGCTCTACGAGCTGATCTAAAATCTCACCGCCGATGTCTGTTGCCATGTGCGGCCATGTGTTTGATGCAACGATTCTTGCAATTTTTGAGTCAATGCTTACGCCACCATTATCAAACGATTCTTTTTCGTTTAATGTGATACCTGTTACACGAGCAAATTCATTCTGGAATTTGTCGTCTGTCTTTGTCTTACCAATTGCTACGTGATTTACACCCTGTCCCCACCAGAGCTTTAAGTCAAGCTTTTCGCCTGTCCAGTCTGGGAGCTCGTCGATTACATCTACATCCATTTCGTTGATAGCATATGGAAGTGATGTTTCAACCGGTTTCTCGCCGCAGCCTGATAAACATCCTAAAACGAGTACAAGCGCTAAAGCGAGTGCTAAAAATTTTGTTAGTTTCATTTGATTTCCTCCTTAATTATTTATGATAATTTTTAAAAATTATTATATAATAATCAACCTTTTACTGAACCGAGTGTTACTCCCTTAACAAAGTATTTCTGTAAGAATGGATATGCACAGATAATAGGAAGTGTTACTAAGATAACCTGTGCTGACTGAATTGATTCAGGTGTTGCCTTCATCTGTTTTGCTAAAACTTCAATATCTTCACCCTTTTGTGCAGCTTCCTGCATAAGAGCTGTTAAACGTTCTGACTCTTTGAGTGTCTGCATCAGCTTATACTGAAGAGTGTGAAGGTCAGGGTTTGTGATATAGTAAAGTGTTGTTGTCCATTCATTCCATGAAGCAACTGCAACCCACAATACGATTGTTGCTAAGATTGGTTTACAAAGAGGAAGTACTATCTTAACAAAGAGTGTGCCTTCCTGTGCACCGTCAATCTGTGCCGCTTCAATAACACTGTCAGGAATGTTTGACTGTATGTAAGAACGTATAATAATAACGTTATAATAACTCCAAAGTCCCGGAAGTACGTAAACCCAGAAATTGTTTAAAAGTCCCATTTTTGAGAAAAGGATGTAGTTAGGGATAAGACCGCCGCCGATATACATTGTTACGAGGAAGAAAATGTTTATACCTTTAAGTCCCCAAAGACCCGGTCTTGATAAAGCATATGCTGCCATAAACTGAACTATAATACTTCCTACTGTCTGCAATGTAACCTTAGCAAGTGTTACACCTGTTGCAAGGATAAGACTTTCGTCACTCAACAAAACTTTAAAGTTATCCCAAGTGAACACACGCGGGAAAATTGTTATACCACCGCGAAGTGTATCATTACCATCATTTAATGCTTTTGCTAAAACGTTAAGGTAAGGAACGAGAGAAATTAAGATAATACCAATCATAACTAAAAAGTTAACGACCTGGAAAATTCCGTAACCAATACCTTCGTTTTTCATTCTGTCTATTTTAAACATAATTCTCTCACCTCAATTCTATAACAAGGACACATTGTTGATTTTTTTAGATACTGCATTTGCGCTAAGTGTAAGTATCATACTGATAATACCTGTTACAAAGCCAATAGCAGTTGATACACCGAAGTTACCTGCTTCAATACCTTCTTTATAGGTTATTGTGGAAATAGTTTCAAAGTCGATAAATACATTCTGCAAGCCGTAAATCAAGTCGAAGTTTGAAGCGAGCAAACTACCAATTTTGAAAATCAACAATAAAATGATTGTCATAGCAAGGCTCGGAAGTGTGATGTGCCAGCACTGTTTGAACTTACCGGCACCGTCAATGATTGCTGCTTCATAAAGTTCAGGGTCAATACCTGAGATAGCAGATAAGAAGATGATTGTGCTCCAGCCTAAGCTCTGCCAGAGTGTAAGTATAACAATGTTCGGTACGAACAATTCCTGAAGACCTAAGAAAAGAATTCTTTTTGTTTCAGGTCCGAACATAGCCACACGAATATCGTTGACGATACCTGAGCTGCTGTAAATTGTTGTCGCAATACCAACAACGGCGATTGTTGAAATAAAGTGCGGAAGATAACTGATTGTCTGTGTGATACGTTTAAATGCCGCATTCTTGATTTCGTTAAGCATAATAGCAAACACAATCGGAATCGGGAATACTATCACGATGTTTAAAAAGCTTAAATAAATAGTGTTTAAAACTGATTTAAAAAGCTTTGGTGTCTGGATGATAGATATAATATTATCTAATCCTGTGAAGTCACTGCCGAAAATACCCTTAAATGCGTTATAATCTGTAAATGATACCCAAAGACCTGGTAGTGGCAAATAACAGAAAATAAATACAAGAACAATTGCCGGCAGTAAAAAAGCATAAGTCATCTTATTTTTCTTAAGACACTTAATTGCGTAGCTCTCTGACAATGAAGATTTTTTCTTAGCTGCTTCACTGCCTGCTACTTTTTTACTGGTTTTCATTTTCATTCCTCCTGCTTCATATCGTAAAATTTAATTTACAATTATATTACATTTTACATTATAGCAAAAAGAATTGGTAAACGTCTATGATTTTTTATGTCAAAACCTTGATGTTTTTAGTCATCTTTTGTTCACAATTAATAAAATTACCTTATTTTTATAAATTTTCAGTTGAAAATTTATAATTATTTCAATTATATGTTAAATATTTGAAATAAATTTTGCTTTCCATTGATTTTTTTAGTCTTGCATCAGCATTTTCCTTTACTGTTCTAACTCCATAGGTATCTTCAAAATGATTTTTGTATATTCCTCTTGCTCGGATTCTATCGAAAAACTATATCGTTCTCCATACTGAAACTGAAGTCTTTTAATTGTGTTGAAAAGTCCAAGACCGAATTCCTGCACATCTGTCTCTTTTATGGACATAATTCTCTCAATCATTTCTTTTGACATACCTTTGCCGTTATCGTGTATTTCAATCGTCATTTCGTCAGCATCAGACGTTATAGTAATACGTAAAAAACAAGCTGTTCTTTCGTTGAGTTTTTTCGACAATCCATGAACAATGGCATTTTCAACCAGAGGCTGGAGTATAAACACAGGCAAAACACATTCTTTCAAATGCTCCTCCACCATATAAAACGTGTTTAAAAGATTGTCGTATCGTGTACTCATTAAAGATATATAGTTTTTAATGAACTCTATCTCTTCTCCGACTTTTACAAAGTTACTTTTGTTTGAAAAGAGATATCTGTACATATTTGCAAATTTGGAAATCGTAGCACTGATTTCATGTTCCCCTTTTGAGAGAGCAAGCATTTTGATATTTGACAAGGTATTATAAAAAAAATGCGGATTAATCTGATATCTAAGTGCCGCAACCTCCGCCTGACGTTTCATTTCCTCCTGTTTTTTCACGTCTTCTAGCATACTGAATATTCTTCGTCTCATCTCATTATACTGGCTTACCAATATACTTATTTCCTGATTGCCGCGAATATCAATGTATTCCTCTGCCAGATTGTTTTCTGTATTTTTCATTTGTTCTACAAGCTCTGAAAACGGTTTTATGTACTGCTTTTTAATTATTCTGTAAAGACATACAATAATTATAATAAAGCCTGCCATAAATATAAACATTATACTCAGGATTTTATAGCTCTCTTTAAATATTTCCGCCGTTTCATAAATTGCCATAAACTTAAAGTTGCTGCCCGCAGAGCGAAAATGTGATGTTATATGACTCTTGTCAAATCTTTTGAATTTAAAGAAGCCTTCATCTTCTTCATATAGCTGAAAAAGAATTCCATCTGTAGATTTTAAAAGGTGTGCTAAACGCTCTTCATCGCTTGCAGCTAAACGATTTCCGCCATCTAACAGTAAAACAACGTTGTTTCTATCCTCTACGCATTTTAAAACTCCGCTAATCTGCTCTTCTTTTACAAACAAATATACTGTTGCATAAGTGCTTTCTGTTTCTGGAACGCTTGTACATACAATATAATATCCCTCATATCGTGGCAAAAACTCTTCGCTGCTGCCGTTATACCAGTTAAGCTTTCCGCTTTCAGGACTGTTGTCGTGACATGATATCCTTAAGTGGACTGTATCCACATAAATTATATCAGGATTAAACGAATACTCACGACCGTCTGAAGTTATTAAAAAAACCGCTCCGAATATTTCCTGATTTAGAGTCTTACTGAGCAGCGTATTTACATCCTCTGCTTGCACCGATATCACATCTTTATGGTAAAATCTCAGTCCCTCAATTTCAGAAACCGTTTCTTTTATACTTTTTTCAAGACTGTCAAGCTCTTGATTTGCCCTTTGCATCTGCAGGTGTGATGTTTTTTCAATCTGGTCAAACATAGCATTTGACATAACATTCCACGAATATCCGCCAATTAAAACAATCCCTGAAACACAAAGCAGAACTATACACAAAAACAGCCTTTGCATACCACCTGAGAAAAACGTTTTAAGCATTTTCATTTGTCCTTTCTATCTCATTCGGCCACAAACCGTATTTTTCACGGAAGCATCTGCTGAAATGCTCATAGTTCTGATAGCCGACACTTGCAGCTATTTCACTATATTTAAGACTCGTGTGCCTGATAAGATTTTCTGCCTTTTCAAGCCTGAAGTTGTTTAAATACTTTTTAAATGTAACTCCCTTTATATTGCGGAATATTTTTGAGAAATAACTATATTCATACTGAAATTCTTTTGCCATTTCCTCCAGAGATACTTTCTGTGCATAGTGTTTTTGTATATATTCATCAATCTCTCTGTTTAACTTCTTTTCAGGGAATGAAACCTGTTCCGAAATCTTAACTATTCCCGAAACCAACATTTCTAAAACCTTTTCATAATTGGAAAATGTCAGAATCTCATTTATAGATATAGCATCAATGCGACTGATTTTATATTTTTTATGTACACCTGATACTAAAAGAAGCATATTTTGATAGAAATACAAAACCTCCTCAACATATTCTGATGAAGGCTTTAAATCTCTTATCTTTTCTAAATTCTTAATAACAATATCAAATTCACTGCTATTAAAAAGCTTTTCCATTTCTGCATACGTTGTAACACAGTCAAAAGCATCACCAAACTCATCTGCAACAGACCTTGTTATGAATGTACGCTCAGGCAGAAAGAAACGGAACTTTTTCAGGCTATAAAGCTCTGCGTACGTATCCTTTAAGCTCTTAAGCTTGGTGGGACCTTCTTCTAAGAAAACACAAACTTCAAATTGAAAATAATTATGTAAAAACTCGCAAATATCGTAAAGCAACGCCCTTATGGCATTTAAGTCATCGCCCGAAAACAACAGAACAAGTTTATCATATTCGTTAAAGAAAAAATCACTGTTTCCAAATTCTGAAAGCTTTTCCTCTAAAAAGTTTGAAAGGCCAAGCTTAAGTAATTCCTTGTCCATTTTCCACTGTAACTGAACAATTTTTTCGTAGTTTAGAATATCAACAAGCGCAAAAATCATAAACTGCTCGCTGATTCCTTTGGATTCTTCCTTCTGTGATGAAAAACCCTCGCTCCAGAACTGCGCTTTAAGATTTTTAGGCTCTGATGAGTGAGACACCAGGCTAACCTCTCCTTTAGTTTTAGCAAAAGCCAAAAGTGTTTCTTTGTAATGGTCAAGTTCAAAATCTATCTTTGGAATATAGTCACATATTCCCATACGAAAAGCACTTCTTACAATCTCAAAATCCTGATAGTTACTTATTACGATAAAATGTGTAGCGGGATTAATTTTAAGCATTTCGGACATAAATGTAATCCCATCCATACCCGACATTTTTATATCTGTTATAACAAGGTCTGGTTTCTTTTCGATTAAGGCTTCAAGTGCATCCTCGGCGCAACAAAAAGAACCACAGATATTAAAACCCAGTTCTTCATAATTTATACAATGCTCTAAAAATTCGCGCATAAAGAGCTCATCTTCTACAATCGCTACCTGCAGCATTACTTTTCCCCCTCTGGTAGTAATTTAATTATAATAACATTTGATGATTTTTGTCATTTTCATCATTTATATTCATTTCTTTCTTTTTGTTTTTTGAGTTTCCCAATAAATGCATTTATAATAATCGCAGATATTACTCCTATCACTGTCTGCACAGCTCTCATAGCAGCATAGAAATATATATTTTCTTCTGTATGTATCAATTATAGCACAAAAATAAATTGTAATCAACAAATTTTATCAAGTAAAATATAAAAAATCACATAAAACATCAACAAAATCACAAAAAAGGTGATGTAAATATTACATCACCTTTTTGGGAATTGTTATCGGTTCTTATTCCTGCTCGAGTGCAAGTGTCTTTGTTGTTATATCGCAAACCTCAGCAGGTCCGTAATACTGGATAGCACCAGGATATACATAACATGTTTCTGTTGCCCATGTATCTCTTCTCGCTTCAAAGTACTTAAACGGTTTGCCGTCAAGCTCAACTAAAGCCTTTTTGATAACAGGCTTATCTTCGCCGTGTCTTCTTTCTATATTCATCATCTTTGTGATAGGCATACCACCTGCAATCCATTCTTTAGCAGGTTTAGAAAGATTTGAAATCTTTGATAAATAACCGTTATATCCATACTGGATAAGCATAAATGCGTTGTAGCCAAGCGAATAGCAATAGTCTGAATCAAAGTTAGACGGGAACGCACATCTGCCTTCATATCCTAAGAAGTGGTGAAGAGGATTGAATTTACCTTTATATGTGCCTGCAGCTTTTCTTTCATCTAATTTATCCTTAACTAACGCTGAGAATAATTTTTCAGATTCGATGAGTGATACCTGCACGTTACCATGCGGGTCTCTTTCTAAGAATAACTGCTGCTGAATACCTTGCGGCAGAATTGCAAATACTGCCATAGATTCTTTTGTTAAGCCTTTTTCAATGAAAGCATATTTATCTGCCCAGCTTGGAAGCGCGCCGAACTCATCAGCTTTTTTTCCGGCTAAAAGCTCGTTGATTTCTGAAATTAATACTGAGAATTCAGGAACAAACTCAACAACGCCTTCAGGGATAATGGCAACACCGAAGTTCATACCCTTTGCAGCTCTCTTTTCTACAGAATCTGCAATATAATCTGCAATCTGCGAAAGTGACATCTTCTTTTCTGCAACCTCTTCAGAAATTAAGCATAAGTTTGGCTGTGTTTCGAGCGCACACTCTAATGCTACGTGGGAAGCAGAACGTCCCATAACCTTGACAAAGTGCCAGTATTTTTTAGCAGAGTTTGCATCTCTTTCGATATTACCGATTAATTCACTGTATGTCTTAGTAGCAGTATCAAAACCAAAAGAACATTCAATGTCTTCATTCTTTAAGTCACCATCAATAGTTTTCGGACAACCTATAACCTGAACGCCTGTGTTGTTTTCTGCAAAATATTCAGCTAAAACAGCAGCATTTGTGTTAGAATCGTCACCGCCAATGATAACGATAGCTGTGATGCCGTGCTTTTTACAAACTTCTGCCGCAACTGCAAACTGTTCTTTTGATTCAAGCTTGGTTCTTCCTGAGCCGATGATATCAAATCCGCCCGTATTTCTGTATTCGTTTATGTAAGCATCGTCAAAAATAAGATAGTCGTCCTCTAAAAGACCAATAGGACCATTCTTAAAGCCGTAGAGCACATTATCAGCATTTGTTGATTTTAAAGCATCATATAATCCGCAGATAACGTTGTGTCCGCCCGGAGCCTGTCCGCCTGATAAAATAACACCAACAACCTGCTTTTTAGCTTCTGATGTGTTCTGACCTTTGCAGAAAACAATTTCCTTTTTGCCGTATGTATTTGGGAAAAGCGCCTCGATTTTTTCGCAATCAGCTACACTTTTTGTTGCTTCCCCTTCTTTAACGCTGATGTCTGAGATGCCGTTTCTTAACATTTCGGGAAGCTTTGGGGCATACTCATATCTTGCTTTTTGTAATGATGAAATTTCCATTTCCATTCTCCTTTTTTCTCTTTTATAAGTAAATATTAATATATTTAACTAAATTATCAGTTTTTAAGGCTATGAATCGGCGCAGGGATTCTTCCGCCGCGATTTATGAAATCGTCGCTTTTAAACTCGCTCACCTTCATAACAGGACCCGAGCCTAAAAGACCACCAAACTCAACCACATCACCGATTTTCTTATTCGGTGCAGGAATAATTCTCACCGCCGTTGTTTTCTGATTTATCATACCTATTGCCGCCTCATCTGCTATAATTGCAGAAATTGTATTTGCAGAAGTGTCACCCGGTACACAAATCATATCAAGGCCAACCGAGCAGACGCAAGTCATTGCCTCAAGCTTTTCTAAAGAAAGTGCACCACATTTAACTGCTTCAATCATGCCTGCATCTTCACTTACGGGAATGAACGCACCTGATAATCCACCTACAAATGATGTTGCCATTACTCCGCCTTTTTTTACAGCATCGTTTAAAAGAGCGAGTGCAGCAGTAGTGCCGTGAGCACCGCACTTTTGGATGCCCATTTCCTCTAAGATATATGCTACACTGTCTCCCCTTGCAGGAGTCGGAGCTAAAGACAAGTCAACAATACCAAATGGTACTTTGAGTCTATTAGATGCCTCTGTTGCAACTAACTGCCCCATTCTTGTTATCTTGAATGCAGTCTTTTTAATAGTATCACTGACAACACCGAATGGCTCACCTTTAACTTTTTCCAAAGCACACTTAACAACACCGGGACCGCTTACACCTACGTTTATTGCAGTTTCGTACTCTCCTACTCCGCAAAAAGCACCTGCCATAAATGGATTGTCCTCGACAGCATTCATAAATACGACTAATTTAGCGCATCCAAAGCCGTCTCTCTCCTTTGTTTTGTCAGCCGTCTGTTTTATGATATCTCCCATAAGCTTTACAGCATCCATATTAATACCTGCACGTGTTGTGCCGATGTTTACAGATGAGCAGACAATGTCAGTTTCACTTAAAACCTCAGGGATTGATGTGATTAATCGTTTATCGCCTCTGGTCATTCCCTTATGTACCAAAGCAGAATATCCGCCAATGAAGTTTACACCAACCTCTTTTGCGGCTTTATCTAATGCTTTTGCGACTTTAAGGTACGCATCTTCGTTTTCTGCCGCTTCTAAAACAAGTGAAATCGGTGTGACTGAAATTCGCTTGTTTATTATCGGAATACCAAACTCTGTTTCAATATCTTCCGCTGTTTTAACGAGATTTTCGGCAGACTTAGTTATTTTATCATAAATTTTCTGTGCTACTCTGTCAGACTGTGATGAAGCACAGCTAAGAAGCGATATTCCCATTGTAACTGTACGAATATCTAAATGCTCCTTATCTATCATATTTATTGTTTCTAATATTTCGTGCTTGTTTAACATAAATCGTGTCTCCTTATATTCTATGCATCGAATTAAACAAATCCTCGTGCTGAATTTTTATAGATACACCTATCTTGTTTCCCGTTTCATCTAAAACCGTTACAAGCTCTGAAAACGGCACTGTGCTTTTATCTACGTTTACAAGCATTATCATAGTAAACATATCCTGCATTATAGTTTGTGAAATGTCTAATATATTTACGTTGTTTTGAGCTAATACCTTACTTACTTCGTAAATTATTCCAACCTTGTCTGTCCCTACAACTGTTATAACTGCTCTCATTTTTTCCTCCATTTTGCAAACAAATTCCTCTAATATAACATTATATATGTTTTATTAAAAAAAAGCAAGAAAAGAAACCATAAAAAAATATATTTTTCTCTTTTAAATGAAAGAATTTTGTAGTATAATATATTTATTGATATAAAAGAACGGAGGACCTCAACGTGAAAAATCACGTTAAATCCTATGGCGAAATTGATTCCCCGTGCGATTTTTTGCTTTAGCAAAAACGCACATGGGCATAATTTCCATCATACGCCTTATCTGCCTACAGACAAGATGCGTATATTTTCATCACTTTTGTAGGCAGAAAGGCTATGGAAATTAATATGTCAGACGTATTTGTAACACTTGGTACTATAATCGATGAAAAAGATTTAGAGGTTATTTCAGCTCCTGATGGTTATCGTGAAATAAGGGTCTGTATGCCTGACCTTAACAGACCTGCTCTTCAGCTTTCAGGCTTTTTTGATTATTTCGACCCTGAGAGAATTCAGATTTTAGGAATGGTAGAATATACATATCTTGAAAAAATGCACGCAGAGGACAGACACACTGCCCTAAGACGTCTTTTCAATTTTAAGCCTGTTACTGTCATTGTAACTCGCGGTATGGAAATATTTCCTGAGCTTTTAAAATGTGCCGGTGAAAGTGGTGTACCGCTTCTTCGTTCTAAAGAAGCAACATCACAGTTTACAAGTGACCTGACTCTTTCTTTAAACGTATGGCTTGCACCTATGACAACACTTCACGGTGTCTTGGTTGAGGTTTACGGCGAAGGCGTACTTTTGTTGGGTGAAAGCGGAGTCGGAAAAAGTGAAACCGCTATGGAGCTTGTTAAACGTGGTCATCGCTTAGTTGCAGACGATGCTGTTGAAATTAAAAAGGTGTCTAAGAAAACACTCGTGGGAAGCTCTCCTGACATAATCCGTCACTTCATTGAGCTTCGCGGTATAGGTGTTATAGACGTTAAACGAATATTCGGTATGGGTGCCGTTAAAGATACAGAAAACATCAATCTTGTTATAAACTTAGAGCTCTGGCAGTCAGGAAAGCAATATGACAGACTTGGAATCGACACAGAGCTGACTGATATTATGGGAATAAAAGTTCCATCACTTACTATCCCCGTTAAACCCGGCAGAAACCTCGCTATCATTATAGAGGTTGCCGCAATGAATCACAGACAGAAGCAGATGGGATATAACGCGGCAGAAGAATTAAACAGAAGACTTATGGAATCTATGGAAGCAGCAGAAGAATAAGCTTTTGTTTTTTGCAATATATTATGATATAAATTATTTCTTTAAGTGTTATAATTAGGAGGATTTGCCTTGCAAACTTTAGATTTTGACAAAAAGCTTAAATCTATATATGATGCAGAAGTATATTATAGCGAACCAATGAAAAATCACACTACTTTTAAAATAGGCGGCCCTGCTGATATCTTTATTTTAGCAAAAAGTGTTTCCTGTTTAAAAGAAGTTATCCTTTTGTGCAAGGATTATGGTATACCCTATCAGATAATCGGTGCAGGCTCAAACCTTTTGGTTTCAGATAAAGGTATTCGCGGTGTTGTTATAAAATATGTTTCAAAATCGGTAGAAGCAAATGATGATATAATATCAGCAGATTCAGGAATTTCCCTTTCCGCTTTAGCTAAATTTGCTGCAGGCAATTCTCTATCAGGCTTGGAGTTTGCAGGTGGAATACCTGGTCTTTTAGGCGGTGCCGTATATATGAACGCGGGTGCATACGGCGGTGAAATGAAAGATATTATCTTGGAATCTCAATATTTAGATTCAGACGGTGAAATAAAAACAATCTTAAAAGAAGAACATAATTTTGGTTACAGACACAGCATTTATACTGAAACTGATAAATTTATTGTAAGCGCTAAATTAAGGCTTTTACATGGCGAAAAGGAAACAATTTTACAAACTATGAACGAGCTTTTAAAGAGACGTAATGATAAACAGCCACTAAACTTTCCAAGTGCAGGAAGTGTATTTAAAAGACCCCAAGGATACTTTGCAGGAAAGCTCATAGAGGATTCAAGCCTTAAAGGATATTCTATAGGCGGCGCTGCGGTTTCTGAAAAGCACGCAGGCTTTATCATAAATAAAGGCGATGCTACAGCAGCTGATGTTCTTGCACTTATTAATCACATTCAGGAAACAGTACTTAAAAACTTTAATGTAGAACTTGTTTGCGAGATAAAAATGATAGGAGAATTTTAACATATGAGTCAGTTTCAAAGAACCGAGATGCTAATTGGAAAAGATGCTCTTGACAAATTAAAAAACTCATCTGTTGCAATTTTTGGAATTGGCGGTGTTGGTTCATATGTAACAGAAGCATTAGCACGAGCAGGCATCGGCAAGTTTCTTTTGTGTGACAGCGATGTTGTTTCTTTATCTAACATAAACAGACAAATTATCGCTCTTCATTCCACAGTCGGAAAACCAAAAACGTCTGTTATGAAGGAACGAATTTTAGATATAAACCCAAAAGCAGAAGTAATCGAAATGGAGACTTTTTTCTCTGCAGAAAATGCTGATGACTTTGATTTGGGCGGATTTTCATATATTGTAGATGCAATAGACACGGTTTCTTCAAAGCTCACACTTATTGCAAAGGCAAAAGAAAAAAACATCCCTATAATAAGCAGTATGGGAACGGGAAATAAGCTAAATCCCTCACTTTTTGAAGTGACAGATATTTATAAAACATCTGTCTGCCCCTTAGCACGTGTTATGAGAAAGGAATTAAAAGCGCGCGCTATTGATTCGCTTAAGGTTTTGTACTCCAAAGAAGTGCCAAAACAGACAGAAAGCCAGATAGAAGAAAACGGCAGACACATACCGGGAAGTATATCGTTTGTGCCGTCTTCTGCCGGTCTTATTATTGCAGGAGAAGTTGTTTGTGATATCTGCAATATAGAAAGGATATAGTTATGGACAAGATTTTAATTGCTATGAGTGGCGGCGTTGACAGTGCCGTTGCCGCTTTTTTGATTAAACAGTCGGGCTGTGATGTATGCGGAATAACTTTAAAGCTTGTTGATGACAGTGATGACGGATTTTCCCCATCTTGCTGCACTGAAAAAGATATTAAGGATGCTCAGGCTATCGCAAAAAAGCTTGATATGCCTCATTATTTATATAACTTCTGTGAAAATTTTAATGATTACGTTATTGATAAGTTTGTAAATACTTATTTAAAAGGCGGAACCCCAAACCCCTGCATAGATTGTAACAGACATGTTAAATTCCGTGAAGTTCTGGAAAAGGCGGATGAAATGGGATTTCCCCACGTTGCAACAGGACATTATGCAATTTGTGAATATGACAAAAATCTTGATAGATTTCTTCTAAAAAAGGCAAAAGATGATTCTAAAGACCAAAGCTATGTTCTGTATTCTCTCACCCAAAGCCAGCTTTCAAAAATCAAATTCCCATTAGGAAAGCTTACAAAAGCAGAAGTGCGTAAAATAGCAGAAGAAAACGGTTTTATAAATGCAGATAAGCCTGACAGTCAGGATATTTGTTTTATTAAAGATGATGACTACCCAACTTATATTGAAAGATATACTGGCAAAAAAACTGTGGCAGGCGACTTTGTTGATACAAAAGGCAACATTTTAGGAAAACACAAAGGGCATATCCACTACACGATAGGTCAAAGAAAGGGTTTAGGACTTTCTGTACCTGAACCGGTCTACGTTTTAGGAAAAGATATTGAAAAAAATATAGTTTATGTTGATACAATAGAGCATCTTTTTAGAGATGAGCTTATCGCATCCGATGTTAACCTTATTTCGTGTGATACTATTACAGACGGTATGGAAGTATCAGTCAGAACACGTTATAAGCAAAAAGAAACACCTGCTAGGTTGTTCGGGATGCCTGATGGAAATATCCACGTTAAATTCTCTCAGCCAATAAAAGCAGTAACACCGGGACAAGCTGTAGTCTTTTACGATGGTGATGTCGTTGTCGGCGGCGGAACTATTATATAATAAAATTTTGGAGGAATAGGTATGACAATTGAAGAAATGAAAAAACTAGTCTCGGAGGCTATTGATAAAAACCGGGACAAAATCATCTCTATAGGAGAGAGTATTTTCAAAGAGCCTGAACTTGGGTTTAAGGAGGTTAAAACCGCTCAGAAAGTCAAGGCGGTATTTGATGAACTTGGCCTTGCATATAAGGATGAAGTCGCTCTGAAGTCGGAGGCCAAGCGG